>NZ_LR699114.1:0-307759 GCF_902459475.1 Aquicella lusitana | reverse complement strand
TCGTCCCCTGATGCCGGGTGATGGCCTGACCATTGCCGTCGCCTGGCCTAAAGGCATTATTCACCACCCGGGTATAGGAACACAGTTAAAAAACCAGCTATATGTCAATCGTGGCGGATGGATTGCCATTGAAATTGGACTGATTCTGTTGGTTTATTATTTCATTGTCTGGTATATGGTGGGACGGGACCTGCGTCCGGGGACAATCATCCCGCTTTTTGAACCGCCAGAAAACCTTACACCTGCCGTTCTCCGCTATATTCGCCGCATGGGTTATGACACCAAGGCACTGACTGCTGCGCTGCTCAGCATGGCAACCAAAGGGTATCTCACTATTCAAAATAAAGATGATACCTTTGTGTTAACTAAAACAGACGAGGATAATCTCCTCTCTCCTGAAGAATCCGTCCTTGGCCGCCGGTTCTTTGAGACAAAATCTTCTTTTCAGCTTCAATCAAGTAACGCTTCAGTGATTAATCAAGCCAAAAAGGATTTTAAAACAACCTTAAAAAAAACGTGTGCAGATCAGTACTTCATTACAAACACTTCTTATCTTCTACCCGGACTGGTCCTGACTCTGCTTGCTTTTTTCGCAGCAGTTGGCGCCTCGCATGATCATGCTGCGGCGCTTTTTGCTGTGATCTGGCTAAGTATCTGGACCTTTGCCTGCACCATGCTTTTTCTGATGGCATGGCGGGGGATTCAGCACGCTTATTACATGCCTTCGTTCCGCTATATCTTCTCCGCCAGCTTGGCTACGTTATTCGCGATTCCTTTTTTTGGCGGTGAAATAGCAGGGCTTATTATGTTTTCACGCGTGCTCCCAATCAGCCTACTCTTGCTATTACTCATCATTGTCATCGCTAATATTGTTTTTTTTCGCCTGCTCAAAGCGCCTACTCCAGCTGGACGCAAGCTCATGGATCAGATCGAAGGATTCAAACGCTTTTTATCCACGACGGAGCGTTATCGGCTTGAACAATTCACGCCGCCAGAACAAACGCCGGAACAATTTGAAAAATACCTACCCTATGCCATTGCACTCAATGTTGAAAATGAATGGGGTGAAAAATTTAACCATCTGCTTGTTCAGGCAGGCAGGGATCCTCAAACATATCGGCCACAGTGGTATTCAGGCGATGTGTGGACAGGGACAACAGCTGCCACGCTGCCTGTCTTTTTAAACAGCGGCTTGAGCAGCGCGCTTGCGACTTCATCCATCTCTTCCTCTTCTTCCGCAAGCGGTGGCGGCGGTTCTTCGGGCGGCGGTGGCGGCGGCGGTGGTGGCGGCGGGTGGTAAAAACCGTTATTTCATCATCGAACTTTGCAAAAAAGTCTGACACAATGAGGACTGACTTCTTCTTATAACCTGTGTGATGAAACGAAACGGCATTATTTCAATCATACTGTTGCTGGTGGCGCTCTGCCTGCCCGCATGGGTTTGTGCTGAAAATAATGCCCAGCTTTATAAGGCAAGCAACCCTTATCATATTCTGGATTATATTTCGAATGGATGGAGCGAACTGAAACGGTCTATTGAGGATTGCCATACCTTTACAGACCCCAAAACGCACATGCATTCGATCCTTTATATCCCGGCTGATTTCCCGCTCACCCGGCCTATACAGGATTTACAAAAACGTTGTTCGCTGACCCTGAAGCGCCTTCCTCGTAAAATTACGCAACTCGGCGAAATCGATGCTAACAACATCCAACCTGCTGGATTGCTTTACCTGCCGCACCCCTATGTCGTCCCTGGCGGCATGTTTAATGAAATGTATGGCTGGGACAGTTATTTCATCATTCGCGGGTTGCTGGAAGATAAAAAATTCGACCTCGCGCACAACATGATCGAGAACTTTTTTTTCGAGATTGAGCATTACGGCAGCGTGTTAAATGGCAACAGGACGTATTATCTCACCCGCAGTCAGTTGCCCTTTCTAACATCCATGATTCGCGCACTGTATGAAGCTGAAAAAAAACACCACCGCGCGAATCTGGCGTGGCTGAAAAAAGCCTATGGCTATGCAGTCAGAGATTATAATTTATGGACACGTTCACCGCATCTCGCTGGCAACACAGGATTGTCGCGCTTTTATGATTTCGGTCAGGGCCCGGTACCTGAACTGGACGACACGATGGTGACGTATTATGAAGATGTCATCCGCTATTTTTTACATCATCCACACGTTGGTAAAAATTATCTTGAATATGTTTCGCGCGCAGACACAAAAAAACATATTGTCATGCATTGTCCGCCCGGCAAAAAACAAAATCGGCATTGCAAAAAGAAAGCCGTCACACTCAATGCCCGCTTTTATCAAGGCGACCGCGCCATGCGTGAATCGGGTTTCGATATTTCGTTCCGCTTCGGCCCTTTTGGCGCTGACACGCTGGATTATGCACCGGTTGACTTGAACAGCCTGCTTTACAAAGCCGAAAAAGACCTGGCGTGGATGAGCAAACAACTTGGCAGGAAGCAACAAGCAAAAATATGGCGCAAACGCGCTTGCCAAAGGCGCAAGCTGATAAACCGTTATCTGTGGAATGATAAGCAGGGTCTTTATTATGACTACAATGCACGTCTTAAACGCCAGTCAAGCGATGCCTACGCCTCTGCTTTTTACCCGCTGTGGGCAGGACTTGCCTCGCGCGACCAGGCGGCCAAACTCACGGCTAACCTGACGCTATTTGAGAAGTCCGGCGGCGTCGTGACCAGCCTGCATGAGTCAGGCGTGCAATGGGACTATCCTTATGGCTGGGCGCCCCTTCAGCTGATTACCGTTGAAGGCTTATACCAGTACGGCTACAAGCAGCATGCCAATCGCATCTCTTCCAAGTTTCTCTCCATGGTACTGCATAATTTTGCACGGGATCAGACCATCTGGGAAAAATACAATGTGATTTCAGGTTCGTCACAAACGCAAATCAAAGTAGGCTACAAAGTAAATGTCATCGGCTTCGGCTGGACAAACGGTACGTTTCTTGCACTGTTACGCCAATTGCCACGTGACTTCGCCCAAACTGAGCTCGGCCTCGTGCCGGATAAAACTGTACAGAAAGAGATCCGCCTCGCCGCTGACACGACGAATAAACCCGTTCCTGCGCAATAAATGCCACTGCCCTTAGGGCGCATCACCGGGAATAGTGACAAAGCCATTTTCTCCCGTGTATACTTCCCACCTCCAAGTTCCTTCACGGGCCCATAGCTCAGTTGGTCAGAGCAGGGGACTCATAATCCCTTGGTCCTAGGTTCAAGTCCTAGTGGGCCCAGTGTTGAATCAAGAGGTTCGAGTGTTTCTCGGGGTCTTTCCCATTTCAGGGGGCACACCATTTACGAACACAGCACCCTAACACGTAACCGATAGTTTTCAAAGTTCCGAAACCCATATGCTCGTCGCTGTATTAATTTCAGGGTCTTTCCCATTTCAGGGGGCACACCATTTACGAACACAGCACCCTAACACGTAACCGATAGTTTTCAAAGTTCCGAAACCCATATGCTCGTCGCTGTATTAATTTCATCTTCCGATGGAAGCCTTCCGTTATTCCATTGTTCTTTGTGAATCGCCACATACGTACCACCTCCTCACGCCATTGATAAAGTGTTTTGCCAAGCGTTACTAATCGTTTAAATGGACTCTGTTTCAATGCTGTAACCATTTTTAAAAATACTGGAATTAGCCGCTGGCAACGACTTTTGAACACTGTTTTTTTCATTAACAATCGATGCAAGCGCCGTTTAAAATGGTATATGGCAGCAGTTGCAGGATGCTCATTTAAATACTGATCACGCTTTTTCAATCTGTCTGAAGTGAGATTGTCTGGGTTAGTTCTGAGTGCTGCTAATAACCCTCGTTTATTTTTCATTTTGGGATCAATTTCCTGATAAGTCTGCATACACATATGGTGCATGAGTCGAATCACATGGAAGCGATCAGCAACGATTTTGGCATTAGGGAAATACTGATGCACGATACTTCGATATGTGCTACTTAAGTCAATACAGACGACTTTTACGCGATCTTTTCCGGGTAGTCGATCTAAATAGCTTGCCAAATCTTTTGCCGATCGACCTTTAACGATGTCGAATATTTTATGTTTTCTGAGATTACAAAACGTGGTGGCATAACCCTGTTTTTTACTAAAGAAATGCTCATCAATGCCAAGCACTGTTGGACAGTGTCGAACATCAATTTCTTTGTGAGCAAGCACATATTGCTGATGGTACCAGCGCTCAATGGTTGCTTTACCCATTTTAAAGTCACGAGCGAGAGACTGTTGCGAAACACCTTCCGTGTGTCGATGATAAAGGTGATTATGCAGGCGTTCTGTTGCTCGCTGATACTTATTGATACCAGGGAACTGCTGGTTAAAGTAACGCTGGCAGGTATGGCAATAGAGTTTATAAGCTTTAAAGCGCAACACTGTTTGTCTATGCCCTATCGGCTCATGACGAACACGCCGAATGAAGCTAGCCTTCTTGCGCACGTTCCTGCCATTACAAGCTGGGCATCATGGTTTGTTTCGATAAGGAACATCAATAATTATCGGGTTATGACCACTGACATTTTTGATGGTAAAGCCGGGTAAACTTAGGATAATATCCTTTTGGGGCATTTTTAATCTCCTTTTCCTTGTCCATTCAACAAGTAAGGTATGTTATTTACGATTAAAATGCCCCCTTATTTGGGGTAGAGCCAGTTTTAGTAGGACTATAGTAGGAAAGATAGAACTGTTCAAATCAATCAAAGATGCGCTATAATTCAAATATGGTTCTTTGCCTATCGGCTTGGAACGTACAGAGGCTTCGGTCGCCGAGCCAGCATAGCAAATCAGCGACCGCCCATTCCCCTAGATTTTGATCCATTTCGGCGAACCCTTAATCTTTTTAATACTACCTTTATTAGCAACATATGCCGTCACAAAATCTGCGGTTAAGGGTTTCCCTTGCGAATCGGTTTTATTCATCCTGATAACTACAATGAAATCCCCATACACAATGCTTACTCGTCGAGTGCTATCGTATACCTTTCCGTCTTTATTCCATCCCTGATAAAGTTCCGCTTTAGGATTTTCAAGAGTCGCTCTTATCCAACCAATTCGCTCAGCACGAATTTTTGAAAATTGATCTTTCTTGCCATCCTTAGCCGATGACTCATAGAATACATGACCAAATTTCGACTGGCGAAAATATACCCTGATCCCATCAAAAGTGAGTATTTTCTCTTGGCAATAATGCTTTTCATAATGCTGCTTATACTCTGCAACTGTGGCATAGATAGTCAGGGCAGGCATCGACATTACCACCCCCCTTCTAACCTAATTTTGAAAATATTAAATTTTTCTTCGCGTTGAACAGTCGGCCGCAATTTGTGGTGCAATTCTTGCTCAAGGTGCGTAATAACTTCAAGTTTAGCTTGGCTGTTCGTTCCATCATTCATTTTGGCACTTACTATGCCTAGCAAAAAATCCGTGAACTGTATCAATGCAACCTGATGAGAAGGTAATGCTTGTATAAAGTTAATCTTTGCCGTGAGATTGGCACTAGACAAGCATTCCGACAATACTTTGAGCCTTGAAGGATCACGATTAGTTTTTGTGTCGCAGAAAATTGTGTATGTATTTAAATCCAAAATCCAGTGATGCAACAACTGATAATAAAATTTGTAAAAACCTAGCTCTTTATCGTGATTATGCCAACCTAAATCCACTTTACTAGATTCAATCGCAATGCATCTAAACCGCAATTTGTCTTGGTAAGAAATAAACAGATCAATAAGCCCAAGATAAAAATCCTTCTTAGAAGGTGAGATTTTGCTCCACTTTATTTCACCCCAGACAGAATGCTTTTGACGTAATTGTGCAATACCAGCTTTAACATCCTCTCTGACATTTGCTGGCAGCCAGAGGCTTCCGATCATAAAGTACTGCCCAATTTTTTTCTGCGCTATAAGGTCTTGACGGCTTTCATCACAATAAACTTCGAAATCCATTACCAACTCCATGCTTTAAAGCAAATAACAATTCTTGAATCTATTCTTGGATTAGACCTTCCCGCTTTGCGGCATCCATTTTAAAAAATAATCACTCCCCATCAACAACTGGAGGTTGCCGCAAAATAAACTCACTTAATAAAGGAACTGCCAAAGAATATTTACCAAATCTATTTTTATACACCAAACCAATCATTGAGAGAGCAACCAACATTTGATTTACTCGACTTGGACTGAACGGTTTAGATAATAACCTCTCTGAAGCTTCCGCCACATCCTGGCCTGTAAATTCATCATTGGTCATCTTCAAAGTGGCGATAACATGCAATAGTGAACGCTGCCTATCTGTCGCTCTTGCCCACCGTCCCTGAAAAAAATCAGAATCAAGTTTCCTAATAATATCTTCTTCAGGAATTGATGGAACTTGGCCCTGACGTAATTTAGTTATCCAAAGGTCAAAAGTTTCTTTGCAAATAAATTGTATAAAGTAAGGGTATCCACCGGAAAGCTTTACAATTTTATTAACAGCCTCCGATGAAAATTTCAATGGACAGTTTGCATCTTCTATTGGTTTTGTAATAGCTTGCCTCGTTGCTTCCTCGGTTAGCTGTTTTAAAAAAATAATATGAAACATTCGCTCAGAATAAGTTCTTGCTTCAACCAACTTAGGAAATAGAGTTGGCAATCCTGTCAAAATCAAGAGATATGGAATCTGCTTTCTCTGTAAAGATTGAAAAACCTCCAGCAGCAATGACAAAGGATATTGTTTTTGTTTTGCATGATCAGCTAAATTTTGCGCTTCATCATAAGCAAATACGATACCCTGAATTTTCTCCTTGTCAGGCATCACATGCCAAACGACCTCTAACACATTCTTCAATTTATCTGATATCAGCCCTGGGGTTTTTAAATAAAGATCATATAAGTGATCATAAGTGATGGGCTCGGAAACCTTTTCTGATTGTGGCGTAAAGCCAATCGTAGGAGGCATGGTTCTTTCAGCCATAATCAAGGTAGATGTTATCCTTGAAATATCAGCTAAAATTCGGACCGCAAGAGTCTCTTCCGTCACACTAGCTGACTCAGATAAATCTGTACCAGCCCACAACCAATTCGCCTGCACTGCTATGGGCTGTAATGATTCGAGTAACACAGTTTTACCAACGCCCCGCAACCCTGTTAACACAATATTTTGAGTTACAATTTTCTGCTTAAGAAGAGCTCTTACCTCATCTTGCTCATGCGTTCTACCGGCAAGATAAGGGGGCTTGTGTCCTGCGCCAGGACGAAAAGGATTATCAAATACAACTGTTGTCATAGATTTAGGGTCATTTAGTGATTTATATAAATTTAGAGTAAACTATAAATTTATAGATTGCAATAAACAAGTATTAAATTATAAAAATCTTATTAATACATATAGTTACGCATTTTAACCGGAAATTAGAAGCGGATTACCTGCTAATAAATCAGGCCGCTCTCATCCGATCAAAAGGAAATTAGGTATATGTTTAACCACATACCAATTTCGTCTTGTTTTATCATATTTTATCTTTGATAATCATCACACCATAAAAAACCAATATAAGTAAGGCTCAACTCAATATGAGCACAACTGAAAAGTGGATGACAGTAAGTGAAATCGCCAAGCATTTAGGCGTTGCCGCGATAACAATATATCGCTGGCTTGAGAAAGGACGCATTCCCGCCCATCGTGTCGGCAAGCAATGGCGTTTTAATCAAAATGAGGTTGATGCCTGGGTTTTATCCGGCAATGCTTCCGAGGATGTTTAAAGATGTCGTTTAACGAAAACACAAGAGTAAAAATACCGGCGATACTTCATTTGTGCAGATTGGGATATAACTATCTCCCATTATCTAAAACAAAATATGATAACAACACAAATATATTTACTGATATTTTTACAGAGAGCATTCTACGAATAAATCCAGAAATCGAAAAATCTGACGTTAAAAAGCTTCAGGAAAATATAACACTGGCTTTAGATAATGAAGACCTGGGAAAAGCATTTTTTGATCTGCTTACATCCACTACAGAACCAAAATTAATTGATTTTGCAAACTTCAACAATAACTCGTTTCACGTTGTAACTGAGCTGACCTATAAAAATGGCGACGATGAATTCAGACCCGATATTACGATTTTAATCAATGGAATACCTCTCGCATTTGTTGAGGTAAAGAAACCTAATAATCCAGATGGAATACTTGCAGAGAGAGAAAGAATAAACTCCAGATTCAAGAACAAAAAATTTCGCAAATTCGTAAACATTTCTCAACTCCTTGTTTTTTCCAACAACATGGAATATGACATTGAATCAATTGAACCGATACAAGGAGCATTCTATTCATCTACTTCTTACTCTCATGCGAATTTTAATTGTTTCAGAGACGAAGAAAAACTTGATATAGAAGCTATTCTCAAACCAGAAAATAATGAACTGGAGAATTTCATCCTCAAAGACAACAATCTTACAGCAATTAAGCACTCACCTGAGTTTCACACTAATAAAAATCCCAACTCACCTACCAATAGAATACTAACGTCCCTTTTTTATAGGGATCGTATTGCAATGTTATTGAGGTATGGTTTTGCATATGTGTACACTGAAAACGGCCTTGAAAAACATATAATGCGTTACCCCCAGCTATTTGCCACCAAAGCCATAGAACACACAATCGATAATGGTATAAAAAAAGGAATTATATGGCACACACAAGGAAGCGGCAAAACAGCTCTTGCTTACTTTAATGTCCACTATCTAACAGATTATTTCCAACGTAAAAACATAATTCCAAAATTCTATTTCATAGTTGATCGTATTGATCTCATGAATCAAGCAAAATCTGAATTTACGAGCAGAGGCTTAACTGTACACACTGTAAACACTAAAGATGAATTGTTAAAAGATTTCAGATTGAGACAAGCGATCCGCAACCTAGCTGGAAAACGTGAAATCACAGTAGTAAATATCCAAAAGTTCAAAGAAGATTCCGACGTTCTAACCCAAAATGACTATGATTTAAATACACAACGCGTATATTTTCTTGATGAAGTTCATAGAAGCTATAACCCGTCAGGTAGCTTTTTAGCAAATTTATTTAACTCCTATAGAAATGCAATTTTGATAGGTTTGACAGGAACGCCTTTAATAGGCAATGACCGACGGACGAAGGATATTTTTGGGAATTATATTCATAAATATTACTACAACGCATCTATAGCAGATGGTTACACGTTGAGACTAATACGTGAGGGCATAGAAACCAACTATCGGCTGCAGCTTGAAAAAGCTTTAAAAGTGTGTATTCCGATCGAAAGGACCATTAATTCCAGTCCGTAAGGGGACAATGATTCCGGTTTATTGGGACAACTTTACCAGTCACGACGGCATTATCTGTTAAACTTCATCGGTCTGTAAAGATTTTTGTTTTTTTCTAAGTGAATCGCCATCTAATTCCAATCTGATTGAGTTGTGAATTAATCTATCAAGGATAGCGTCTGCAAGAGTGGCATCATTCAAATGTTCATGCCAATGTGTGATTGGTAACTGACTGGTGATGATAGTTGATTTTCGTTGGTAGCGATCATCAAGTATTTCTAACAGATCGCGGCGTTGGTCATCGTCAGGAGTTGCTAATCCCCAATCATCTAAGATAAGAACATCAATTTTTGCTAGTTGTGCGAGCCAATTAGCATAGCTACCATTTGCTTTTGCGATTTTTAATTCATGCCAAAGACGTGGGAGTCGATAATAACGCGCAGACATGCCAATCAAGCAAGTCTTATGTGCAAGCGCGCAGGCAATATAAGTTTTGCCGCAACCCGTTGGCCCAGTAATCAGTAAGTTCAAGTGTTGTTGAATCCATTGCCCTCGGGCAAGTTCTTGTACGACAGTTTTGTTTAAATTGCGGGTATGTTTAAAATCAATGTCCTCGATGCAAGCCTGAGCTTTAAGTTTTGCTTGTGCAAGCCGTCTGTTTAAGCGGCGGTTTTCTCTCAAATACCATTCACGATCGATCAACAACCCTAAGCGAGCTTCAAAATCCAGATCAGGCATGGGTTTTTGTAATTGTTCACAAAAAGCTTCTGCCATTCCAGATAATTTTAGCGCTCTTAGTTTTTCTAACGTTGGTTGAGTTAACATCTTTTTATCTCCAGTTTTATTTGTAATAGTCAGAACCACGGATATTTCCATGCGACGAAATAACAGGCGTATTCGTCGAATGAGAATTGGGAACAGTATCAAGTTTGTTTTTTAATATTGCTTCGACTTGGCTGTAACGTGTTGCACCAGATTCATTGGCGATAGCGCAGGCTTTTTCAAGACGGTTTTCGCCATATCTTGAGCCTAGGCGAAGCACACCAAGGCAAGCGCGATAAGCTTGTTCTGGAAACGCGCGCGAGGCGATTAAGCGATCAATAAACTTCATCGTATGCGGGCCAATTTTATTTGCCCATCGCTTCATGCGGTCTGGCGACCATTCCGCATGTGCACGATGTGCAGGCGGCATGTGTTCCTTGATGGTGCTGTGTTTATACCGATGATAACTGCGTGGATGTGAAGCAATACGTTTTCTCTCATAAAAACACTCCACCGTGTTAGCTGTAGCACGGATCTCAACTTCATGATGAATATATTTATACGGCACGCTGTAATAATGATCGTCAAATACAAAATGATAATCGATATGAACTTTTGCGTGTTGCCATTCGGCGTATTGGTATTTTTCGGGTGGCAGTGGCTTTAGCGCTGATTTATCTATTTCTTCAAATAATGCCCGTCTTGATGTTTTCATTTTTTGAAAGGATTGATTGTTAAGGACAGCAAGACGAGGTTTGATGGCTGCGTTAATTTCAGCAATACTCGTAAAAGTGATATGCCGCATTGGCGCAAGAATTTGTCTTTCAACTATACCAACCGCATTTTCAACTTTTGCTTTGTCTTTTGCTTCATAAACACGCGCAGGAACAATGGCAAAACCATAATGCTCGCCCACATGCTGATAGTTTGCATTGATGTCGGGATCATAGCGGTGAGATTTTTTTACACCCGCTTTTAAATTGTCTGGTACAACGATTTCACTGACCCCGCCAAAATATTCCCACATTCTGACGTGTGATTGAATCCAATCAGGTATTTGCTGCGTGGCAGTTGCTTCAGCAAAAGTAAATTGTGATGCGCCTAAACAGCCTACAAAAATTTGTGCTTCATGAATTTCGCCTGTCCCTGGATCAATCCAAGGTACTGTCATGCCCGCATAGTCTACAAATGTTTTTTCACCACCTTTGTGTACTTGCCGCATGATGGGTGATGTCGCCTTGAGATAAGCTCGATAGTGGGTACAAAATTGGGAATAACCCAGGCCCTCCGGCTGAACATCGCGATATTCTCGCCAGAGTAGTTGTAAGGTCACGCCCTTTTTGCGTAGCTCTTTATAGACCCGTTCCCAATCAGGAAATGCCTTCTGTCTTGAGACCTTTACAGCAGATGGAAAAAGACGATTGTATAAATCTTCTTCTGTCATCGATTGCGGCAAAGGCCAATTAATTCCTGCTGCTTTCGCCCGTTCTAAGTATCTTGTAACGGTTGTCTTTCCAATATTTAAACTTCTTGCAATAACTCGATGGCTGCATTTTAACTCATGGTATTGCCTTAAAACTTCACTGATTTTACGCATACTTATATATCTCACGATTACTACCCCCTCGCTTTGAAAACAAGAGGATATTGTATAAAAAATAAACTATCGTGAGCTGGTAAGTAGCCCAATGACGCCGTAATCACTGGCCCAATGTCCCGTAACAGATGATCCAATACGGCCAGAACCAGTGGCCCAGAAAAATCAGAATGGATGGCCCAATGTTACCGGAATAGGTGGTCTAATAAGGTCGGAATACACAAAAAGAAATAGAAGTATTAAAAGGCCATCTAAATAAAACTCTAATCTTCGCTCACGAACGATTTGTAGAACCGATGCTGGATTATATTATTCAAGATTTCGTTAAGAGCCGAATACGCTTCGGCGACCATTCAATTGGCGGCATGGTTGTCTGTGATAGCGCTGAACAAGCAAGGAAATTATTTGAAATATTCATAAGCAAATACAATCCTACTCAAAAAACTATTGAAGAAGTACCGCAATATCTAAAAGTCGCTGAACAGCCAACCGAATACATTACATATAGAAATAAACATGAGAAAAGCCTAACTGCTTCTTTGATTCTTCATCATGTAGGGTCTAAAGATGAAAGAAAAGAAGAAGTGAGCGATTTTAAAGCAGGAAGAATTGACCTGTTATTTGTATATAACATGTTGCTCACCGGATTTGATGCTAAACGACTTAAAAAACTATATTTAGGACGCGTTGTTAAGGACCATAACCTGCTGCAAACACTAACACGAGTAAATCGTCCATATAAAGACTTTAGATATGGATTTGTAGTCGATTTCGCAGACATACGAACAGAATTCGACACAACGAATAAAGCGTATTTTGATGAGCTCCAGTTAGAATTAGGCGATGAAATTCAAACCTATTCGAATCTCTTTAAATCTGCAGAAGAAATACAGGAAGAAATAGAAAATATCAAAGAAACATTGTTTCATTACGATATAAGTAACGCTGAAATATTTTCACAACAGATTAATCAAATTGAAGATCGCAAAAAAATACTTGAAATCAAGAAAGCATTAGAAAGCGCAAAAAATCTCTATAATATTATTCGCTTATATGGTCATTTCGAGTTATTAGAAAAATTGGATTTTAAAAAAATTAATCAACTTTATAATGAGGCTGCGAGACATCTTGATCTATTGAATCTGAAAGATTCAGTACAAAACAATGTAGACACTACTAATTTATTGAATGTCGCTTTAGAAAATATTTTCTTTATGTTTCGTAAAGTTTCTGAAGACGAATTAGTAATCGCTGATCAGCTTAAAAATACTCTGCGCAGAACACGCGAAGCCTTATGTGACAACTTTGATCAAATCGACCCGCAATTTGCATCGCTCTATGATGAACTGAAACGATTATTTGACAAAAAGAATCTTGATGAAATAACACAAGAAGAAATGAAAGAAAATATTGGCACATTAGAACAAATATACAGCAAAATCTCGGAACTGAACCGTAAAAATAATTTATTAAAAGCAAAATATGAATACGATGCGAAATATGCACGCGTACATAAACGGATATTGGAAAATAAATCCATATGCGATAAAGAAAGAAAAATTCATGAAACTCTTAGTGATATCAAAAAACAGACTGATGAAAAAGTTTTAACAAATTCTCGTCTTTTAGATAATGAAAGCTATTTTGAAAGCATGATGATGAAAATGGTTATTGATAGCTTCAAAAAATCGCAGATCACTCTGGAGCCTGAATCTGCAAGATTTATCAACCATTGCCTAGTTAAAGAATACATAAACGAATACCAAGGAACGCATAGATGACAACACAAGATTTTACTGCTCAAACAAAAAAATTGATTGATAGCCTAAAAGGTGTTTGTACCTCCTATGGTCTAGGTAATGATGGAAATGAATTTAAAATAATAACGCAAATGTTTTTGTACAAGTTCATGAATGACAAATTTGGATATGAAGTAAAGCAATTAGATTCCAGATTAAAGAATGCTGAGAGTTGGGAAAAAGAAATTGCAAAATATACTGATAATGAATACGAAATGCTTCTTTATCGGATGAGTCCAGATAGCGCAAAACTAAAACGGGAACATTACCTATCTTATCTACACAATAAACAAAATTCAGAGGAATTTGCCAAATTATTTGATGACACACTGAGAGATATTTCTATTTTCAATAATGATATTTTTTCCGTTAAAACCGGTACTGGTGCAAGAATTATTCTATTTGATGAATTAAGTAATTACATAACAGATAGCTCAGAGCGCGACAACTTTTGTCGAGCGATTATTAACCCATTGGTAAATTTTAGCTTCGAAAAGATTTTCAATCAAAAATTTGATTTTTTCTCTACTATTTTTGAATATTTAATCAAAGATTACAACAAAGATGGTGGAGGAAAATATGCAGAATATTACACACCCCATGCGGTATCAAAAATTATGGCGTCAATTTTAGTGGACAAACCGGTCAGCAATGTAACCTGTTACGACCCTTCTGCAGGCTCAGGAACTTTACTGATGAATTTAGCTCATGCGATTGGCGAAGATCGCTGCACCATATATTCTCAAGATATCTCACAAAAATCGAGCAGCATGCTACGACTGAATTTAATTTTAAATAATCTAGTACATTCAATTCAAAATATTATACAAGGTAACACCTTACTTAATCCTTATCATAAGTCTGGCGATAAACTTATGACTTTTGACTACATTATTTCAAATCCACCTTTCAAATTAGACTTTAGTGATTACCGAGACACTCTAGATTCAAAACAAAACCACGATCGATTCTTTGCAGGGATACCAAAAATAAAAGACAAAGATAAAGAGAAGATGGAAATTTACCTCCTATTCATTCAGCACATAATCTACTCATTATCACCTACTGGCAAAGCAGCTATAGTAGTACCTACTGGCTTTATTACTGCAAAAAGTGGGATTGAACGCAAAATTCGTGAAAAGCTTGTAGAAAATAAAATGTTACGGGGTGTAGTGTCTATGCCAAGCAATATTTTTGCCACAACAGGAACGAATGTTTCCGTTTTATTTCTTGATAAGGCTAATACCAAAGGTGACATTGTATTAATGGATGCATCTAAACTGGGTACCACAATTAAAGAAGGAAAAAATAACAAAACACTTCTATCTGTTGACGAAGAAAATCTAATTATTAATACCTTTAAGAGCCATGAAGCGAAAGAAGATTTTACAGTGATTGTTTCATATGAACAGATAAAAGATAAGGCTTACTCTTTTAGTGCCGGTCAATATTTCGATGTTAAAATAGAATATACTGATATAACTGCCGATGAATTTCACGCCAAGATGTCTTCTTTCAAATCAAATATAGACTGCCTTTTTGCTGAATCACATCAACTTGAACTTGATATCAAAAAACAATTGGAAAAACTATTCCATGCGTGAATACGTAATTTTAGACGATGCTGCATTTTACTCCGAAGATAGGATTCATTCCTCTAATATTAGCAAAGAGGATTATGTCACTACAGATAATATGCTACCGAATAAGGGTGGAATTGTTTCAGCTTTAAAATTACCAAATGCAACCCTCATTGCATTTAAAAAAGGTGATATTCTAGTTGCTAACATACGTCCCTATTTAAAAAAGATTTGGTTTGCCACCAAAGATGGTGGATGTTCTCCCGATGTTTTAGTTTTCAAATCTAAAAATGGGTATGATTCTAAATTCCTATACTACTCTCTCTTCCGAGATGATTTTTTTCATCACATGATGAAAGGTTCAAAAGGCACCAAAATGCCTCGCGGTGAGAAATCGCAAATATTGAAATTCCACATACCTAATTATTTACCCTCTACCCAGAAATTAATTGCGGCGGCACTCTCACCATTGGATTCTAAAATTGATATAAATATCCGAATTAACAATACTTTAGAAACCTTTGCTAGGACTCTATATAATTATTGGTTTATACAATTTGATTTTCCCGATAAAAATGGCAACCCATACAAATCTAGTGGCGGGAAAATGGTATGGAATAAAAAATTAAAAAGAGAAATTCCAGCAGAATGGGAAGCAAAAAATTTAGCAGACATTGTAGACATCAGCAATGAATCGCTGAACCCCATGGACTATCCTGATAAGGAATTCAAACACTATAGCATTCCAGCATTTGATGAGTCAGGTACTTTTAAAATTGAGAAAGGTGTAGAAATAAAAAGTAATAAATATATTGTCACGAACACAGATATACTTGTTTCCAAATTAAATCCATGGTTTCGTCGCGTAATTTTTCCAACCAAGATGGATGATTTAATTTGTTCTACTGAGTTTGTAGTTTGGAGAGCTAGAAATACCGCGATTAAAAATTATATATACATGATTGCAAGAGACACTTCATTTGTAACATACTGCACACAATCTGCAACAGGCACATCTAATAGCCATAAAAGAGTCAATCCTGCTGTAATGATGGATTACTCTATTGCATATAATAATAATATTGCTGAACTGTTTGGCTCTATTTTAGGACCCACAATTATGATGTGCGCCAAGAATCAGGTTGAAAATAATCAATTATCTAACCTCCGAGATTGGCTTCTCCCTATGCTAATGAATAAACAGGTGTTGGTAGGTAATTATGAAGCAAGCAATGCTAAATCAGCATCTACAAGTTTTTAATGTGCGTGGGAGCTGATAACAGTTAATTAGTCCCAAACGTACAATCAATGCTTTAATTCAACTGATCGGTACAACCGACCCCAATTTATTGAATAAAAATTCACTAAAAAGCATCAGGCTCTAAGAAAAATGATGATTTACGACTATCTAGCATCCTTCTATAATCCTCAATCAGACTGATGATTGCCTTACCCTGATCAGGCGATACCTCGCCAGCTAACATTTGCTTCATTACTTCTGTTATTATTTCAATCGAAGAGCCCGCTTTATTAATATCCAAATCAGGTAACGCAGCAATTATAGGGCTACTGCTTGCCTTAGGAATTAAACGCTCGATACAAAGACGCAACGCATTACTATCACCCCCAAGAGCAAGCTCAACCATCTTATTCACCAACTCTTCAGCTCTCGGTTCAAGTAGCCTTACCAATTGAGTCCGTTTATTCAACGACCCTTTTGGTCGCCCTTCAGGATTTCCACTTTCACCTGGTTTAAATTGCATATTTACCCCCTGTATTTTTCCTGTATTTAACAGAAGCACACATATATAAATTTCATAAACAAGTTCATCATGTTCACCAAGTTAACCGCGACTCATTATGTCAATGAAGTTAGTTAACATGGTGAACGTATTTATTGACTATTCCTTATATAAATTCATATTGAATACTTCAACATGGTACCCATTGTTCTTTGGCTTGCTATCAAATCGCAAAAATATAGCTGCAAACCTCAAAGCAGGTTCCAATCGTTTCAAAGTGGCCGCCAAATCTTTTGGCGAAGATGGCCAATCACTTGCACGGTGCGGACGATAGATGTCTAGTGCCTTTAATAGACCAGCATAATTGCTATAAATTGATTGACGCTCTTTCATATAATCAATAAGAACCAGAGCTACCGACGATGCCTGCAGTGAAGCAAGCATATTGTCAGAATAGTTTTTCTTATACTCATCAAAAAAGACACCTACTGGTACAATACCCGCCTTTTCAAGCGCAGCCCCAACATGTGCAAAATCAGCCATGCGTGGCTTTATCGATAGCTGCACAGTAGGCAATATACGAAGAACAGCCACCAGCGCATCAAGCAAGCCTGTAAATATTGCTGGGTAATCTTTTAAAAAAGCACTGTCCAGGCCAACATCCGTTTTTCTCATCTTTGGGTCTATTTCCGGAAGACTTATAATCACCGACCTATCTAGCAAGTCCTGCCTAGTAACAAGATCATCGATACCATTAAGAATAACCGGTCTCTTTATACTAACGACCACTTCATCATTATCATTAAAAAATCGACGTTTTGAAAAACCACCACCAGTAGACAAACAACATAAATCGTCCTGATTATCATTAGTCAGATTACTCACGTTATTAAATGACACAAGCCAATTATTTGCTGCGGACGTTAAAATATCATCACGGTACTTAGGTGCATTTCTTAAGTTCTCAACACTAGGGTCTACCAAGTGACGCAGCTTGTCTTGTGCTTTACTTTTACCACTACCCTGACGGCCCATTAACACCAAAATTGGGAATGGTGTGTTAGTAATAAAACAATCGATAAGCCAGGCTAAAACAAGTGGTCTCTGTCTTTCCGGCACGTTTAAATGCTGCCAGAGCAGATTAATATCGCCATAACCAGGAGTAGGTATTGGCAGTGGATTCATACATTGGGTTCGTTTAAATTTGATTGGAGACTTATTCAGTACAACCCATCCACTTGCCGAAACCTCAACAACATGACACTGTTGATCACCCAGATTTATGTATATCTTGTCGTTAAGTGAGCCAATTCTCGTAAAAACAGGAAGGCATCGCCCTTCAAAGCAAGCTTTTCCCTTCATTATCTGTAATGCATCAGTTACTATTTGGCTATTCGCAAGCCTGCCGTAAACTTTCCAGCACTCATTGGCTAACCAATCCCTGAATGATTTACTATCAATCTCTAATGTTGTTACATAGTTGTCATGCTCGATAGTAATGTACGGCTTCTTTTGCTCGTCATGAAAAAAGTCACCGTTTTTCACAAGCTCCAACAATAATGCTGTGCTATTCGGTTTTGGCTTACCGTCATCCTCACTAGCTTTCGGGGCTTTAGTTTGTTCCTTCTTCAAAAGTGCAGTATCATTGATTTTGATTACATTTTCATTTGCCCTCACATCTGCTGTAACAGACTGGGGGCTTTTGTTTTGAGTCTTATCCATATTAATTACCCTCCCTAGCATCACTTTCCGTTGTTGATTTAACAGGCTTGTGGCTTGCCAACCATTCCAAAATTGAAGACTTGCTATACCTTACACTTCGCCCACATTTAACAAACGGCACCCCTCCACCAGACCATCTATCACGCTCGATGGTGGCTTCAGAACAATTTCTAATAGCTGCAACAACTTCTTGTCCGAACCACGCTTCAGACGGCGCGGATTGAAATTCTTGCAACAAGCGAGCTCGGTACATTTCAGTATTATTACGATCAGATTTCATAAGACTTGTTCCTATTGTTTAAAAACAAGTCCTATCTTGGAGGGTTAAAATAGATATTGGCGCTAATTAGAATTCGTAAAAGCTAATTAGCTTTTTTATTAGATAGCTCGCCTGCTAATTTATCAGGTATAAAACTCGATGCATCATTTAGTATTTTTCTAATAGTGTCTTTGCCAACACGGCGCCCTAATTCATCAGTCACTTTTTCCAAAATTTCAGGAAGCCCATCAAGTTTACGTAATGCATTGTTATAGCCATCATAAGCCATAGCCGCAATAAGAGCATTTTTGTTATTCTCAGACCTAGAAATATGCGCCTGTGATCTTTTTGAAGATTTACCTTTTCCTTCCAATAATCCAATTTCACTTTCTTTAAGTCGTCTCTCTTCAATAAAATTAAAAAAAACTTCAGGAATAGGAAGATCCTTCAACTGCGCCTCTCGAACCAAAAGGTACGGATGTATTAACCGTGAATTTTTATCAACATGCCCCTTATACTTTTCCTTCCAATTTACTGTTTCAAGAATAATATATGCATTTTCAATCAACTTAATTTTCTGTTCGTCAAGCATACCCTCTAAAGAAGATGGGATTACCAATCGAGGTAACCCCAAATCACTGAAATTAAAATCTATGCTCATGTCGTACTTTTTTGCATCCACATACAATTTCGGGTCAACCTCATAAATAAGGAACGAAAACTCTTCTACAAGCAACCCATCCCTTAATGACAGATTTTTATAATCTGGCGTTATATTTTGCATATGCTTTTCCTTATTGATTAGGCAGCTTCTATAGCAGCCGAAACAGTTACATTCTTCAATATAAAATCTGACACCGCCTGCATTGCCTCACGCAATTTTTCCGGATTGTGCTGAATATACCCTGCAGTAACATCGGAGGATTTATGATTTAGCAGGCGTTTAACAGTATAATAGCTAATTGAATCGCCCAACATGTTAACTATGCTTGCAAATGTTCTCCTCATATCGTGGCTGGTAAATGAGATACCAGAGGTTTCTTCTACTTTTTGCATCAATTTTCTTGGATCAATAATACGCCCTAGTTTTCCACTACCTGGGAATACCCAATTACAGGTGTTATCTTTCTTGCGCCGCATGAACAAATTAAAGAGAAAATTAGACAAAGGTAACTCATGATCGGACCTGTTCTTAGTATCAAATATTTTTAAAGTTTTTGATTCAAAATTAATATTATCCCACGTCAAAGACAGTGCCTCTTCGCGCCTTAAACCGGTGAATAACAATACCAGCAAGTAATCACGAACTGACTCACGATCTTGCGTACTACCTCTAGTTGGATCATTTTTTAGTGCCCAAACTGCATCCCACCATGCTTTGAGTTGATGAGGCTGAATATAGTTGCTTCGCAGCTTTATTTTATTCCATATTTTCTTGGCAGATAGTCGCCTTACAGGATTATCCGCAATAAGAACACGTCCCTTAGCATCGCGATATTCAGCAGCAAAATTAAATAATGCTCGCAGAAATCGCATTGCTAAATTCGCCCTTGCCTCACTTTTTTCGCTGATTTCTTTATGTTTGCTCTCAACCATATCGCGCGTGATATCGAGCATGGGTTTATGCATCCAATCTTTCAAATACACTTCAATACATGTTTTATAATCACGCTTTGTGCTTGGCTTTAATGATTTACGCGCAGCCATATAGTGCGTGTACACTTCATTAAGGGTGATAGTCTTAATACGGTTTTCGCGCTGCACTTGGTTCGGATTGACATCTTTCGTCATGGCTGCCAATTGAACCTTTGCTTCTTTTCTAGCCTCTTCCGCTGTCACCACGCCATGCCTACCTAATGACACCCTGACTGTCTTACCTTGCACCTTTGTTTCAGCAATGTACGTCTTGGTTTTGTTACTTATCCTCAATCCAAAACCCTTAAGCTCTGTGTCATAATAAAAAGCCTGCGCACCTGCTTGTTCAGTAAATGGCAGCTCATCTACCTTAGATTTTGATAATTTAATACGCGCCATTTCGATGGTGCCCTTTTCATTTAGTAGGACTATAGTAGGAAGCCAATTTCAAACTCAGTCATGGAGCTGAGGATTAAACGTCGTGATAGTATTTGATTTAATTGGGAATTTCAAACAGTTTAAGGCTAGAGAAGAGTACAGAATATTCGCATTTTTGAACTCATAATCCCTTGGTCCTAGGTTCAAGTCCTAGTGGGCCCAGTGTTGAATCAAGAGGTTCGAGTGTTTCTCGCCGGTAAGTGGGTCTTTCCCAATAACGCCATTACATGGGTCTTTCCCGGGTCTTTCCCATTTCAGGGGGCACACCATTTACGAACACAGCACCCTAACACGTAACCGATAGTTTTCAAAGTTCCGAAACCCATATGCTCGTCGCTGTATTAATTTCATCTTCCGATGGAAGCCTTCCGTTATTCCATTGTTCTTTGTGAATCGCCACATACGTACCACCTCCTCACGCCATTGATAAAGTGTTTTGCCAAGCGTTACTAATCGTTTAAATGGACTCTGTTTCAATGCTGTAACCATTTTTAAAAATACTGGAATTAGCCGCTGGCAACGACTTTTGAACACTGTTTTTTTCATTAACAATCGATGCAAGCGCCGTTTAAAATGGTATATGGCAGCAGTTGCAGGATGCTCATTTAAATACTGATCACGCTTTTTCAATCTGTCTGAAGTGAGATTGTCTGGGTTAGTTCTGAGTGCTGCTAATAACCCTCGTTTATTTTTCATTTTGGGATCAATTTCCTGATAAGTCTGCATACACATATGGTGCATGAGTCGAATCACATGGAAGCGATCAGCAACGATTTTGGCATTAGGGAAATACTGATGCACGATACTTCGATATGTGCTACTTAAGTCAATACAGACGACTTTTACGCGATCTTTTCCGGGTAGTCGATCTAAATAGCTTGCCAAATCTTTTGCCGATCGACCTTTAACGATGTCGAATATTTTATGTTTTCTGAGATTACAAAACGTGGTGGCATAACCCTGTTTTTTACTAAAGAAATGCTCATCAATGCCAAGCACTGTTGGACAGTGTCGAACATCAATTTCTTTGTGAGCAAGCACATATTGCTGATGGTACCAGCGCTCAATGGTTGCTTTACCCATTTTAAAGTCACGAGCGAGAGACTGTTGCGAAACACCTTCCGTGTGTCGATGATAAAGGTGATTATGCAGGCGTTCTGTTGCTCGCTGATACTTATTGATACCAGGGAACTGCTGGTTAAAGTAACGCTGGCAGGTATGGCAATAGAGTTTATAAGCTTTAAAGCGCAACACTGTTTGTCTATGCCCTATCGGCTCATGACGAACACGCCGAATGAAGCTAGCCTTCTTGCGCACGTTCCTGCCATTACAAGCTGGGCATCGTGGTTTGTTTCGATAATGAACATCAATAATTATCGGGTTATGACCACTGACATTTTTGATGGTAAAGCCGGGTAAACTTAGGATAATATCCTTTTGGGGCATTTTTAATCTCCTTTTCCTTGTCCATTCAACAAGTAAGGTATGTTATTTACGATTAAAATGCCCCCTTATTTGGGGTAGAGCCCTATTTTCGAACACTAATTATTGCGATTTTCTCTCTATTGCTTTTACAAAGCAATTGCACAAAATAATGTTTAATGATACATCGGATAAATACTGAAGCGTAACCGATAGTTCCCTGGAGCTCTGAAATCACCAACCAAGCCGTTAAAGAGGAATATCTCAAATGATTACATTATATCAATTTCCCAGTGTTTGGGGATTGCCAAATGCAAGCCCTTTTTGCCTGAAAGTTGAAACATATTTGCGGATGTTTAAAATTCCCTATGAAGTTAAACTGGTTATGAATTCTTCAAAAGCTCCGAAGGCAAAGTTGCCATTTATTAAAATAAATGATGAACTTATTGCCGATAGCGAATTAATTATCGATTATCTGGTTAATAGATTTGGTGATCCCTCTAGTAACGATTTGAATAGCGAGCAAAAGGCTTTAGCAGTGTTACTTGATAACACTTTTTCAGAACGGCTACTATGGATAATGGTTTATTTACGCTGGCAAGATGAGAATGGATGGTCTCATTTGCGCCATTCTTTTTTTACTAAATTACCAAGCCTCGCAAAAATGATTGTTCCCAACATGGTGCGTAATAAGGTGAAAAAAGCACTCTATTTGCAGGGAATGGGGAGACATAGTTATGCGGAAATTCTGCATATGGGAAATAAGACATTGGATGCGATAGCTGCTACCCTGGCTGAAAAAAAATATTTTCTTGGAGATAAGATCACCCGTATTGACGCAACAGCATTTAGCTTTCTGGCAAATATTGCATGGTTACCATATGAAGATGCTTTAAAAAAACATCTGCACACTAATAAAAATTTACTTATCTATTGCGATAGAATCTGGGATACATTTTATTCAGAAATACCGAAACCATTTAATTTAGTGAGCACGATTTAGTTGTAAACCATAAGCAATATTTTATGCTTAAGCTTCAATAAGCTTAACCTGATGGCAAACCAGATTGAACGGCAGCCTTACATTCTATTTCTATCCGATTGCTCAAGCAGATCGACTGCGGATTTTGCTCATAATTATTATAAATATATTCTAAATTTTGCTAGACCAAGCTTAAGAAGGGCTTAAATTAGCAGTTTGCATCATTAAAAATAGCCCAAATCCAGCTAAATGAGGTCATCTTACGGCATTACTTTCCCTTGGAAAGCCTGTGTTAACCCTATTTTAATAATCAGTTCATACATTTTGGATAAAATATATGTTATTCAAATTATTATACTGCCTGCATCGCAGACACACAAAACGAGAAGCGTATGTTTTCAAATTCAGTAAGCGTTACCAAACGCGTGAAAAAATTTACTCAAGATGCCAAATTCAAGCAAAAGGATTTTATAAATGAATGCCAGGCAGAGCCTGATTACGTAATCGTTGATCAACCGATCGTCATTCAGGCACCCAGCACCTCTTCTCCGGTAATAAACCCTGATGAACTGATCGTTCCAGATCAATTCTCATTTGGTACCGTATCTGCTACAGAGATTGCAAATATTGTTAATCAAATATTTAAAATTGCATATGATCCATTAAAAGTTGCACAACACCTTAAAAGTCTGGACGATGCATTAGAAAAATTAATGCAAGAAAAAAACGTTTCTATTTTGGATAATGCTTCATCTCCTTCGTATTTATTAGCAGGAAGAGGCAACTTTATACCAGGCGCACCCTCATCTTCGCCAAAAAAGAAAAGAAAATTACTCGATGAGTTGTTGCTAAAAAGAGAACAAGAGCGTGGCATAAATACCAATGGTTATACCGTCAAATTCATGGAATTCATCAGCAGCACGATAGCCGACCAAATAATCGCTAATGGCTACCTTTTTTCAGAAAATAAACAAGTCAGCCGTGTCGTACTACACGGTTCTTATTCACATCGACTTATGGTGGAAGCATTAGCTGATGCCGCCAAACAAGGTGAGCTTGATTTAAAACTAGATTCACAAAAAGTACTTAGCTTTCCCCAGTTATTAGAGATATTAGTCTTAGTAAAAACAAAGCTGGGTTTCAGTCTTTGGGAAAAAGTACTTGATACAGTCGAAGATACACAATGCATGTCCGGCAATCCGCTCGATCCAGCAACATATAATTACAGTTGCCGTTCTCCTTTTGTTATGAATTCCATCTTATTATGTTTTGGTAAAACGCTAGGATTGCCTAATCTTCAATCGTACTTGCTTGACAGTCACTATAAGGCAATGTCACAAATGATTTTTCGCGCAAAAGAAAAGATTGGCCTGGCGAAAGGATTCCTGAGTTACGATGATCTTGATATCACTGACGAAAGAATTTATGACATTTGCATGGAATATTTCTCTACCATGGCTTCCCATTTTGGCGAAGTAGGCGGCAATACGCCTTTTACAGTCCCGGATAACTTGATACTTACGGATTCCCGCTATGAGGGAACAGTTTGGGGACCCTCTGTTGCAAGAAAAATAACCGAACCTAAACAACCTGGACAGTATGCAAATTGGTCAGCATACCTGAAAGAGAAAGGCAGCCTAGCAAAAGATGGATTTTTTGCAGGCGGTGAACTGCATAAAAAAAGGCTGCTTGTCAAATATAAAATAGATGGATTATCGGGAAGCAGTTCATTAGAAGAAGCATTTATTCGCGCAGCAACAGAAGGTAATGCTTCAGACTTAGAATGGCTACTGAACTGCGGTGTGAATCCCAATGCCAGAAGATTGAAAGACGGAAGCACAGCACTGCATCAAGCCATAAAAATGGCGAATAAAAATGAGAGTCAGCTGACAAAGTATCAGCGATGCGTTCAAGTTCTTTTGACAAGGGGAGCGGATATAACTATTACTGATCATACTGGGTACATACCTGAAAAATATGACACGAAAAAATTATTCGAAACGGAAATATCAAATCTAAGGCCGATCACCCCGTTTTAATAACATTTTTACAAACACGAAATTATGCCATGGGTTAACCAATTCTTGATTATAAAAATCTTAATACCATTATCTTTTAAGCATAAAGCGAGTTAATTTTAAAATATTTCTCTGTATACGACAAAATATTTATTAATCATAGCATTAACTATCCATTCCGCTAGATTGATTTAAAACAACTATAATCTTATTTATAAATAAAAACGAGGGTAACTTGTATGCATGACCGGCCGCAATCAGTTGTTGAAAATGAAGCCGCCATTGATTTAAGAAGCAAACTGGAGTCTGAGGCCCGGGCAGAATATAAAAACACAACGCCTCCGCTGTCAATTGAAGCGATGCGGCTTCTTGTCTATGATGAAAACAAACGACGCCTTGAGGCAGGCCAAGATGGTTTTAATTGCCTGGTCATCGAAGCTAATGATTTGATCAAAACGATCAAAAAAATACAGACAATACCTTTAACAGACAAACCCATCAGAATCCAGCTGCTTGTCAAACACGATCAACATTATTACGGTATAGACATCTTGCTTTCAAAAGCAAGCAAAGAATGCCTTGGATTTGATGCCGGCGGCGATATCCGAGGCTTGATGGGCATTAATAAACTAATTGATATTACTGATCCTGACGGAGATATTTTCTTCACTAAAATATATATGCCGAGCGAAGAAGACCCTCAACTTAATCCACAAAAAGATTATGAAAGCTGTCATATATTTGCTTTTGATCAACTCTGCCAAAGTTCACGCATTGATATTTTTAGCTATCTTCAAAACAGAATATCCAACTTCCAGCACGAAAATGACACAAATTTATATGCACTTCATTGGGACGAAATGCCTCCTCAGCTTGTCTGGAACACACAAAGCATTAGCTGGTTAGAATTCTATATGACAAAACATAAAAGCGAAATCATGAACGTTTTGCCGGGTTTAAATACTACTTTTGTGGGATATCTGGCAAAAGTAAAGGATCACGATTCTAGCCTGAATAAAGAGATTAATGTCTCTGTCAAGATATTGTTTTTAGATTACCAGAACAGAATGCGCGCCTTGTTAAAAAACATGCCCGACAATGAATTAATTGCTATCACATCAAACACAGATGTTCTTAACCTTCAGCTACAACCATCCGTGTCAGAACATAAGGATTCTACGGAGATATTGGATGACAATGCTGTTTTGGATAAATTAAAATACCTAGTGCAAAATAAACTATTCTGGCAAAAGCGTTTTAACACAACATCCGACACGCCTCCCAGCTTTATGAGAGAACTGCAAGCCTTGTTAGCCGATACCAAAAGCAAGGAAGCAATGCTCGGCGAAATAGTTAAATTGGCCAAAAGGAAAGTAAGATCATCTATGTTCACACCTGAAGTGATGACATTTTACAAAGAACTTGCTGCGTTGACTGATGAAAGCAATAATAGCATTGCGCGAAACCAAACGATACGCAGGATTAGCTTAGACTATGATGCACTCAGGCAGATTGAAATTGAATTGAAAAATCAGAATATTGTTAAGTAATGAATGGAGGACAGCATGTTTTCTCAACCAGCCAAGCCGCTTTATTCTAATATTTTATTTGCCGGCACGCTTGCGGATAAATCCTTATCTAGCATCGTCGAAACAAACCCTTACAGGCTTAATGCCATGGTAATGGAAATACTTCGATCAAAAGATCCTGAACATGCCTCTCTTTTAAAAGCCATGAAATTGGCTCAAAAAATAGCGATTTTTTATGGAACGCCTGGTTTAATCCAGTATGTTAACGTTGCTGAAAGGATGCTAAGCAAAATGGAAAATCAGCATGACGAAACCGGACAATTTGCTTTCAACACGCTGGTATATCTTAATTTGGCCATGAAATTACATCAATATGACAGTGAAACTGTTAAAAAGCTTACGGCCAGTCTTATCCCTGATCAATTAAACAATGATTATTGGAATGCAAAAAAACATGATTTAATCAAGTTAGGCAATTTGTATGGCCGCGAAACTGAAGCAGAAAAGGTATGCAATGAGTTATTTAACAGTATCTGCCCTCAAAACTCCATTCATGTGAAAAGCCACCCTCTGTAAAAATTTTGATTCTATTCAGCCTGAATAACCATTTGGGCAGATTATTTTTTATTGCAATTTTTTTCTTTTAGCAGCAAATCGATTTCCTTGCTTGCAATCTCAACAATGGTATCTTCTATGCTCGCACTATTGTTATTTGATCGTCGCGCTGATATTGGTGAGGACTGAACTGTGCCAGCCAGCGTAGGCATAATCAGACTATATATTTCCATTTTTTTATCTGATAGCCATAATTTTGCATCAGCTATTTTCATGCTTGGTGTAAATAGGACACCTAATTCTGATCCAAACTGCTTTAATTCATCTAAAGCCTCGGGGGTCAGGCAATCACTTAAAGTAAGTTCCTCTCTGTTTTGTAAACGATTAAACATTTTAAAAAGGATCGTTGCGAAAATAACAATACCTAAAGCTTGAGAGGCACTGCTAATTCCCCAGCTTTTTCTATTGGCTTCAATGGATTCACCTTTATAAGCACTCAGCACTTCGCAGAAATTATTGCGTATCGCCTGACATCGCGGATGTGTATAGTCATCAGAAGGCGTATTACAATCCAAAAAATAAGGCGGATAATCAGAACAAGCGGTATCGGTTTTATTGTCATGCACATAAAATGTTACAAAATAGAATGCGCAAATCTGGAAAAGATCTTCCATTATTTTTTCCTGCCCAGAAGAGCCATTAGTCATATACTTTTCAAAAATTTCCATGCCAAGCCACATAAAAGCGACTAGCGCAAAGCTCGTGATTTGCCCCGGCGTTAACCTGGCAGCTTTGGCCTGCAGCTCATTGAGTTTTACAATTTGATTATTAATATCTTTCAAAGTTTGTTGAAGCACAGATTGATCTATGCCGGATGAAGCGGATAATTGGGCAGAACGTGTATGCATCTTCCCTGCTCCTTGTAGCTAAAAGTAAAGCTCCTTATTCGGCCGTGAAGTATAATTTAATTTTCTTTCGGTTACAACTTGTATCCCCATGTTACAAAAAATGAATCCATAATTAGTCTATCGCCATCAGAATCAAGTTCTTTTAGCGCTTGCGCTTGCAGTGAAAGCTCTACCGTTCGCAGTGGATTAGCGGGCGAAAAACTGAAATAAAAATGCTTTAAATTATCGCTGATCGCACTGTATTTTTTCTTATCCAAGGATAACGCAAGAACAGGAAAAAATTTCGTTTGCACTTGCTTAAAACCCACCTTTAATGCTGCCAAGGGAATTTTGGGACCAATAAAAGGGTCTAGGCCTGCCAGTGTGGACGCCTTATCCCATTTATTTATCAACCACTCCAGTGTGGGACAGGGCGGCATAAAAACAACGCCTTTATCAAAAGGCTCGAAAGCATAAAAAATACCCCCTGGCTTCAAGACCCGCTACGATTCTTCTATTGCTTTTGGCCAGTCTCTGCCTATGGACCACAGAACAAGTTTAGAGACAACAAGATCAAATGAATGATCATTAAAACTGAGATGAGTCGCATCCATTATTTCAAAATTTACATTTGTATTAGCATGCAGTGACCGAGCTTTCATCACTGCCTCCGATGAGCAATCAATTCCGGTATAACACAGACCGGGATTGATTTTTTGCAACCTTCGCCAAGTAGAACCGACCCCCGCCCCTATCTCCAGACAATCTTTTGAAACTAACGCGAATTCAGCCAATAAGGGATCATCAAACAAGTCTGCCTGTGACTCCAGACGATTAATCTCATCAGCGAGGTGGCCTAAAGGATAATTTATTTTATTCATTACTGCATGCCCTACACTGATCGTGTCCCTTAAAATTTGCTTTAGCTTCATTTAGCTCGGACCATAAGGTATTAACAGCTGCTAAAAATTGCCGCATGGGTTTAAGCAGTGAAAACCGAATGTGTTGTAATGATGCCTTTTCGTGCCGCCCGCTCCAGTAAAAATTGCGGCCCGGCAAAAACGTCAGATTTTTTGTCATAAAGTAAGCCATGATTTCATGATCTGTTTTGAATATGCCTTCTAACCTCACCCACTCGACGCTTAACCTTGAATTCAGCGATAGTGGATCGACACTAAGACAGGTGCCCTCGATTGCATGCCTGAAAAGCATTCTCCTGCTTGCGACTTCTCTCCATATCGCATTATCCAAGCCTTGTTTTTTCGTATCGGCAATAAATTCGGTCAAAATTCCCAATGTAAAATTAGAAACGCAAAGATAAATTTCCTCATAGATAGCTTCAATTTCTCGCGCTATATCCGAAGAATAAATAAGAAGGCTGGCTTTCATATCCTGAGTTGGCCAAACCTTGCCTGTATCCTCAATAGCAATGAAAGTCACACCGGAATCAATAAGCAATTGATATTGATCATACTCGGTTGGCATAAAAAATCGGAATGTATTATCCAGTAATAAAATTTTTTGATGACTAACACAATAATCAACAATTGAAACAAATTGATCTTTAGACAGCGTCCGTCCTGTAGGATTATTCGGATTCACTAGAAAAACAGCATCAGCATGATGGGCTGCCATCGTCAGCCAAATTCCGTCTGCGTAAAGATCATTCTCATCCAAAGGAATCACAACCACGCCACGTCTTTTTAAAATCAAAAATAAATTATCAAAGGTTGGCTCAAGCAAACCGACACCCAGTGACTTTTCAGCAAGCCAGGCAGCGACCATATCTATGGAATTAGATGCAGTAGGACAGATACGAAAGTATGGATAATTCTTTAAAGAAGGTGACTCGGCCAATCGCCAAAAAGCCTCCTGGTACAACCACTCCGCTTCCTTCACCTTTCGCGCACTACTAGTGATCCAGATTTCATTAAGGCGACTCACAATTCCCCGCTGCGAAGGGCTTAAATCATGATAGGCATGTCCATCAGCAAAATTATACTGGCTTTCAAGACCCGCTATTTCAATTTCCGTCAGCGTTGAATAAATAACCATCGCTATCTCCTCTTTTTTTATAAAAATACAAAAAGATAGTTTTTAAATAAAATTAATTGATTTAATATTGCTATCGATTAAACTAATGACAAATGACAAGCCTCTCCTCTTTACAACTTGACGCTTTTATTGCCGTAGCAAGAGAAAATAGTTTTTCACGGGCGGCAAATAAACTTCATATCTCGCAATCCGCCTTGTCTCAACGCATTTTAAATCTAGAGCAGTTATTGGGTTCAACGCTGATTATTCGTGAATCAACAGGCATCCGACTCACCGAGTTAGGCTCAAGACTCCTCCGCTATTGTCAATTGAAAGAATCATTGGAAGCGGATTTTCTGGCAAACATCCAGACTCCTCGTACAGAAAAACTGTCCGGCATCATTCGCATCGCTGGATTTTCCACCATCACACAATCTGTCCTCGTGCCGGTTTTGGGCGAATTGATCCAGAAGCACCCTGCATTACAGATTGAGTTAATGTGCAAGGAATTACGTGAATTACCCAACCTCCTGGAATCCGGCCAGGCTGATTTTATTTTTATGACACGTCCCATTGATAAACAAGGCATCGAAAATATTTTACTGGGGCACGAAGAATACGTGCTTATTCAGCCACAGGGAAAAAAATTTCGCGAAGATGTTTATCTTGACCATGACGAGGAAGACACAACAACAACAGCATTTTTCAAAATCCAAAATAAACCACCCGAACGGTGGCAGAGAAGCTATCTGGATGACATTTACTTAATTATCACGGGCGTGCAAGAGGGTCTGGGACGGGCGGTTGTACCCTTTCATATTGCTGGCAAACTGAATGGAATTGAAATCGTTAGCGGCAAAAAACCATTGCCGCTGCCGGTTTATCTTCTACATTATAGCCAGAGTTTTTATACCCGGCTGCAGCAGTGTGTATTCCGACCTTATTAGACCACCTATTCCGGTAACATTGGGCCATCCATTCTGATTTTTCTGGGCCACTGGTTCTGGCCGTATTGGATCATCTGTTACGGGACATTGGGCCAGTGATTACGGCGTCATTGGGCTACTTACCAGCTCACGATAGTTTATTTTTTATACAATATCCTCTTGTTTTCAAAGCGAGGGGGTAGTAATCGTGAGATATATAAGTATGCGTAAAATCAGTGAAGTTTTAAGGCAATACCATGAGTTAAAATGCAGCCATCGAGTTATTGCAAGAAGTTTAAATATTGGAAAGACAACCGTTACAAGATACTTAGAACGGGCGAAAGCAGCAGGAATTAATTGGCCTTTGCCGCAATCGATGACAGAAGAAGATTTATACAATCGTCTTTTTCCATCTGCTGTAAAGGTCTCAAGACAGAAGGCATTTCCTGATTGGGAACGGGTCTATAAAGAGCTACGCAAAAAGGGCGTGACCTTACAACTACTCTGGCGAGAATATCGCGATGTTCAGCCGGAGGGCCTGGGTTATTCCCAATTTTGTACCCACTATCGAGCTTATCTCAAGGCGACATCACCCATCATGCGGCAAGTACACAAAGGTGGTGAAAAAACATTTGTAGACTATGCGGGCATGACAGTACCTTGGATTGATCCAGGGACAGGCGAAATTCATGAAGCACAAATTTTTGTAGGCTGTTTAGGCGCATCACAATTTACTTTTGCTGAAGCAACTGCCACGCAGCAAATACCTGATTGGATTCAATCACACGTCAGAATGTGGGAATATTTTGGCGGGGTCAGTGAAATCGTTGTACCAGACAATTTAAAAGCGGGTGTAAAAAAATCTCACCGCTATGATCCCGACATCAATGCAAACTATCAGCATGTGGGCGAGCATTATGGTTTTGCCATTGTTCCTGCGCGTGTTTATGAAGCAAAAGACAAAGCAAAAGTTGAAAATGCGGTTGGTATAGTTGAAAGACAAATTCTTGCGCCAATGCGGCATATCACTTTTACGAGTATTGCTGAAATTAACGCAGCCATCAAACCTCGTCTTGCTGTCCTTAACAATCAATCCTTTCAAAAAATGAAAACATCAAGACGGGCATTATTTGAAGAAATAGATAAATCAGCGCTAAAGCCACTGCCACCCGAAAAATACCAATACGCCGAATGGCAACACGCAAAAGTTCATATCGATTATCATTTTGTATTTGACGATCATTATTACAGCGTGCCGTATAAATATATTCATCATGAAGTTGAGATCCGTGCTACAGCTAACACGGTGGAGTGTTTTTATGAGAGAAAACGTATTGCTTCACATCCACGCAGTTATCATCGGTATAAACACAGCACCATCAAGGAACACATGCCGCCTGCACATCGTGCACATGCGGAATGGTCGCCAGACCGCATGAAGCGATGGGCAAATAAAATTGGCCCGCATACGATGAAGTTTATTGATCGCTTAATCGCCTCGCGCGCGTTTCCAGAACAAGCTTATCGCGCTTGCCTTGGTGTGCTTCGCCTAGGCTCAAGATATGGCGAAAACCGTCTTGAAAAAGCCTGCGCTATCGCCAATGAATCTGGTGCAACACGTTACAGCCAAGTCGAAGCAATATTAAAAAACAAACTTGATACTGTTCCCAATTCTCATTCGACGAATACGCCTGTTATTTCGTCGCATGGAAATATCCGTGGTTCTGACTATTACAAATAAAACTGGAGATAAAAAGATGTTAACTCAACCAACGTTAGAAAAACTAAGAGCGCTAAAATTATCTGGAATGGCAGAAGCTTTTTGTGAACAATTACAAAAACCCATGCCTGATCTGGATTTTGAAGCTCGCTTAGGGTTGTTGATCGATCGTGAATGGTATTTGAGAGAAAACCGCCGCTTAAACAGACGGCTTGCACAAGCAAAACTTAAAGCTCAGGCTTGCATCGAGGACATTGATTTTAAACATACCCGCAATTTAAACAAAACTGTCGTACAAGAACTTGCCCGAGGGCAATGGATTCAACAACACTTGAACTTACTGATTACTGGGCCAACGGGTTGCGGCAAAACTTATATTGCCTGCGCGCTTGCACATAAGACTTGCTTGATTGGCATGTCTGCGCGTTATTATCGACTCCCACGTCTTTGGCATGAATTAAAAATCGCAAAAGCAAATGGTAGCTATGCTAATTGGCTCGCACAACTAGCAAAAATTGATGTTCTTATCTTAGATGATTGGGGATTAGCAACTCCTGACGATGACCAACGCCGCGATCTGTTAGAAATACTTGATGATCGCTACCAACGAAAATCAACTATCATCACCAGTCAGTTACCAATCACACATTGGCATGAACATTTGAATGATGCCACTCTTGCAGACGCTATCCTTGATAGATTAATTCACAACTCAATCAGATTGGAATTAGATGGCGATTCACTTAGAAAAAAACAAAAATCTTTACAGACCGATGAAGTTTAACAGATAATGCCGTCGTGACTGGTAAAGTTGTCCCAATAAACCGGAATCATTGTCCCCTTACGGACTGGAATTAATGGTCCTTTCGATCGGAATACACACAGCAGACCGTCCTTGATCATTTATGTAAAAATGTCCCTCTGTTCTTCAAATGAAATTAAAATTTATCTTGCAGAAAATCCTTAAATATCATGATGATATTAATCATTTCCACCTGTCATTGAGCATTTGTTAAATATCTGATCCTGCGCCTCTTCTGGCGGCGCATATTTTCCGAGATGTGCAAATCTAAAAAATTTTAATTTGTTTTGCGCTCTTAATTTCACCTGGGCTTCATATTGTTCATGAGTCAGGATAGCTGACACAGGAAGGAACAAGTCTACAGTGGCACCACATTTCTGATTACCCGTTTTGCTATTGTTATTTGCAATATGAAGCGCACCTGACTGGGTGGCTAATGAACTGATTACTTGTTTTAATCCCGCACCGGCACCACCTAAAAAAACGTCTCCTTTTTTGGATGATTCAAGCTGACCATCTTCAGCCTGCTTCAAAAGGCTTTCATCAATGCCTTTGCCGTTATCTGTAATAGAAATTTTTAAAATATCATTATCAACTCTTGCGAGAATGTTCACACTGGGATTGTCAACGAATAAGACTGCATCAACTGCGTTATCAACCAGTTCCTTGAGAAGATGGCTTAATAAAAAATTATTAAGATGCACAGCTGTGCTCAAACCATTCAGGGGTAATTTTTTATTTGTATTAAAATAAGCCCCTAATTCTGCGAAAAATAAATCCAAGCGATTGTCTACAAATTCTCTTAAATTAACTTCTCGCTCTTTCTCGATAAACTTTTTTTCTATGAACAAAGAAATCCCGATAGACATATCTAAGCGGACATCGTTGTTGTTTTTTGGAGCGTCGCCTACCGAGTTTTCCGAGACAAGCCTATCCAGGGAATTGTTGTTATTTCGTCCGATACTCATACCACTCTCTCGCCGTTATTGAAATAGTTATAAGCCAGCAATTTTACCTTATTTCCCTTTGAAAATATTAAATTTATATTAAGCCAAGTCTTTGGCAGAAGAACACTTTCAGGGGCAGCTCCTTTCTCCCGTTTTCATAGTTGATTCTCCTCTGTATATTTGGCTAAACTGCGAATCTGATTATTTACAGCAATAACCCTACTTGGGCGCATATTGATAAAAAAGAGAAATCACAATGGCCAAACCGCCTTTAATCAATTGGTTAGACTTGCTTCCTCCTAGTGTATTTCGTATCGGGATGAATCTGTGGCCGCCTTTTTTAGGAAGCGGCATCAAAGTCGCCTCCATTTCGCCGGATTTTCGGGAAGTAAAAGTCGTTTTAAAATTGCGCCGTTATAACAAAAATAATGTAGGCGTACATTTTGGTGGCTCCATGTTTGCGATGACTGATCCTTTTTTTATGATCATGCTGATGAAAAACCTGGGTGGCAAATATATCGTTTGGGACAAAGCTGCGGCGATTGAATTTAAAAAACCAGGCAGAGGAACATTATATGCGTCCTTTACCTTTACTGAAGACGAGATTCAGCACATTCGCAGCAAAGCCGACCAGCATAGTCGGTATATTTTCGATAAAGCCGTCGATATCCTTAATGACCAGGGTGAAAATGTGGCGACGGTATTAAAAACGCTTTATGTAAAAAACAAGGAGACCACCAGCCCCTGATCCTTCATATCCCATCGCGCTTATCTTTTTTTCTTGCCGGCACGTCCATTATATTTTAGATTGTTACTTTCTATCATGGACTGAAATATTAAACCGGAGAAGGGATCTCATGAAACGTCATTCTGCGAAATTAACCCTCGTACTCGCTACACTTGGGTTCATATCAGTTTCACACGCCGATAACGGCTTGAGCGGGTGGAGTGTCGATGTCAGAGGTGAATATCAGCAATTTTCCAACAATGGCACAACCTATGCCGAAACTGGCTCCAATAAACAATTCAATGTCAGCCCTGATTTTACGACAGGCTATAAGGTAGGCCTGGGTTATCACGTACCTGATAAGGACAGTGACGTAGAAATTGGCTACAGGCATCTTAATACTTCCGATACGAGCAGCGTCATGGGAAGCGACTTGTGGGTCATCGGTGGCTCTACATTAGGGCCTGCGACATGGGCGCAAGGTAAAAGTACATTTGATTATGATTCATTTGACCTCACCGCTGGTCACAAAGTAAAACTTTCCCCCAGCTTTGATATTAACTATTACGGCGGCCTCAACTATTCGCACTTGAAACAAGAATTAACCAGTCAAGGTACCGGCGCCGGAGGTGCCCATTTCACGAATGAAACAGGAACAACTTATGACGGATTTGGTCCTCAATTTGGCATAGATGGAGAATGTCATCCTTTTGATTCACAACCTGGCTTCGGCGTTTTTGGCGGCTTGAACACCGATCTGCTATATGGAAAAACGTCAAGTTATTCACGCAGTGATAATAATGGCACACGCTCTTCCATCGGCATACCAGACGAAAATGTGGTTGTGCCTGCGGTGGGTGCAGAGATAGGACTGCGTTATAATTTTAATTACAATACCATGAAACTGGGTGGTGAAATTGGCTATAGCGCCACAGAATATTTTAATGTGATTCGCGATAACAATAACACCAACAGCCGGAACAACGCCAGTTTCCAGGGTGGATTTGCCGGCGTCCGCGTAACATTCTAAGCAAGCCATGACCATGTCAAAAGCTCACCTCATGCAGATGAGGTGAGCCAAAAATCGATCTCGAGAAACCATTAATGGGGGTATAATAAAAATAATAGAGTTGAAAAATCAGGAGAAAACAATGCTAACCGGCATGCTGATTCTTTGGTTTATTCTCACTCTCGCCTCACTTATCTTTATTATTTATGATCTTATCATCGTAACCCCTGCACCTTGGGTGATGAAAATCGCCTGGATTCTGGTTGTGCTTTATACAGGCCCGGTTGGGTTATTCGTTTATTTACTTTCCTGTCGTGAATATCTTTTTGGCACACATGACAAAATGGTTTCCGCACAATGGAAACAAGCCATTGGATCAGAAGTGCATTGTCTGGCCGGTGATGCAACTGGTATTATCCTTGCTGCCCTCATCATCTCTTTCTTTACCATTTCAGCCGGGTGGGAAATGGTCTTAGAATACATAGCGGGTTTTTTAGTGGGATTATTTATTTTTCAAGCTTTGTTCATGAAAGACATGATGGGTGGCGATTATATAAAAGCGCTAAAAAAGAGTTTTCTTCCTGAATGGTTATCCATGAATATGATCATGACGGGCATGATCCCCGCCATGATGATCTGGCGTTATCTTGATATCAATGCAGCGGATCCTTCTACGCTTTCATTTTGGGGATCCATGTCGCTTGCAAGTATTATTGGTGGTGTTTTGGCTTATCCTGTTAATCATTGGCTGGTTTCTCACGGCTTGAAGCACGGCATGGTCACTGGCAAGCATCACATGCAACATGAATTGCCTCCTATCCACAAAGCGGGACGCACACAGCTTGGTTTCATTACATTACTCACACTGATCGCCCTGTTAATGGCTGTTATTATTGGTCTCGCTTATACCTGATGATTACTAAAGCATTCACATTATCTGCAGCCCGCCCGATCCAGTTCATAGTTAAGGATCGTCACACATTGCGAAGCAAACAACATTTTCTTACCCAAGCTTATTGTCTTAAGACCATGGCGTATGAGCCCTTTAACACTTTTTTTTGGCATAGCCAGATGATCGCTTAAAATAAAGACTGGATTTGATGCTAACGCCATTGACCTAATGTCTTCTCCTTTACGGTCAAGCAGATAAACCGTCCGCGTTTCAAGTAGGTGACTCGCTAATTTTTCAAAACCAAATCCGCTGATCTGAAGCCCCGGAGCTATAGTTCGCGTTTCATTTTTCTGCAAGGCTGGGCTGTCTCTTAACGCTTTTTCCACCAGTTCAAGTACCGCTTCTTCGTGAAAGCCGGCAATCGACAACCCCTCACTACCGGATAATTTAATAGTACGAGGAAAATCCTCGGCGCTATCGAGTATGATATAGATTTCGACTTGATCCCTAAAACCATTCGAAACAAAAAAAGCATTCATTACTGAATGGGCAATCACTTCAAAATGGCCTTTTGTTCCAATTTGAGCTCTAACTTGCTCCCAACGGGTCGTTCCTTTACGTGCTCTAATGACAAACGTTCGCATGTCGCTGTCCTTTAAAAAGCCCTACTTATATTTGCTTTGTATTATGCAGATTCGATACGGCATTGGCTAATCAATTATTAGCGTAAAAATAAATTTATAATCCGAATGAATGGACTTGAAAGCTCGCTAGTAAAACTTATATTCCGCTGGTGAAACTGCACCTGTCATTGCGCGTAGCGAAACATTCCAGGTTTTTCGACGCTGCTGTCATCCTGAGAGCGTTTTTTGCTCGAAGGATCTCCCGATATACAAAAGGAGATCCTTCGCTGCGCTCCACTACTGTCCGGTGAACCAGATTAAAAATTGATCGTCCTTGGTAAAGCGCTATGATAGCGCGCTAAACACCACATTTAGCACCAAGGACGAACTGATGAAAGATACCGTTTTTCAACGATTATTAAAACCCGTTACAAAAAAATTAATGAAGGAATGTATAGAACGCTTTCGATCTGATCATCGTTATGAATCATTTAATACATTTGAACATTTAAAAACGATGATTTATGCACATATTAATGAAATTAAAAGCTTACGCACGTTAGAGGTTGCGATAAACAGTCAAAAAATTGGTATAAAAACGCAAGTAAAACGCTCGACCTTAAGTGATGCCAATCGAAAACGACCAGCCGAAAGTTTCTTTTGGATATTAGAACAGCTTATGTCTTTGTTACCCAGGAAAAAACATAAAGAAATAAAAAAAGTAATCAGGATATTAGATAGTAGCCCGATACAGCTAAGAGGCCAAGGGTACGATGAGTGGTCAAAGCAATATGCGACTCGGCATATACAAGGATTAAAACTACATGTTGAATATGATTTAGGATTAGATTTGCCCTTAAGGATGAAGTTGAGTCATCCAAATTGTAATGATGCGACGATGGGACAAAAATGGCCAATCCTTAAAAACACCCTTTATGTGTTTGATAAAGGTTACTACGATTACAATTGGTGGTGGAGCATCAACAAAAGGCAGGCTTATTTTGTGACTCGATTAAAGAAGAATGCGGCCATTGTTATAGAAAGCCGGCAAAAAAATACTCGCGAACCCATCTTACAAGATTGTCTTTTTAGAATTTCAAATAAAGTTCCACGTGGTGGAAAACGCATGGAATATAGCGAGACGCTGAGATATATAAGTGTAAAAAGAGAAGGAAAAACTCCTCTTATTTTGGTAACTAACTTGAAAGATTTACCAGCAGAAAATATTGCTAAGCTTTATAAAGCCCGATGGGAAATAGAGCTATTTTTTAAATGGATCAAGCAAAATCTTCGACTTAAAAAATTTCTGGGCCGATCTTCTAATGCGGTTAAAATTCAAATAGCAACAGCCTTGATTGCTTTTATATTGATACAGATATTTAAAAATGTTTCAAATGAGAAACGTTCATTACATCTCGTTTTAGTCTGGATCAGACATAATTTGCATGTTGCAGAATATCGCAATAGACAATACAAGCCTCCTATTTATTTAATTTCAAGGAGGCCTGTTTATTTATGATACAGGTTCACCGGACAGTAGTGCGCTTCGCTCAGGATGACAGCGAAGCGAAGGATGACAGCATTGTGAACTTTAAGTTTAATCATTTTATAATTTTTTATCTTGTTTCATCCTGCTGAGAAGCGGGCATGCTTCCCGGTCTCTGCATGCGTGTATCGGCTGGCATTCTATTGTTGCCTGGTCTCATGCCCGGCATTCCCTGGTCACGCATCATCATCTCCTGGTGCATCTTGTGCATCATGGTGGAATACCTGGCGCTCGTATAGGATGTACATACCATATCCAACACGGCAAGCACCACCACAATAATACCGACAATTTTTGCGAGCATCGTTCCCGCACCCTGGGTACGCATTGACCAGATAATTAATGAAAAACCAAAACTGAATGCGATTAACTCAACGGCAAAACTGATTTGAGCGAGCATCATGGAAGCGCCTCCTCTGCTTGGTATGAAATAATCCAACAAAAACAAAACTGACCTAATTAGTATATCTTAATTTTTATACTGCCTGTCGCTTGATCTAGAAAAGATCTTTATTTCCAGTTGCTTACAGCCCATAAGGTATATCATTATATAATCAATTGCATAAATCCTAAAAAGGAATCCTTATGAATCGTTACACATGGAATTTACTATTGTGTGTTTGCATCAGTGTATTGACTGCCTGCGCTCAAACAACCGATCCAGATAAAGTACCCAGCCTGGAAAGTTTTCACACGAGTGATTTGCCTACCGGGAGCAGTGACGCTGCCATGACCGCTGCAAAAACGTATTAGGAAAAAAATATTCGCATGAGCAGCCGGGATATAATCTGAGCGAAGGTAAAAGCAAGCCCTACAGAAAGGATGGCTAGCAAAAAGAATTCCACGAATAAACTGCCGTAGATATATGCTTGACTGGCGCCCAAGATGCGCAGTAAGCGATATGTCTGTCTTCTTTCATCCATGCTGGAAAGCAGCGTGGTAATGAAAATCAGAATGGCAGCGCCCACAGCAAATGCAAACAGATACAGAAAAGCGGAAGCGATTTTATAAATCAAATCCTGCAATTGGTTCAATGCATTTGCCACATCAATGATCGTCATATTGGGAAAGTCCCGTATCAGCTGATTAAGCATCCCCGCCTGCTTTGGCTGTAAATGAAAACTGGTAATGTAGGTCGCCGGGAATGGCTCTAACATACCGGGCGTAAAAATAACATAAAAATTCGGATGAAAAGATCCCCAATCCAGGCTGCGAAAATTACTGATTCGCGCACTGACCCGCTGGTCACCTATTTGAAATGTCAATTCATCCCCGAGTTTTAGCTGCAGATCATCTGCCAGGTTTTTTTCTACCGAAATCAGGGCTTTTCCCCTGTCCGCCGCGCTCCAGGTTTTACCTTCTATGACTTTATTATCCGAAGGATAATGCAGCATAGAACTTAAATTGAGCTCACGATGCAGCGCATTATGATGTCGCACGTTTTCCGGTATGGCGGTCATGATAGGCTGGCCATTTAACTCGATAAGACGGCCTCTTACCATGGAATAAATGCCTTCAATTGATATCTGCCGTTTTGAAAAAAACTCCTGCACTGTCTCTATATCAGCAGGGGCAATATTAAACGCAAAATAATTCGGTGTATTTGCCGGCAACGTCTGTTGCCAATTGGCGATAATGTTGTTGCGCACCATGCCCAATACGAGGAGTGACATTAAAATCAGCGTAAATGCAGACAGTTGTATACTCACACTTTCCGGGTGCTGTACCATTTGGCTGATACCACGCCGCACCACGCCTTCAGTGAATCGGCGTACCCGACGTAATAAACCGAGTATCAGCACACTAATAACATATAAAAAACCCACGCTTAACAGAAGAACATCAAGAAAAAACAAGGCAAGTAATGAAAAATCCATCATCCAATACACAAAAAGCAGCAAAAAACCTATCGCTATCACCATGTAGATATGCTGCTGCCTTCGCCTTGCTGTGATTTCATGACGCCAGAGATAGAGAGGCGACGTGCGTGGCAGGACGCTGACAATGGGATATGCATAACAAAATAACAGTAGCAAACTGGTCACAAAACCCATCAACACGGGGCTGCTGCCAGCGGCTGGCAAGGGGAATCGGACAAAATCCTTGAATAGCGCCGCAATCGCTTCCTGCAATAAATAACCCGCTGCGATACCCGTCACACCGGCTGCCAGCGCAAGCATGGTGAGCTGCCAGACAAATACCAGAATAATTTGATTCTCGTGCGCGCCCAGGCAGCGCCACAATGCAACCTGTTTATAATGTCTTTCAAGATATTGCCGCGTACTGAGCGCAATGGCCACGCCACTTATCAGCAGACAAAATAACAATACCAGCTGCAAGTAATTTTCTGCACGCTGCATTGTATTTTGCAGCACAAATCGCTGGCTATTGATATCCATCAAGCGTTGGCCGGGCTTAAGCTGCGGCTTTATCCAACGGCTGAACGCCTGAATCTGTTCCTGCTTGCCTGCCAAAAGCAGACGGTAGTCTACACGACTGCCCGCAAGCACCGTACGCGTGGCGGGCACATCATCCAGCCGGATCATGATTCGCGGTGCAATGACCCAGCCAGTATTCACCATCTCCATGTCACCGGGCAACAAGGCACGCACGTTAAAACGCATCGCACCCAGCATCACTTTATCATTCACTTGAATCGATAATAATCCCAGCAATCGAGGCTCAACCCACGCCGTTTGACGCGGCAATTGCAGCGGTGCCGGCTCAAGTACAGGATAACTTTCTGAAACCGCCTGCACATTCACTAACTGCAAATGCCCTGCCGCACTAACCATGGAAGGATAAACCCACACTTGCGCTGTGCGCAATTCTAATTCCCTGGCTTTTTGCAACCAGACTTCCGGGATCTGTGAAGGACTGCTCACGACCAGATCGCCCCCCAATATTTTCGCACTCTGCTGGTAAAAACCTTTTTTTAACCGGTCAGTATAAAAATGCAGACTGGTGATCGCGGTCACCGCCAACCAGAGCGCAAAAAAGATAATCAGCCACTGTCCGCGGCGCAATTCCCGCCACAGCGTTTTGGCCGCCAGTAGGAATGTTTTCAACATGGATGCAGCATTCCTTCGCGTAATAACAATCTTCGTCCGCAACGTGCTGCCAACTGCTCGTCGTGTGTCACCAGTACAAGCGTGGTTTGATGCTGCCGATTAAGCTCGAAAAGCCTGTCTGCCACTAATTTCCCTGTTTCCACATCCAAATTGCCGGTCATTTCATCGGCAAAAATGATTTTTCGATTGTTGACAAACGCGCGCGCAATCGCGACACGCTGCTGTTCACCGCCAGAAAGTTGAGCAGGATAATGATGTAATCGCTTGCCAAGGCCTACCCTATCGAGCCATGCCGCCGCTTCCTGTTCCGCTTTTTCGTGCACAATATATTGAATTTCAAGTGGCAACATGACATTTTCAAGTGCCGTGAGCGCCGGCAATAACTGGAATGATTGAAAGATAAATCCTACATGCAGCGCACGGATTTTGGCACGCTCTTCTTCGTCGAGATCATTAAGATGGTGCCGCTGAAAAAAAATATCGCCAGATGTAGGAAGATCAAGACCGGCAAGCAGCGTAAGCAGTGTGGTTTTTCCCGAACCGGATGCACCCAGGATCGCAATACTTTCTCCTGGCTTTATCTCTACATTGACATCCTTTAAAATCACTATTTCGCTCTCACCACTGTGTACCCGTTTACTGACATGTTCTGCAAGGAGGAAAGAAGAAGTGTCCTCAGGCATACATAAAATCCTTTTTGGTTTGCTGTGGTGCTTATTCACTTTACCAGTAATGGCTGAAAACACAATCCTCGTCATCGGCGACAGCTTGAGTGCAGCTTATGGCATTGAGCCCAAACAAGGTTGGGTGGCACTGCTTCAGGAAAAATTAACCAAAGAAAAATTCGATTATCGCGTCATCAATGCCAGTGTATCCGGTGACACGACCAGCAATGGCCTCGCACGATTACCGGCTGCGCTTAAAAAATATCAGCCTGATATTACTATTATCCAATTAGGCGCGAATGATGGTTTGCGAGGACTTGATACGGCAGTCATTAAAAAAAATCTAGAACAAATGATTGCGCTGGCAAAAAAAGAGAAGAGCAAAGTGTTAGTACTGGGTATCCGTCTGCCTACTAATTATGGGCCCCAGTATACAACACAATTCGAGCAAATCTTCACCGGCCTTGCCAAACGAAAAGATATTCACGTGGTGTCCCTGCTTCTAAAAGGCATAGATGAAAATATCATCCATTTTCAGGCAGACGGATTACATCCTACCGCCGCTGCGCAGCCAATTATAGTAGCGAATGTCTGGTTTCAGCTTAGCGGTTTATTACGAAAAAACAATAACTAGTAGGTCTCTGTACACGACAAAATTTCTAAAGAATTAAAGTGTTAGCCAAATCTAGCGTTGCTCAGCACGACTTGGCGTTATAATAAAATCATATAAGCAAAGGCAGGAGGCGGGTATGAAAAAAATATTTTATAGTTTAATCGTAGGACTTTTATTTACAGCAAGTGCAAGCTTATTAACAGGCTGTAATACGGCTGAAGGTTTTGGCAGGGATGTTCACAAAGTAGTGACTCCTGGTCCAGACCAATATGATAGAACATAAATTGAGTACTAGTCTTTAAAAAAAGCCCGACAAAATTATGCCGGGCTTTTTTATACTTTCAATCAAAGAGCAAGACGAGAAGCTGCATTGGTATCAGCTTTAAAGCAGTTTGCCGTATCAATACCCACAACCCGAAATGCGGCTGCTGTTTCATTCAAGTCATACCTGTAATCCTGCGCCGCCTTCATGACGCCGCAAGCTGCGTCGGCGAATGAACTGGTGGAAGTCCAGTAAAAACGGTTAGCCTGCACCATGACGTCAAACGCTTTCTTAGCATCCCATCCAGGTGTATTCGCTAAAAGATAATAGACGCGATTGAAGATACCGCTTGAATGATGCACATCTATAGAGCTCTTGTATTGGCTTATGTTATCGATGGAACAGTTATTTCCCGGTTCACGACCCTTGCAATCTTTGCTGGGCTGATCCATGTAACGCAGCGCGACACCCTCTTCCTTCATATCGCCCCAGCCAACCAGAAAATCTGTTTTGCCATACGCATAAAACTCGGCTGCAATACCTGCCATATCCGAAAAAGCTTCATTTAATCCGCCAGATTGATGCTGGTATTCAAGGTCAGAATGCTGCTCTGTAAAGCCGTGGCTTATTTCATGTACCACCGTGTCAAGCGAGGTGAAGACATTGAAATCGAAACTGCCAGGACTGTCGCCAAAAATTACTTCATCGCCGTTCCAAAACGCGTTTTCTACTGGATAATGCACTAACACTGGCAGAAACATGGGCTTGCCGTTTTTCACCAGCATCGGAATCTTGTACCAGGATTGATACATATGGCTCGCGATGGTGGAACCGAATAAAGCATCATTGCTAGGCGACCAGGTCGTAGCAACAGCGTCAAAATTGCCATTCCAATATACATTGTTGTGTTCAGGATCTGGTGATTGGCAATTAAACTTCATCGTGTTGCCGGATGAATAATTGAGAATATTGACTTCATCATTCTTCATGTAACAAACTGCTGACCGGGCATCACGCAAGGCATTGAGCTTGGACGCATGGCCTTCCATGCCGTCAAAAATCTTTTGTCCCGTTTTATGATTGCCGCCAAATCCTCCGATTTCAGCCTTTTCCAATGTTTTTAAATCATTCCATTGTGCGTAAACCGTAAAATCGATGGCATCAACGATGTATATAGGCTTTTCTGGCATGGCGTGTGAAGCAGACGGTACAAAAAAGCTGATCTGATACGCCCAATGCGCTCGGTTACGCTGATCAACGTATACGATCAACTTGCTTTCCTGTTTTGTAAAATGGTTAGTGCGACCCTTTTGGTCCGCATAAAGCGATTCAACTTGTGACACAGCTTTTTTCATCTGGGCTTCGGTGAAGATTGAAGCAGGTGTATTCAATAAATCCTCATTAAGTCCTTGATAGACTGTACCATTGACGATGGTTTGCGGTGTGATAGCTGATTTGAGGGACGCTTTACTATTACCGCCTTGTGGCACATGCACCACAGCATCAGCGCCGCGCACAGGATAACCCTGATAAGTCTGCCTGACGCGGATATGTAGTGTATTATTGAAGTCAGTGGCACGGTTGATTTCATCCAGCGCCATGGATGAAGCTAAGGTTTTTTTATTCTGCAACCAATTGGCGCCTTCATAATCAAGATGAATGGGCGTAGCCGCAAACACGGGGAAAGAAATCAAAGCTGTTCCCAATCCTATTATTTTTCTCATGTGAATATCCTTAATAAGAACTAAAAAAATTGAAGGTGTTAAAGGTAAAACGCGTTAAATAATAACATAAAATTATTGCCAAAACCTGCCGGGAATTTTTCGTTTTCTGTTTAAAAAAGCATAAGCATTTATTGAAATGACGTGTTATTCTTTTTTCTGAAACCCTTAAGCGTTTTCAGGTAAAGGACTATCATCAGTGAGAACAGTCTATACAAAAAACAAAAGAATAGCCTTGTTATCACTGGCTGCATTGGGCGTCGTCTATGGCGACATTGGTACCAGCCCGCTTTATGCCGTACGTGAATCCCTATATGGACTGCCGTTAACAAGAGAAAATATTCTGGGTGTGCTATCGCTGATTTTCTGGTCACTTATCCTGGTCATCTCCACAAAATACTTGATTCTCATTCTGCGTGCCGATAATGACGGGGAAGGCGGAATCCTTGCCTTGCTAGCGCTGCTAAAACAAACTAGTGGTAAATTTTATAGATTGTTTTTCTGGATCGGAGCCATCGGGGCAGGCCTTTTGATTGGCGACGGCATGCTAACGCCTGCCATTTCTGTCGTCAGCGCTATTGAAGGACTTCAGGTTATCTCGCCCACTTTTTCCGATTTAATTCTGCCTTTAACTATTATCATTTTATTGGGCTTATTTATTTTTCAGCACAAAGGCACAGCCAAAATTGGTGGTTATTTTGGCCCTATCATTCTATGCTGGTTTATCACCATAGGCGTATTGGGTGGCGCGCAAATCTTGGCAAATCCCCAGGTATTAAGCGCAATTAATCCCTATTATGGCATTGAATTTTTTCATCACAATGGCTGGACAGGGTATGCCCTATTGGGCGGCGTCTTTCTTGTTGTAACGGGCGGTGAAGCCCTCTATGCCGATCTTGGCCATTTTGGAAAAACGCCGATACGTATAGGTTGGTTCGTAGTAGCGCTACCCGGTCTGTTACTCAATTATTTTGGGCAGGGCGCTTACCTGTTGCGATTTCCGGAAGCCATCATCAATCCTTTTTACGCGATTGCACCCATGTGGTTTTCGTTTCCACTGCTGATTATTGCAACCGTTGCTACGATCATTGCTTCGCAAGCCGTTATTTCTGCTGCTTTTTCACTCACCAAACAAGCAGTTCTACTCGAACTTTATCCGCGACTACCCATCATCCAAACGTCCGAAAGGCAAAAAGGACAGATTTATATACCGCAAATTAATTTTATTTTGGCTATCGGCACCCTCTCGCTGGTTTTTGCTTTTAAAAGCTCCAGTGCACTGGCTCACGCATATGGTATCGCAGTTAACTTGGATATGCTGGCCGTGACACTCATGGTCACCTGTGTGGCCTATCAGCATTGGCGCTGGTCTTTCACCAAAATCATTGCGGTATTTTCCATCTTTTTGCTCTTTGATATCGCATTTCTGGGCGCAAATGCACAAAAAATTTTAACAGGCGGCTGGGTTCCGCTCGTGTTTGCACTGGTTTGTGCTTTTATTATGGTGACTTGGCAAAAAGGCATTGCCTTTTTACGCTCCTCCTATTATCAGGATAAAGTTGCGCTAACGCGAATCATTGATCAATTCAGACCGGAAGAATTAAATTATTTACCTGGCGCCACTGCAATTTTTATTACAGATCCTTATGATGAAAGCGGCGGTAGTTTATTACATTATCTTAAATTGAACCATATCATGCCTGAGCATGTGCTAATCGTGAGTATCTCGATTGAAAATCGTCCGTATTTATCTGGGCATGAGCATTATGAATTTAAACAACTTAGTAAGGGCATTTATCGTTTAATTTTACATTATGGGTTCATGCAGCTAACCGACATACCCGAAGCGCTTGCGAGCGCCGAGAAATTAAAACTATTTCCTTTTCCGCTCGATCTTGGCCAAGCTACCTATCTCATCGAAATCACGCATATCTCAGCTACCAAGCGCAAAAAAACACTGCTCTTTTACTGGCAGGAAATATTATTTGCCTTTCTGATGCGCAATGCGGTCATCGACATTGAATTCTTTCATCTGCCCTACAACCGCACCATTGCCATCGGTACTTATTGCGAAATATGAAGCATTATCTGCTTGCTGTGTTCATTTTTGTTATTATCTTGTGCCAATACGGCTGGTACAAGGCAAGAAAAAAACTGACCTTCGTTCAAAAAAAACGGGATAGCCATCTTACTGCAAGGCTTGATCTTATTTCCTTATGCGTACTTCTTGGCGGATATATCCTGCTTGTTATTCATCCTTATAAATTGTCGTTGCTGCTCTATTCTTTTTCCGCGATTGTAATAGGCGTTTACCTACAGGCTGTTTACTACCGTTACCTGAGCAAATCTGCTTTTCCTGATGCTTACTTAAAAGCAGCACTCGTTTATTTTACCATTCAATATTGCAACACGATCGCCCTCGGTTTTATTGTATTGCTTTTATATAATATTGTCTGAGATGAGAAGGCATACCCGCTTTCGGACCCCTTTTTATTTTCCCGTAAACCCCGCAAGCCCCCACAAAGAGTTTTTTTAAATATATGACCTTGACCATTCAAACTCTCCGAGCTTAACTAAATGAATTTATTTGAATTTTTTATTTAGCAATCAGGGGACTCTTAATAACCAAAGCAACAAAGCGCAATATAATAAAGGTATAAATAACGAGGATGTTTTAAAAAAATAACGCAGGGATTGCTTCCTGAACAATAAGAAAAAAGGGAGGCAATATGGTTGCATTCATTCTCTCATTGACATTGAGCGCGATAATTTTCTTTCCTCATACGGCCTTGGCTAAAACTTACGGCGCGAAATTATGCGATTTACCGCAATACGAGTGCTACGCCGTCAAGCGAGGCGATTCATGGCAAAAATTATTTCCAGATGAAGATCAACGCGACATTGTCATGCGAATTAACCGCATGAACACCAAGTTATATCCAGGATTGAAAATCGCTGTCCCCACATCGTTTGGCTCCGACCCCCTTGACTATTCGCCTTTTCCTCAGTACATAGACCCACCTGGCACTAAATTTATTTTAGTTTCATTATCAAAGCTTGCCTTCGGTGCTTACGATTCAAATGGTACGCTCCAACGTTGGGGACCTGTTTCAGGCGGACAGAATTATTGCGCGGATGTACGGCGCGGCTGCCGCACGCCTGCAGGAAAATTTGCTATCTACCAGAAACGGGGTGCAGGATGTGTCTCCAGCAAGTTCCCTCTTGGCAAAGGCGGCGCACCAATGCCTTATTGCATGTTCTTCCATCGCGGATTCGCGTTGCACGGTTCCTATACCGTGCCGGGTTATCACGATAGTCACGGCTGCGTGCGTCTATTTGTCAATGACGCCAAATGGTTGAACCAGGAATTTGCCAATGGGTCGCGGGTCACGGTGATTATCAACAAATAATAACGATACTATGCCGATTTGCTGTTTTCTGTACCGGAAAATGGTTCATTTAACCGAAATTCCAGACCGGAACCCGAAAGATACTGAAACGCTCTCAGTTCAAATAACGGCAATATAGCGTAGATATAATCAAAAATATCAGCCTGAATTTTTTCATAGCGCGCCCAGTCAATATCATTTGAAAAAAGATAAAGTTCGATGGGTATCCCTTTGCCGGACGTTTCCAGTTCCCGCACAATGAATGTCATCTCATGATGCACCTTGGGATGCTGCTGCAAGTACGCTTCCAAATAAATACGAAAAGCAGTGAGATTTGTCATGCACCGTTCGTTTGCATGCGCGAGCTTGGCAATCATGTGATCATTGCTTTGATTTAGTCCTTCTTTTGCATGCTGCAATCGGGTTCGCAGCAAAGGAATTTGCGACAAGCGGTTAAATAAGGTTTCATCGCAGAATTTAATGCTGTTTACATCCACAAAAAAAGCACGTTTGATCCGACGGCCGCCTGATTCACTCATGCCGCGCCAATTTTTGACTCCGTTACTTAGCAAAGCATAACTGGGTATAGTCACGATGGTTTTGTCAAAATTTTGTATCTTGATGGTATTAAGAGAAATATCAATGACATTCCCATCAGCGCCAAAATTAGGCATCTCAATCCAATCACCGATTCGAACCATGTCATACGCGCTTAACTGAATACTGGCAACAAAACCAAGGATAGAATCGCGGAAAATTAATAAAATCACCGCCGTCATGGCACCAAGACCGGTAAGAAAATACATGGGTGATTTATTCACAAATACTGAGATGACCAAGATGCCGGTCAGGCAGTAAAGAATAATTTTTGCGACCTGCAAATAACTTTTGATGGAATAATGGCGCGCAATCTTGAGATATTGATAACGCGTTTCAATACTGTTTAATAGCGATGAAATAGTAAAAGCACCGATGATTATCATATAAACCAGCGCCAATGTCTCTATCAGCTTGACTGCAGATGGCAGCGTCGGCAGCCCGGTTATTTCAATCAGGTGAATGCTGGAATAGATAATAAACGAGGGAATCAGCAACGAGAGGCGATGAAAAAAACGATGCCCATAGGCCGATTGAATCCAGATATAGCTGGGTCTCGTTGACAACGTTGCCGTAAAGCGTAACAAAAGATAGCGCACCAAATAAAAACTTACAATGCTGATAAGGAATATGCCCGTGACAATTACCAACAGTATCAGCCAGCTCGATGTGCCTGCGCTGGTATTAAATGATGCGAATCCATTTTGCATGTAGTTTTGAATCAAATTTTCAACACTGGTCAACATATGGAAACATCTTCTCGTTAATTAATCGTTAGCGATGAGGCATTGCATCGTGTTTTAACAGGTTATTATCGGAAGTAACACTGCAGAATTCGTTTATTTTCAATTTATTGCTTTAAATATTTATCATTCTTGGCACATAAATCTCAAATTTGAATTGAGCATTGTACATTACTTCGCGGAAAAATTAAATATTTTGTCTGGAAATTGCTTGTGAAATTAAAAATAAAAATTTATAACTGCATAAAATTTTTAAAAAAATGCATGCATTCAATCGAATTTGGTGATCTGTATACGCTGTGATATACTCTGTTAATCTTTTTCAGGCAATATTGGCGTTAATTTTGCCGTAGAATACCTGAAATAAATCTGCGCTTTAATTTTTTTCTGCGTGAAGTTTTCCTTAAATTGACAGCATTGAGTTATAACGCGTTTCAAACATTTATATTTTTTCGTCAAGTTGGGTCGCTTATCATGAAAAATACTGCCATCAAGCTTTGTAATGAAACTATTTATCCAGGTGAAATATTATCGCTTGCGCTTCCTTCACCGCAGCTATTTAGCTGCGCACCACTCCATATACCTATCAAAGTGATTCATGGCAAACAGAGCGGGCCTTGTCTTTTATTAACCGCGGCCATGCATGGCAATGAAATTAATGGCACGGAAATCATTCACCGCTTGCTGAATTTACCTATGATTTCAAGACTGCGAGGAACACTGATCGCGGTCCCTATTTTAAATGTATATGGTTTTATCAATCGCGACCGTTATCTGCCAGGGGGAGTGGATTTAAATCGCAGTTTCCCCGGCGCAAAAAATGGTTCAATGGCGGAAAGAATTGCTCATCTTTTTTCAACAGAAATCTTGAGCCGATCGAATTACTGTATAGATTTGCAGACAGGTCCGCTTAACTGCAGTAACCTGCCTCAGGTTTACGCAAATTTTAACGACAAGCAGTCCCTTGAATTGGCGAAGGCTTTCAACACACCTATTATTCTCAACGCCGTTCCCGAGGCTGGTTCCCTGCAATCATTAGCAACAGAAAAACATATCCCTTTCCTGATGTACGAAGCAGGCGAAGCTATGCGTTTTGATGAACACGCTATTACAACCGGCCTCGAAGGCATTATCAATGTCATGCGCAAACTGGAAATGCTGCCTGAGAAAAATCGACAAGAAAAATCATTTAAAAGCCTGCTCGCCCAAACCAGTGTCTGGATTTGTTCTTCCTCAAGCGGCGTCAGTCACTCCAAACATAAACTGGGTCAACATGTACAAAAAGGCGATACGCTTAGCGTTATCAAGGACCCCTTTGGTGCCAGCGAAAACGTGACATTATTCAGCCCCAACGAAGGCGTTATTGTTGGAAAAAACAATCTGCCGCTAGTACATGAAGGGGAAGCACTCTTTCAACTCGCTGTGTTCCCGGAAATGAATCATGCTGCCAATCACCTGGAGGCATGGCATGTGAACAGTACTCAACGCTAATTTGTAAACAAGGTACCTCATGCTTGGAAAAGAAAACGCTTCATTCTCCTTATTGGGCCTAATTATCTGGCTCTTGGCTTCGTTCTTTTTTCTTTACGAATTTTTTCTGCGCACGTTTGTAGGCACGATTGCCAATCAAATCATGCATGATCTTGCGCTGTCGCCGGAAATGTTCGCATTGCTTGGCTCAGCCTACTATTTTGCCTACGCACTCATGCAAGTCCCCGTGGGTATATTGACCGACAAATTTGGTGTAAGGCGAATACTTATTTTTGCTATTCTCGTCTGCGTGATCTCCGCTTTTCTTTTTGCGAATGCCGCTAGCTTTTCACAGGCATTTATCAGCCGGATGATGATGGGATTTGGTTCTTCCTTCGCTTTTGTTTGTTTGCTTGTCATTGCAGCCACCTGGTTTCCGCGAAAATATTTTGGTTTTTTTGTTGGCGCTTCACAATTCATCGGCACGATGGGGCCACTGCTGGCAGCCGGACCGCTGGCAGCCGTCTTAGTAAAGTCAAACGGTGATTGGCGTACCTTATTGGCCGATATTGGCATTATAGGCGGTATTCTTGCGCTTCTGATTTTCCTGTTTGTGAAAAACAAAACGCAAAATCGAGAACAGATTTTAATTTTTCTGAAGCAGAAAACACCGTTGATAGTCAATTTAAAAAGACTCATGCAAAATCCCCAAGCCTGGGCCATCGCATTTTATTCTGCGCTGGTTTATACCTCCATGGCTTTGCTAGGTGCCATTTGGGGAACAACTTACCTTGAAGCTTGCGGATTATCCCAGGCGACAGCATCGCATATGATTTCTTTGTCATGGCTGGGCTATGCCATTGGCTGTCTATTGTTAGGTGCCATATCCGATATAGCAAAAAGACGTAGGCCTGTTCTCATTATCAGCGCAATAATCGGCATCGTGACAACAATTGGCATCACTTATTTTTCTGTCCATTCACCCTTTATATATGCACTTTTGTTTTTCTGGTTGGGCATTGCCGCCGCAGGTCAGTCAGTCGCTTTTGCGGCCATTGCTGAGCATGTTGATTTAGCCACCAAAGCGACGGCACTTGGATTAAACAATGGAACCATCACACTCTTCAGTACCTTCACACCACTCATCACCGGATTGCTCATTAGCCTGTCCGGAAAAACGCATGGCGCTCACCTGGTACCGCATGATTTCACTGCAGGATTTAGCGTCATGCCGCTGATGTATCTTCTTTCACTGCTGATCTCGGTTTTTTTCATTCGGGAAACTTATTGTAAACCGCAAAAAGAACCCGTCTACGTGAAAATCGACTCACTTCTTAAACAGTCGGCATAACGCTTCTTATTTAAAATAAATAACTGAGGCCCAGGCCGCCGGCACCAAAAAGGCGCTGAGTGGTCGTGGAAGAGCCGGCTTTCTTCTCATATTCAAACGTATAAGGTTCGATCCAGCCTACGAGCAATAAATTATTTGTGAGCGCCTGTTCAAGTGAAATATAGGGACCTATTTGAATATTTTCATCGATATGCTGGCCTTCGTCTTGTCCAAATTTACTGGCAAGATCAAGGCCATAAGCAAATGTCGTCCTCTCGCCCAACGGCTTTCTAAAGCCTGCAAAAATAGCGGGTGTAAATAACGCGGTGCGGTTGGATGCATTATTAAATTTTCCAGACACAGTAGCGCCTATTTCTGTGCTGCTAGTGTAATGTACAAGCCCGACTCCAAAATTGCCTCCCGTCACGATTGCCGCCTGAACAGCATAACGGCCGTCATTGGCCTGCATTCCAGCGGCATAGGTCATTGAGCTAAACATCACTACACAAGCCGACACCATGAGCTTGAATTTCATTTTTTATGTCTCCTTTTAAATAACAATCATTATTCTTCCTGCTGCTGTTTAGCATGAATTACCAGTGCGCCAAAGAGGATGATAACCCATGAAATATACAGCCAAATAAGGAAAATTGGGATAATCGACAAAGCACCATAAATTAATTTATAACTGGGAAAATGAATAACATAGAGGGCAAACGCTTTCTTAGCAAACTCAAACAACATAGCAGCGATGAAACCGCCCAGCATTGCGTCGCTCCACTTTATTCGCCGGTTGGGTGCTATCATATAAATGATGGCAAAAATCATGGTATTAATAATTAAATGTAAAAAATCAAATAAAACAATCGTCAAACCCCACATCCCAACCCAGGAAAAAGAAAGCAGAAACGTACTGAGAAAAACGCTTATCCCGATAAACAATGGCAAAAAAATAAAAATAGCCAGCAAAAGCAGCACGGTGCGCGTCCGCCTTCTTTTGCTTTTAGGATGCCAGATATCATCAAAAGCGCTCTCGATGGTGAACATTAACATGAGCCCAGCCAGCAGCGAAAAAAAGATGCCAAGCAGAGGCAATTGCGTTGCCTGGGTCGTAAATTCATTGAGATATTTCTGAATAATGTCTCCAGAAGCGGGAATAAAGTTTGCATAGATGTAATCGCGTGTGAAGGTGATCAGCCGGGTAAATAAGGGAAAAACGGTCATGCCATACACGATGACTGACAGCACGGGCACCATGGACAAAAGCGTCTCAAAAGCCAGTGCTGACGCCTGGTAACTGTACTTTTCATTGTAGAGGCGTTTTGCCGCTACCCATAAAATGGTTATCCAGTATAATAGTGGCCTTAGACTTTTATCCATACTGTCGCTGATTCCAATATCATGACGGTTATTGCATCATAGCAAAATAGGACGTACCAGATCACCATGGAAATGCATACCGAAGCAAAATCGCTTTTTCCCGTTGTTGCGCTTCTTCCTTTGATCATTTTGATTGAAGGTTTTGTGTCAATCGCGATTGAAATTCTTACGATCCGTCAGTTACTGCCCGTTGTGGGTGGAAGCGTGATTGTCACCAGTATTATTATCGGTTTTTTCTTATTATTTCTAGCGCTCGGGTATCAAAAAGGCGGGAAACTCCGACAATCTCCGCATCAACGATTACGCATCAATTTTTTTGTCGCGGCCGTCTGGTTCGGCGTGGGGTTATCCTATATTTTTATTTCGCAATTTTTCTCGCTGGTAGAAAAATTTACCGACCCGCACGTTATTTATCCTCTCGTTGCCTATCTGCTGTTAATTATCGCGCCGCTCATTTATCTTTTAGGCCAGACCGTGCCCATCACCATGAACATGACTCGCCAAGACCAATCCGTGGGAACCATTGGCGGCAACACAATGGGATTAAGCACGCTTGGATCGTTTCTTGGCGCCACCATGACAACACTCGTGATCATGTATTACTTTGGGGTGGCCTGGACTATTCTAATTAATTTTATATTGTTATTAATGCTGAACTTGCTGTTAGCTGACCGGCCTTTCTCCTTTGCCATGCAACTAATACTCGCGGGCATTACCTTATGGTTGATATACACCGTTAATATTCAGACTGAAAAAAACCTTTTTGTATTAACAAATAATTACGCCAACTACCAGATACTGGACAGCCGCAATTCAGGTCTCCCGCAAGGGGAGAAAATGCTCATTATTAATGAAGCCGGCAGTTCTTATCTTAATAATGAAAGAAAAAGTTTTCCTTATATTGAGGGAATTAAAAAAATTCTGTTCAATGATTTAAAATTGCGTGATGCTAATATCTTGGTACTAGGCGCCGGTGGGTTTTCACTGTCTGCAGAGTATACCTATGGGAATCATTTTACCTATGTTGATATCGATAGTCAGATCAAAAAAGTAACGGTGCCGCGCTTCATTGACGCTGTAAACAGCACGCTGGTGACAGATGATGCACGCCATTATTTACAATCCACCACCGCACTTTTTCAAGCTATCGTGATTGATGTTTACAGTGATATCAAATCCATTCCAGCCCATTTGTTAACTAAAGAATATATGTCGCAGATAAAAAATCGTCTAATACCCGGGGGCACCGCTATTTTTAATATCATTGCCAACCCGATGCTGTCGGATCCCTATTCGAAGCGAATCGACAATACCATTCGCGCTACATTCGCCTCCTGCATGGCTATTCCACATACCTATGCGGATCGCGCTACCAATATTCTTTATGTTTGCAATAATGGCCAACAAGCATCAGACAGGAAAATTTATTCGGACAACTTCAACAATTCAACAACGGATTCGTTTTCCTGGTAGGGATAATCCTCGTCATTTATGAGGCGGAGCCCATCCACCCCCACAGGAAGATTTCTGCCACAATAATCACAATACCCAGGATGAGCAGCGTGAAGAATAGCAATTCAGGTTTTTTGCGCCAATAAAAATAAATACCCCATGTCACCGCCAGTGAGACAAGCCAGTAAATGATAGTGTAAACAGAAAGTGGACCTGGCTCATTCATAGTACCCGTCGCATCCATGTGAAGCGGGCCAATAATATTAAGGAAACTCACAATGGTATAAGCGATGGAAAGAATGATCGCAATAATTAAATTGGATGTTTTTCTCCATCTCATGCAGGTTTTCCTTTATGGCTCATTTACTCTCATTATAACATGACCTTTTTTCCGCAAGGGAAATCCAACATTCTCGGGCTGGATTGTTTCGCTACGCTCGTAATGATAGGGAATTTTCGCGACTTATTGATTTTTTTAATAAAAAATTAAACCCGTACAAGCCGTGCATTAAGTTCAGTTATAATAAAAATAGAATAATACGGATAATAATAACGAGGTGATGTCATGAAGAAACATTCACCATTACTGCCCGATGACATTGTTAACGCCGCCATATCACTCGCTGAAACAAAATCCTGGGAAGAAGTGCGCCTAGCAGATATCGCAACAACGTTAGGTACAGATTTAACTTTTATCTGGCAGTATTATCGCGAAAAAGATGAATTAATTGACGCTTTTTTTGATCGCGCTGATCAGGCAATGTTAAAAGCTTCTGCGGCAGAAGAAATCGATGCTTTAAGCTCACAACAAAAGCTGCATCTTTTGCTAATGGCCTGGTTTACCGCACTTGCAAATCATCGGCGTATTGTACGTCAGATGATCCGTGGCAAACTAGAACCCGGTCACTTGCATATTCAGATTCCAGCCTTACTACGCGTCAGCCGTACAGTGCAGTGGTGGCGGGAAGCAGCAAAACGCCAGGCAACAGGCTGCCGGCGCGCGATAGAGGAAAGCATTTTAACAGCGGTTTATCTTGCTACATTTTGTTACTGGCTATTTGACGATTCACCTCATGCCACCGCAACTTCGCATTTTTTGGAGAAAAAATTATCTCGACTGAGTAAACTCTCACATCGTCTCCGATGTAAAAAGGAAGCATAATGCGTTTTCAGAATCCGCCTGGCGGACCCAAACGCAACTGGAATCTCTTTAAATGGATGGCATTTTTTCTTCGCCGCCTTTTCGACAAGGCGCCGTCCCTTCCTCCTGATTTCGTTATTCCTCCGGGTGAAGCATTACGGCAATATGAGCAGTTTAAGCAAGATGACACATTGACATGGCTTGGCCATTCCACTTTTCTTATTAAATTGCAAAATATTACTATACTCACCGATCCGTTTTTAACGGATCATGCTGCACCTTTTAAAAGTTGGGGACCCAAGCGCTTTACACCGCCAGGTTTATCGATTGCAGAACTTCCGCCGCTTGATATTATTATCGTGAGTCATGACCATTTTGATCATCTGGACTTAAAGACACTTACTGCCATCCCCGATAAAGAACGAATTCACATCGTTGTCCCTTTAAAAATGGGCCACTCTTCCAATCCTGCGGCTATAAAAATATCCATGAACTGGACTGGCATGCCGATTACCTGTTTCAGCAAATCAGCATTCGTGCGTTGCCTGCTTATCATTATTCAAAACGTGATATCTTCACGCGCAACCGTAGGCTCTGGGCAAGTTTTGCCGTCTGCTTGCCAAACAAAAAAATTTATTTTAGCGGCGATACAGCTTATGGTTCTCTTTTTTTAGATATAGGGCGAGATTATGGACCTTTCGATTATGCGCTGCTGAGTGTCGGGTCTTATGAGCCCCGGGAATTGATGTCAACTGGCCATCTCCGGCCTGAGGAAGCTGTGCACATCGGGCAGGAACTCCGCGCAAAAAAGCTGGTAGGTATGCATTGGGGCGCGATTAGACTATCTGATGAGGCGCCTTTTGAACCACCAGAACGATTTTATGCATCTGCCATACAGGCAGGATTTCTTCCTGATTGTATCTGGCTGATGCGTATTGGCGAAACGCGCACGATCTGACCAAGCAAGCCCAAAAACAATCTGATTATCGCCGAATTTCATGTGATCTAACTGCATGTACATTGATAATTACTATTTATTTTGTAAACAAATATAACAATGCCATTTGCCCAGTCATTGACATTCCTTCGCTAATAGGCCACATTTTGCAACTATAAACCAATATTCGAACAGATTAGGATGTGGCCTAGTCAAAATTAAGACATGGGAAATGGAAGATGTCTATTTTCATTACAAGGCAATTCAAACGACTAAGCTTAATAGTGATTGCGCTCATGTGCTTGCAACCCGCTGCTTATGCTGCCACAACAAAACAAGTATCCGCATCGCAACAAATACACAACAAAAGCACCAAACCTTTATCTCATGCTAAAAACAAAAGCCATGTAGCTAGAAAAAAAGCGACCCATCACGCCAGCAAAAAAAAATCCGTATCTAAAAAAGCGAAAAGAAAGCCTCATAAAAAATCAGGCCGCCCTGCCATTGTCGCAAACAGGCGTGCAGCTTTCGTTCATCCCGCTCACCTTGAGCAATCCAGCTCTAAAGGTTTTTTTTCTTCCATCGAACAGCGCCTGATTAGTTTTGTACACAACACCGTATCGACACTGCGTTACAGTGTTTACAAACTGGGTGGAAGACGATTTGATACTTCACGCGGCATCTATATTGTTGACTGCTCAAGTTATGTGGACCGCATTCTTCAGGCGGTTTATCCGCAAGCCTATTCCAGCCTGGTCGACTGGAGCGGCTCAGAAAAACCGACCTCATATGATTATTACAACTTTTTCACCACCCTATCCAATAAACCCCAGCAATACTGGACAAAAGTAGATGATGTTGAGCAGTTACGCCCGGGCGATATTCTGGTATTTCGCTATAAAAACGCCGTAGGAGACGAGACCGGCGGCCATGTAATGGTTGTCATGGACAAACCGATTCCCGATGAAGATGCGTTTCACATTCGCGTTGCTGACTCCGCTTATACAGGACACAGTGAAGACACGCGTCAAGCCCGCGTATCTGGCATCGGTATTGGCACCATGCTGCTTAAAGTCAATCCTGATACTTATCAGCCTGCCGCTTATGCATGGAAAATTGGTTCACGGTGGAAAAATAATGCTTATTTTGCTATGGCAAGACCGATGGAAGCGAGTCGCTACCAAAGTTGATCATCATGCCGCTTGCGCCCGCGTTTTCATAAGGAAATGTTTCATGTACCGACGATTGAGTTTATTGCCGCTACTGTTAATCTCAATGCAAGCCGCTGCTGTCAAACCGGCAGACTATAAGTTGTTTGAAAATATATTTACTCACTGGACAGCCGCGTTTAACCAGAAAAAATGGCCCGAATCCTGCCATTTGTTTTCTAAATCTCTCGTTGCGGATTATCAGGGTTACCCGCAAAAAAGTTATGACACCGTTTGCAATGGTTTTAAAAAAGTTTTTCAAGAAACAGAAAAAGATTACCACTACCGATTTAAACTACGGGATGTATATCGGAATGGGAACCTTGCCGCGGTTAGAATCACCTGGTTTTTGGATATCTCTGAAAATAATAAAAACGTTTCGAGCACACGCGATGAAGGTATCGATATTCTGCAAAAACAATCATCGGGCGAATGGAAAATTGTGAATTACCTTGGCTATCCAGTTAAATAAACCTCTTTTTCACTTCACCAGCAAACTTCACATGTGTTCTAATTTATTACAGAAAACCCATATAATTTGATTCGAACGGCAATGTAGGGTAATTTGTCATATTCGATACGTTAGAAAAACAAATTTTGTACAGTTTATAAACGCGGTTCTAAAGAGGATTATCTTGGTTTCTGTGGTAATTAACAGCTAAACATTTTTTATTGTCACCATCAGCATGGTACAAAAATGACAACGCACAGTAACTAACTATCCTCATCAAGATGAAGCTGCTTTAAAAAATTATGAGGAGCAAATGATGTACTTTTTACCTCATTTTCCCTTGCATCATAATCCAATTGCATTATTCGGCTTAACTCTGCTGTTAGGATTGATCGGTGGTGAATTGGCGAGACGCAGTCGTGTCTTGCCTAGTATTTCAGGCTATATCGCTGTAGGATTTCTGGTGGGACCTGGGGCGTTTGATATGGTGACTCCCTCGCTTCTCACCAATGCGCGCATCTTTGTCGACGTTTCACTCGGCCTGATTCTTTTCGATTTGGGCAGGCATCTGGATTTCGTCTGGATGCGTCATGACCGCGGTTTGTTTTTGACGTCACTTGCAGAATCGGGGCTGACTTTTATTTTCATTTTTGCTGTATTGTGGATTTTTCAGCTTCCTTTATTGCCAGCCGCTCTCGCAGCAACAATCGCTGTCGCGACAGCGCCGGCAGTAGTCATGATGGTCGCGCACGATCTCTCTTCTGAAGGGCCCGTAACGCGCCGGACGCTGATTTTGACGAGCCTTAATAACTTTTTTGCGATCACACTGTTTACTCTTCTGCTTCCTGCCACCCGAGCCGATGCATCCCATTTGGAAATGATATTGCATGCTGCTTATCGTCTCTTAGGCTCGGTGTTAGTGGGCATGCTAATTTTCTTGATGACAAAAATGATCGCGTCACTGATTGGGAAGCGCAAGGAAAACCAGTTTGTGCTTTTCGTCGGCGCGGTGGTATTCGCCATCGGTCTTGCAAGCATCCTCAATCTGTCCTCGATGCTGATGCTATTTACATTAGGCGTGGCCGCAAGAAATTTTGACAAAAAACGCACCCTCACCGAAGTGGACTTCGGATGGCTCGCACGATTATTTTTCATTTTGCTTTTTGTTATTACCGGAATTCATCTGCAATTAAAAGGATTGTGGTTTGCCACGTGGGCTGTATTCGCCTTTCTATTTGCCCGAACCTTTGCAAAAATCGCAGGCGTCTGGCTCTTTGCCAGCACCAGCCGTTTGACACGCCAACAAGCATGGGCGATTGGTTTCGCATTAATGCCTATGGCAGGCTTGGCGATTGGCATGTCTAATATTTTATTGGATTTTAACCCTAACCTTGGGAACCAGTTGATGGCCATTATTACCGGCGCTGTCGCTCTCCTCAATATCATCGGGCCCATTGCGACACAGCTAGCGTTTATCAAAACCGATGAAGCTATTCCAAATAAAGTATGACAAGGATAATCGATGAGCACCCTGCCAGCATTTAAAGAAAACGCGTTTCCCACCATGGGCGTCGAACTAGAATTGCAATTGGTTGATTTGCAAAATTTCAATCTGGCCATGGAAGCGAAAGATTTGCTGCGCCGTTTATCGGAAATAGTACATCCAGGTGAAATTAAGCCGGAAATAACACAAGCCATGATTGAGCTGAATTCGTCTGTTCATGCTTCTTATGAATCACTCATTGCAGAACTCCGGATGATTCGCAATACGCTTGCTGAACAAGCCGCGCAGACACATATTGGAATTTGTGGCGGCGGGGCGCATCCCTTTCAGAAATGGAAAGAGCAGCGCATTTTTCCTACTGAACGTTTTTCCAGCGTATCAGAACAATATGGTTATCTTGCCAAGCAGTTTACCGTTTTCGGCCAGCATATTCATATTGCCTGCACAAACGGCGACGACGCACTTTATCTTTGTCATGCCATGGCGCGCTATTTGCCGCAATTCATTGCGCTGTCAGCCGCCTCGCCATTTCACCAAGGTGTTGATACGGCTTTCGATTGTTCACGCCTCGCCGTGATTAGCGCATTTCCTTTAAGCGGAACACCGCCGTGGCTGCTGACATGGAAAGACTTTGAAGTGTATTTTAACCGGATGGTTGATCTCGGCATTGTCAAAAGCATCAAGGATTTTTACTGGGATATCCGACCCAAACCGGAATATGGCACGGTAGAATTCCGTATTTGTGACACACCTTTAACCGTGGAAAAAGCAGCGATCTTAGCTGCCTATGCGCAGTTGCTAGCTTGCTGGATGCTGGAGACGCGGCCACAATTATCGCGCGAAATTTATCTTACTTATCTTTATAACCGCTTCCATGCAGCACGATACGGTTTGGAAGCCATGTTTGTCGACCCCATTCATCGCAATCATTTCGCTCTTTCTGAAGACATCTTGGAGACATGCCGTCATCTGGCGCCTTATGCAGCCCGGATGGGGTGTGAAGAAGCGCTGCATCAAATTCAGGCAATCGCCCAAACCCATGAAAATGACGCGCACTGGCTAAGGAAACAATATGCGGAATTCCAATCGCTTGCCGATACGGTGCGCAGCCAGACGGAGTTGTGGATTCAATAAATCCTTCTGCATTTTTGCCATCAGTTACCCGGCTTAAGGTATACTACTTCTAATGTTAGGAGTATGTACTGTATGGTAATTAAGCGTAATATTTTTCTTTACCTTGCTATCCTGATTCCCGTCGCGATGATCATTATCACGGCACTGGCTGTTGGTTTTTATCAACAAAAGCGCCTGCAGCCCAAATTCAATTTTGTTTATATGTTGGTCGATAGCGACCAACTTGGCTGTCAGCAGGCCATTGAACAAAAACTGTTTAAGGAGCAAGTCACGCCAGCCGGACGTTATCCCGCAGCAAATACCAAGCGCTGTGACATGGTAAAACTTTATCTCTTCAACACACGCACCCGAACCAGTACATTTATCACCTTGGATCAAGCCCAACAGTTTACCTTTTTAAATAAATTGAATCGCTACAAATCCCCGGATGGTTTTACTCTTGAGTCTTTCTGCAGGACGGATATGCCGCTTGGCTTCTGGAACGAGATGCGCTTGGAAAATCACGGTGTTTGTCTAAGACAGGGAAAGTATCGGGAAAAATTGGATCTTAAACCCTCTCGTGAGGAAGCAGCTTATTTTATTTTTATAGGATGGATCGATAATAGGAGGCCGTTAAATGAATAATCCTGCGTCAAAAGATGCAGCCTCATCTAAAAATGTGGCCATCCTTAGGATATTCAATTATCTGGGCGGCGCATTGGTATTTTTTGGCATTGCCTTTTTTGTTAGTGTCAACTGGTATGCCCTTAACGATTTTATCCGAATTTTTGCAACATTGGGCGCCGCCCTTGCTGCTTATCTAGTTGCCGTCCTGTTCCACCTGGCACGTTATGAAGCCGCAAGCACGGCATTCTTTCTAATCACAGGTCTCACGCTACCAATTGGCATATATGTTACCTTCAAGATCACTGGGATGCCGCCCAGTCATTTACTCAGCGCCATCATTTCCGGCCTCAGTTTTTGCCTTTTTTTATTCACTTATTTCTTCTTGCCGCGCACGTTACTGCTTCTTTTATCCATTGTGTTTGCTTCCGCTTTTTTTAATGATTTACTATATTTTCTCGTCGAAAAATCCAATTTTATATTTAGCGATCTTATGGAATATGAACTGATTGTGCTTGGCTTAAGTTACATGTTACTGGGCTATTATCTAGATCGCGACAATAGGCATCCACTCACCGGATTGCTTTATTTCTTTGGCAGCCTGTTTATTCTTAGCGGCAGTTACACATTAGGAGGGTTCTTCTTTTATGAGCAGGGCCTATTAGCATGGCGCATTTTGACTCCCATTTTGATTTTTTCATCATTCCTGTTTAGCGTAGCGCTTCAAAGCAAAGCCCTGCTGTATGTTGGCGCTTTATTTACCGTTATTTATATTATTGACCTTTCAACCTGGTTTGCCCGGATATTTAGCAGTTTCAGCTGGCCGCTTATTCTGATTTTTCTTGGATTTGCTTTCATGCTGATTGGCTATCTGGTTTTTTATCTACACATCCACTTTTTCGGGAGAAAAAGTGATTAAAAGCGATGAGGATACATAATGACTGTCACAATTAAAAATATCGAGGATGCGGCGAAACGAATCCATCCTTATATCAAACGTACGCCCGTGCTCACCTGTTCTACGTTAAACCGCATCACCCAGGCGACGCTTTTTTTCAAATGCGAAAATTTTCAAAAAGCCGGAGCATTTAAATTCCGCGGCGCCTGCAATGCCGTGTTTTCCTTATCAGACAGCGAAGCCAGAAGAGGTGTAGCAACACATTCATCGGGCAATCATGCGCAAGCATTGGCGCTCGCCGCAAAAACCCGCGGCATCAAGGCTTATATCGTCATGCCTTCCAATTCTGCCCAGGTAAAAAAACAGGCTGTCGCCGACTATGGCGCTGCCATTACTTTTTGTGAGCCGGGACTTGCTGCGCGCGAAGCCGCTCTAAACAAGGTCATTGAGGAAACCGGAGCGGTCCTTATTCACCCATATGACAATGAACAAGTCATTAGCGGCCAGGGAACCGCTGCCCTCGAGTTCCTGGATGAATGTCATGATATCGACATAATGATTGCACCGATCGGTGGTGGCGGATTGATTGCAGGTACTGCCATTGCAGTGAAAGCACTTTCGCCAACGACGCAGGTGATAGGCGCAGAACCTGAGCGTGTCAATGACGCCTATTTATCCTTCAAAAAGGGAGAAAGAGTCCCGGCGCCTAATCAGCATACTATCTGCGATGGTTTGCTGACTTCGGTTGGAAAAATAACTTTTCCCATCATTCTCGAGAAAGTAAATGACATCTATACTGCCTCTGAACAAACCATTCTAAATGCGCTGCGTTATATCTGGGAACGCATGAAGATTGTGGTTGAACCTTCTGCGGCCGTCACATTGGCCATTATTTTAGCGAATCCCGACATGTTTAAGGGCAAACGCATCGGATTGATTTTGTCAGGCGGTAACGTGGACATCAAAGCCATTGCGGAACTACTTTAAGACTGGCATTACAAAAGAGGTCGTTCTCATGCATGATATTGAAAAACGATGGGAAGAGCACATGCGTTGCGAATTTGAGCTAAGGGATGTAAAAGCAACCATGGCCACCATGGCAGATCACCCCTTTGTAAACCACATTCCCACCATGACGGGTGGTTACGGCTATGAAGAAGTGTATCAATTTTATAAAAACCACTTTATTCCTAGCATCCCTGCCGATGCAAACGTAAGGTCCATTTCGCGTATTGTTGGCAAGGACAAGCTGGTCGATGAACTTGTTCTTAGCTTCACCCACGATAGGGAAATAGATTTTATGCTGCCGGGCATTCCCCCCACTCATAAACACGTAGAATTGGCACATATTGTTATTGTCTATTTCAAAGAGCAAAAAGTGCTAGGTGAACACATCTATTAGGACCAGGCTTCTTTACTGCTGCAGATAGGGATGCTGGATTCTCAAAAATGGCCGGTAACAGGGATAGAGCAAGTCAGGAAAGTACTGGATGAATCACTGCCTTCCAATCAAATGATGGAACACTGGCTGAAAAAAAGTAAAACGTAAATGGAAAATTCATGCCAGCTATCAGCCTTTTTTATGATGGTGATAAACGCTGAGATAATAAGCAAGCAACGCGATAAGCGTAATGGCCATATAAGCAAGCGTTAGCGGCATTTGCGTATTGGCTTTAAGCAAAGTGCCCACGGCAGACGTGCCGCTCGCAATCAACACCATAAATGCGCTCATGAGGGCATTGGCTGTCGCAGCTGCTTCCGGAAAAAGTGCAAGATTCTTCGCATAGAAATTTGGAAAAACCAGGCCGCCCAGATAAAGCAATACAAAAGTGGGAATGATAATGAAATAAATGAAAGGCCCTTCCATGGCGAGCAAAAACATAACGAACGTCGTAATCAACATGAGCCAAAAACAGGTTTTTACTTTTTTATCGATAGGAATAGCAATGAGAAAGCGGTTTGTCATATTACCCAAAAACCAGGCAAGTCCCATCAGCAACGCGATATGACCAAAGTCAACGGCCGAATACCGAAGCACATCCTGAATTAAAAAAGGAGCAACGATACCAAACAGTATGATCATAGAATATAACAGCCCCAGGCAAATCATGCCTATAAAATAATCTATGTGAAAAAGAATGTGCTTATAACGCGCTAAAATATTCAGAATATGAAAAGGGTGAGTAATTTTGATAGTTTCCGGCATATACATGAAATTCAGCAAAAACATGATTACGCCGTAAATGGTCAAAAAATAAAAAGTTGATTGCCAACCAAAATAATGCTGCAAATAACCGCCGATGGCAGGTGCGATGATGGGACCAATCGACCAGGAGATGGTCATGTAATTGATCATCTTGTAAAGCGCTTGCCCTTCAAAGATATCTGACAGCACCGCCCGCATAGAGACGCTGATGCCTGCCACAGCAATACCCTGTATAAAGCGCAGTATTAATAAATGGTAAACCGTGTCTGCATGCGCGCTCCATATTGAGGCAGCAATATAAATTAGCAGAGAAAGCATCAATGGTTTTTTGCGACCCAGGCTATCCGATATACTGCCCGAAAAGAACTGCATGAAGCCAAAACCCAAAATATAGGTCGTAATGGTCAGCTGAGCCAGCGATTTATGGATGTCAAAATAATCCGTGACAGCGGGTAAAGATGGCACATAAATATCCACGCTGAGACCGGAAATTGGGATAGTCAATAATACAATCACAGCCAGAAGTATTTTTCGACGCTCTGATAGAGACTGCATACGCACGTTGTCCATTCTTCTATTCCCGGCTTTTAGGGTGAGCAAGACCAAGCATTCTTACTATAGCACAGCAATTGTTTTCGACATTGTCATTTAGACACGCTTCATTTCAATTCGAGTTCATAACGACGTCCGCTAACCGTATAAACATAGAGCTGATAGTTTTCTGACGATAAATTCAAACCTGCCTTGACGGGCGGCAAGGTAATAAAAGCTTTAGCGCTCACAGGTGCAATAAGGCCATATCCCCCTGTTGCTATACGGTTATAGGCGTACTCATTCTGTATATTTTTATCAGGCAGCAGGCTTAAGTGTTTTGCCTCCCATGTTTCTGCCAGGGTTCCATCTGCATCGCGGAGCTCGACGCGAATAATATGGCTAGGCGCAGCAGCAGTACCCGCATCTACATATAGATTAAAACGGACCATGCCATTACGTTCTACAACTCCCTGACTAAGGGTCATATGATACTGAGATGCGCTGACGGGACCAGGATGATAGCTTGAAAAAATGGCACCCCGATAATAATTATACGTAGAAAGTGTAAAGAGGATCGTAAAAGCACAATAGAAAAGACTAACGCGCCGCAAGGTTGTAAAAGACCAGGGACCGCTTGCAAGACTTAAAAACCACCACTGTTTGTTTAGTCTGGGATAACGGCGGAGCAACCAGTGATCAACTGAATAAATCGGGCTTCCTGATAAAGCCAATGTTAACCCTATTGCCAGATTAGCTACCGCCATGGTCCACTCATCCATGCAGGTCGAACCTTGCCAGCCGAAAATCAACATCAGCGTAATACTAATCAATGCAGTGATAAACCCCGACACGCGGGTAAAGCAGCCCAGCATCAGCGCCGCACCGCTCACTAACTCCGCCAGGCTAAAAATAATAATAGCCGCGTACAATAAGTAAAAATGGTGAAGTAGAAAACTGATTAAGTCGCTCATGCCCAGCAGGGCGCCCGGCATTGCGCTTTGAAGCTTGTTAGCCATCCATTGTGAAGCCTCGGGATCCAATTTTTGCGGCGCATAAATAAAACGCCTCGACCCGCCGCCCCAAAAAATCCAACCCTGTACAAAACGAATGGATAAAATAATCAATCCAGCAATCTTAAATGCCTGTTCAGATAAACGGGCTGCTGCAACGTCTGCATTATCTTGAGGCATTCCTACTCCTTTAGTATGCATCAGGTATTACCTTAAACATTTTAGTTGAAGATAGGTAATTATTGAAACAAAAAGAGGGTTATCCCTAATTTATTGTATTCCTAGCGCGGAACGTGAAATAGGAAACAGATAGCAGACATGGTATGTCAAAAAAAAGCTGGTCAGGGAGGGATTATTTTTTCAAATAAGACTTTAAAAATTTAAGGGGTTTACTATATCATATCTGTTGTCATTTTCATAAATATTATGTAAGGTATTTGATTGTACTCTTTGATATGATCCGTGATGAAATCAATTCAAAGGAATGTTGTAAAAAAAATGTTTTAAAGGAGACATGCATGAACCTCTCATCATTTAAAATGAAAGTCCTAACCGCCTCTTTGATATTAGCGTCATCCACTGGCGTAGCTTTTGCAAAAGGCTACAAAGGTGAAGCTAATTACAAAGGCGAAGCAATGGCTGCTCCATGTCCACCACCAAAGATGTTAAAGGATGGCTGGTACGTTGGAGGTCAGGTTGGATATGATTCATACCGAGTTCGTCAAAACATTAACACACCCAGCACCAGCGATATCATTGGTAACCCAGTGCTTAACGCTACTGGATGGGTTGGCGGTCTTTTCCTCGGTTATGGCCAGTATCTCACTGACTTGTTCTACTTGGGTGGAGAAATCTTTGCTAACGTTAGCGATGCTGACGAGAACTATTCTCTTACCGATACAGTAGGCACCTATAACTCCAAGTTTGAAGTCAACAGCAGCTATGGACTCGCTCTCTTACCAGGTCTTAGACTGAATGACACCTCCTTAGGTTACATTCGTTTAGGCTGGAACTGGGCAAACCTGAAAGGTAAAGAAAACATTACTGGTGGCGCTTCAAGCAGCAAGTCACACACCAGCAATGGCTTCAACCTTGGCTTAGGCCTTGAAACCTTAGTGTACGAGAATTGGAGTGTACGTACCGAATATTCACACACCTGGTACAACTCCTTCAATTCCGGTGGCACCTTTGGTACGAAGTTCAACCCATCAGACAATCAATTCATGTTGGGCGTTCTCTACCACTTTGCATAAACTATGCAGTAAAGGAGGTAAGGTTCTTACCTCCTTTATTATCTTCCTCTCACTCTATACCCCTTTGTAATTTTTTAATCTCACTCAAATAAGCAAGCTTTGCTTCGTTGCGATACTTTTTTGTACTGCATGACACAATAAAATAAATACTCTTAAACTGGACATTGGCCATTTTTGCAAACGATGCTGATTCTACAAAAATGGCTGTCGTCCTGAGAGCGTTTTTTGCTCGAAGGATCTCCAAACGTACAAGAGGAGATCCTTCGCTACGCTCTAAATGGCAAATTCGCGAACACCCGTCAAAAACGGCCAAGGTCCAGTTCAAAATAATGAAAATATCCTCAAAAAGCTTATTCAACCCCGGCGCTTACACATAAGTCATTGTAAAAAAATACATTTTTAGCTCCCTTTCGCTAATACTGCCTTAATTATTGTTTGTTAAAATTTTGAACATAACCTATTTATACAACGAACGGAGCTGGCAAGTATGCGAAAATTTTTGATTTTAGTTCTGGCTTTAGCATTAGGCTGTATGCAATTTGCGAACGCGGCTGAGACCGATGCTGCGAATATCAAAATCAAAATCGCTGGTGCTACCAGTGATAATCGCTACTTCATGTGCATGGAAGGTATAGGCTGTCTTAGCATACTTGCAGCGCAAAAAGGCAAAGTCTACCCTATCTTTCATTCTTTCAATATGGATTATATCTACATTGCGAACCTGGAAGACAACTTCCGCCTGTCAAAACAAGGCTTGCCAAAATCTTGTGATACGACTGTCAATACCAATCAGACCGTCACTATTTATGGAAAGATCCAAGCAAAGAATGGCGCCGTGTACGTACAAAACCTGCATTGCACCGTGGCATAAAAATCAGCTTGATCTATTCTGGATTTTAGTCCCTCAAAAACGGCCAAAGTCTAGCTACTAGGATTCAATAAAAAAACCCGGCGCGCTTGGCCGGGTTTTTTATTACCGCTAATATACAATCAACCTTCGTCCGGGCTGGATCCAGCGTTATTGTCAGGTAACTTTTCGCCTGTTTTTCTAAAACTTTTAATAGTTACTTGGTCATTCAAAAACTGGATGACGATTTCTGTCTGTTGATTACGCCAAACTGCAGATGTGCCTGAGATCCCAGCGATTTCGATACTCTCCGATTTAGTTGGCTCTCCCAAAATCGTAACGACTTCTTTCATCGACATACCTGCTTTAATTTTATCAAAGTTGGTCTGTGTCAATTTCGAGCAACCCAACAGCATCGCACAGAAAAAAAATGCTAAAATCCATTTTCCTATAAAGCATGATCGAGTCATGTCAGTTCCTTAATTGGATTCAAAGAGAACGTTTATGTATATAAAAAACTTAGGCATACATCACTTGTTTGACAAACGCATCCTGCACACCTTTGATTTCTAGCTCCGTCAGTCGAGGGCCGAACTTTGAAACCACTTTTGACGCCGCAAAACTTGCTAACTGGCCGGCCTCCACATAACTATATCCGTGGGTAATCCCATATAAGAACGCACCCGCAAATACATCGCCCGCGCCCACTGTATCAACCACATTGACTTTATAAGCCGGTATATGTGTATGTTGTTGACCGTCAAAAATAAGTGCGCCTTTGCTCCCCATGGTAATAACAAATGCGCGGGTATATTTTTTGAGCCGCTCACTGGCTTCTTCCAAATTATTTGCCTCAGTAAACAGCAGCGCTTCCCGGTCATTACAAAATAAAATATCAATTTGCTTACCGATAATGGCGCAAAGTCCATCCTTGAAGTAAGTAACCATGTTAGGATCAGAAAGGCTTAATGCTATTTTCAGTTGATACTTTTCAGCCATTTCACGCGCTGTAATAGCGGCCTCGCAGCCCGGAGCGGCAGCAACTAAATAGCCTTCTATATACAAATACTCGGACTTTTTCAGGGAAGATTCACACAACTGCGTCTTGGAAAATTCTGATGTTGCACCTAAAAAAGTATTCATGGTTCGGTCAGCATCTGGCGTCACCAATACAATACATTTACCTGTCACACCACTTCGATGTGTCTCATGTAAGTTGGTATGAATACCATGGAGAATCAAGTCACGATAAAAAAAATCGCCTGCTTCATCATTACCAACCTTGCATGAATAAAAAGTTTTTCCACCGAGTTGTTGCATAGTAAATAAGGTATTTGCAGCGGAACCTCCGCATGCTTTCAAATGCTTAATGCCGTCTAATTCTTCCAGCAGACGATGATGGGTAGGTTCGTCAATTAACGTCATCACACCTTTAGCAATATTAAGGCGCTCAAGCGTTCCTGGACTCACTTCAAAATCAATATCGACGAGTGCGTTGCCTATTCCGTAAACATGAAATTGCTTCATATTAGCTTAACTTCCTGTCAAAAAACATACATTCTACTCCAGGCATAATGAGAAAACCAATTGAATTATTTTCCTCTGTACACGACAAAACTTCTAACCGTTCGCCCTTCGAGACGGCCGCTTTGCGGCCTCCTCGAAGGGCGAACGGTTAGAAGTTTTGTCGTGTACAGAGATTATTTTCAAGTGGCTGAGCGTTTCTTGAATTTTTTCAGCACTTCTTTTAAAAAATCGTCCCATTTTTTATTTTCAACAGCCCAATAACTGCCAGCATCAGGTTCTGCGTGTAAACTTGATTCGCAAACTTGTATTACTTTTTTGCACTTAAGATAAGTAATTTTACCGGGCCCTACAATAGAACAACCCATTGTAAAATTCTTTTCTGATAACAATAGCGCAGACCAATTTCCAGGCTTCAAAAACGAACTCCAGCCTGCACTAGCGCCCGCACTTTTACTGCGATCACTCTGGTAACGGTTTAGCCATATTCCGTATTTAGAAATATTTTTAATAAAATACACTTTTGGTGAAGCAGATCCGCGCGTATTAAGAACAACCTCATTATGTTTAAATTGAATATTTTTGCGCGCGCATGAGATGGTTCGCTTAGATGGGGCAGCCAATACATTTTCATGTGCCAATATTAAAGCGACAGACAGCATGATGGTGAATATTCGTGATGCAAAATCCCGCATATTGTACTCCTGATGGTAAGTGGAAGTGCTCAGTGCACTTAGCAAGCTTGATAACCACAATAAAACATAAAGTTATAGTGACATCCCGGCCCGTTAACTGATCAATGTTATAATAAAGCTGTCCATACTGCTTTAAGCCAAAAAAATATAAGCAGCAATGATGTTCTTTAAAATGCGTTCGCCTTTGAGATTATAGGTTTTGTTAAATTCGCCTTCAATTAAATAATAAGAAGGAGTGCTGATACATGAAAGCAAAACTTGTAATTATAATTGGATGCTTAGGGATAGGCATGAGTACTTATGCTTTTGCAAGCGGCTGCAACAGCCGTTGCGAAACACGCAGTGGTTGCGAAGTGACTTATTGCACCGAAGCTGAAAGTCCCTGTGCATGCACAGACCCCGGCTGGCGTTGGAACAATTGCATGACAAAGGAAAGATACTGTCAGGCATTTGGAAACATTGGCAAGATGTAATCCAACTCCTATTGCTTGGCTGAACCCATTTGCGCCCAGATCAGGCAGGGATCTGTCATTCAATTTCTTGCTTATTTGTTTTTCCCTTTTTCATCTTCTTCTTGATCAATAATCCATTTAGGCGGTGTTCCTGGTGGCCGGGGTGTTGTATTGAATGGCGTAGGCCTAAAACTCGCGGTCTGCTCCTTCCCCTGTGAATCTCCGGCTTCGTTCTGGCTCCCCGACGATGAAGTCATTGGATTACCCGGGTTAAACTGCTCAACCATTTCACCCGTTCTGTAAATGCGATAAGTTATCTTGATGTTAAGGGAAAAATCCTCGGCCAGCTTCTCATTAATATAAGCCCTAGCTGCATTAAGATCATCAAACTCAGCACAGCTCGCCTCAGGCCCCCGCGTATATTGTTTGGTAATAGCGTATTTCATTAAAACCCCGCTTCTTTGGTAACGCGCTATACTACCAATACTCTGCTTAAAATGAAAACCGGCTAGTGTCCTAATAAACCATCGGTCCCATGCAATGAAATGGCATTGATGCGCGATGCATATGTTTTTACAGCCCATCTTTGGGTAAACTAATGTTCCAATTTGCATCGGCTAATGGCCGTAAATAACATAATGTATTCATAACCTATCAGCTGAGGACAAGCCTATGAAAGCAACTTTTAATGCTGTATTAATACCAATTGCTGTTATTTTAACCAGTATATTCATGCTGAGCGCTTGCAATACTGTTGAAGGCCTTGGCAAAGACATGCAGGCAGGCGGTAAAGAACTACAAAAAGCAGCCACCGATGAGCATTCTCATTAACAGAGCATGACGAGCCCTATCCGCTTTCGCTGACGGGGAGCGAGTCGCACACCTTACTGCATATCACGAAAAAAGCTTCTACCCTCTCATAATTGGCTTAAAAAAGCACTGGACAGGGCCTTGTTGCCCTGTCTCAATCCAATATCATCTTATGCCCTAACATACGCATCTGCACTATCCTATAATGGAATAATAGGTATTCATCCACACAAGCGCTTGTAAGTTTTTTTTCACTTAAGGATTGAATATTCATGCCTAAGTTAGTTTTTCATCGATCCTCGGAATTAACACTGGGCGTTGAACTCGAGCTGCAGCTCATTAATCCGCAGACGCAAGAACTCATTTCGCGCGCCAAAGAGCTCATACGTTATATTCGTGATAGCGACTACCGTGACCTCATCAAACCTGAGATCACGCAAAGCATGATTGAATTAAACTCATCCATTCACACAACGCCGCAGTCACTTCACAAAGAATTACATACTTTAACCCGCTTTCTAAACCATGCTGGAAAAGCGCTGGACGTCGCATTTTGCGGCGGCGGAACACATCCCTTTCAGGCGTGGAGTACACATAAAATTTTCCCGTCACCACGTTTTAAAACCCTTTACTGGCGCAATCGTTATCTTGCAAAACGCTTCACTGTATTCGCATTACACATACATATAGGATGCAAAAATGGCAATGATGCCATTTATCTGACGCATCAACTCAACCGTTTTGTGCCGCACTTTATTGCGCTCAGCGCTGCCTCGCCTTTTTATATGAGCATAGATACGGGCTTTCAATCATCCAGAATCAATGTGGTTAATGCGTTTCCACAAAGCGGCATTATTCCTTTCCTAATTAATTGGAATGAATTCTCGGAATATTATCTGAAAATGCGCAAATTAAAAATCATCCACAGCATGAAGGATTTTTATTGGGACATCCGGCCCAAACCCACTTTCGGTACGGTTGAAATGCGGATTTGTGATGCCCCCCTGACACTAGAACATGTGATCACCATTGTTGCCTATGCGCAGGCATTAGCCCGTTATCTGCTCTTGGAAAAACCATTTCCTTTTACTAAGGACCTCTATCTCGTATATAACGATAATCGTTTCCAGGCCGCTCGTTACGGTTTTGATGGCAGCATTATTGATCCGCAGACCCTGGAAAAAAAGACTATTGCGAATGATATTTTAGCCATCCTGAAGTGCGTCAAACCGCATGCATCGGCGTTGAATACAGAAAGTTATTTACGGAAGATTTACGCCTGGACTCGCCATAAACAAAATGACGCGGTCAAATTGAGAAGCATGTTTGTAAAATTGAAGTCATTTAGAAAATTGGTGCAGAAACAATGTCAATTGTGGCTGGAATAGTATCTGTTTTAGCTATGTTTTAATGAATTCATATCGTCAATCACTGATTTGGTTTCTGTCAATTGTGTTTCAATTTCAATCTTCGAAGTCAGTGTGCGATGAACAGGGCATTTATTGGCAATTTCCAACAGCTTCTTACGCTGCTCGTCATTCAACTCCCCCTGCAAATCAATCAAACGCTCGATATGGTCCATCTTCGCATTTTTGTCTTCGCAATTTTTACAATCTTTTTCGTAAACTTTTTCGTGTTTGAGTTTGATTTGCACCTTTTCTAAAGGTAGCTTCTTGTAATCGGCATACATGCGAATAGTCATGGCAGTGCAAGCACCAAGGGCAGCGAGCAGAAAGCCATAAGGGGAAGGCCCTAAATCATTTCCACCCGCGTCAACGGGCTCATCAGCGATTAATGTATGTTTTCCTGCAATAATTTCTTGTGAAAAATGGCTTTTATCTGTTTCACGCACGGTAACATAACGGTCATCCTGATATGCTTTTTCCTGATCATTCAGCGCATCCTGTACTTCTGGAATATAGCGTGACACCCAGGCCGCAATCATATTCGCCACATAAACAGCATCATTTTGTTTGGTCAGCAAATGATCTGCATTATCCAGCGAAATAAAGCTCTTAGGATGCATTGCTGCATCAAAAATCAGCCTTGCATTTTCAATGCCAACAATTTTATCCTGCGGACTATGGAATATCAGCAATGCCTTATCCATTTTCTCGACTGCCTTAAGCAGCCGGTGATTATCCAGGTCTTGCAAAAATTGCTTTTGTATGCGGAATGTACGTCCGGCAAGCTTAACCTCTGCTTCGCCTTTTGATTGGATGTCTTCCATTTTTTCTTTTAACAGATGTGTGATATGTTTGGGTTCGGCAGGTGCGCCGATCGTAATAACGGCTTTTACATCAGGCAGGCGCGAGGCGGCAGCCAGCACTGCGGCTCCGCCAAAGCTATGGCCAATTAAAAACCGCGGCGCATAGCCATTTTCCTGTAAAAACGCCGCAGCTCTCAACAGATCATCTACATTGCTGGAAAAGTTCGTATTAGCAAAATCGCCTGCACTGCTGCCAAGCCCGGTAAAATCAAATCGCAGCACGCCTATTCCCTGTGCCATGAGCGCTCTGCTGATGCGCACGGCAGCCAGTGAATCTTTAGAGCAAGTAAAACAATGGGCGAATAAAGCATACGTCTTAGCCTTGCCGTCCGGCAATTCCAGGTTAGCAAAAAGCGGGTCACCCTGCGTACCAGTGAAAATAATTTTCTTGCTAGATGCTGACATGAATACTCTCTTTTGTCTGTTTATCCGGAATTTGTTAACACGCTACAACCTATTCATAAAATAAGACTGTGTTCCGTGAAATGCGAAAGAACATCAAAGCGGCCGACACAGCTGTTTGGTTTGTTTATGTATTGACTGGTAAGCTTGAATAAGCTTCTTTTTTGATGTGCGATCCTTCACTCATTCAGTCCTTTAACTTCATAGAATCAATATAACCTTATCCTGCAAATGGGCACAAGCTTGGCTGGGAGGATATTGTTATTCACATGGGGCTACGCTAATATTGCCGGTTTAAAGGTAAATTTTTACAAGGATGACGCTCATGCAATTTACTTACTATCGGCTTTATTTCCTCGTGATGTTATGTTTAATGCTCGCTGGCTGCATTGGCGGCGGAATGGATGTTTAATACAAGGACCGTATTATGAAGCCAACACAATTTATCAAACTAGCACGCAAACCATGTGAAATGGCTATCGTTGCTTCGCTTTCTTTAGCTGTTTCCAATATCGCGCTTGCTGATATGAACACCATGTTCAACAATATCGGCCAGCGTATGAGCACTTATACGCTGGATTGCGCACATTGGTACGCGGGCGGCAACATTGGCATTTCTCATCTTCACGATGATCCCAATTCCGGCTCAGGAAATTCCGTTGATGAAAATGGTCCCGGATGGAGCGTTGTAGGAGGATATCAATTCAACAGCATCCTCGGCGCTGAAATGGGCTATACGCAGTATCACGATTCCAGAGAAACCTCTGGCTCCACTGTCATTGCGAAAACAGAACATTACGCCGTTCATTTGGCAGCAACAGGCCGCTACCCTCTGGTTGACAAATTAAGCGCTCTGGGCAAACTCGGCGCCGCCTACAGCTATGCCCAAAAGATAGCAACCGCCTCGGGCGTAGCTAAAAGTTCAGGCGCAGGCAGTCTTTATTGGGGACTGGGTCTCGATTATAGCATCACACCAAAAGTCGATTTCATTGCTCAATTTGCCGAAGCAGTGGGTAACGACTACACTGGCAGCACCGATTTATGGTCTGTAGGACTCAATGTAGCCATTGCCTAAATTTGCGTTCCGCTGTTAAATCCTATTGCCTTGATGCGGGTGAGCAAGTGTAAGGGCTCACCCTATCAAGTTTTACTAAGGCGCATGTAGGTAAATATCTTTACCACACGCTCAACTCCTTCCGTGGTTCTCGCCATGTCCACTGCTGCTTCTGCTTGGCTTGGCAACAGTGTTCCCATTAAAAAGACCGTTCCATTTTCTGTGACGACTTTAATTTGCGTCGCATCTACATCGTTCGAAGCGATCAGCTTGGCTTTCACTTTTGCGGTCAACCATGTATCGCTAATCCGTTTCAAAGTGGAAGAAGGCATGGAAACGGACACAAGATTATAAACACGTTTTACATCAGGAATTTTTTTTATGAGCCTTTCTGCTTCCATACGCTGCCAGCGCTTCGGCGCCTGACCAGCCAGCAGCACTTCGCGATTAAAAGTAGCAACAGAAATATTAGCGCTTTTAAAACGCGGATCTTTATTCAAGGCATTAAAAGCCTGGAAATTAATGTATTGGTCATTAAGGTTCTTTTGAATGCTGTGATGGTTATAAACTGCCTGGGCACCTGTAATGGCCACATCAGCACAGCCTTGCAGAAAGGAAGCCACTATCAGAAAAAAAATCATACGAATAGCAAACGGAATACCAGTTCGCATTCTCCCTACCTCTACACAAACGTTTTTTTAAAAAACAAAGTGATAGAGAACACTTACCAAAATCTGATTGTCCCGGGGAGAAACATCTGCAACTGAAGAATAAGCAATGTAATCATACTCGCCCCGCGCGCTCCATACTTCGTTCAGCCTGTATTCCAGACCCAGACCTAACTGGCATCCATTTCGTGTTGCATTCATCTTGTCGAAACGCACATAGGAAATACCTAGCCGGCCGTAAGCCATCAGCGTACCGTCAATGTCATAACCCGGCACCAGACTCGCTCCGTAGCTATATCTTGCTTTGAGATTGACACCTGTACTGCTTTGGGTGTTCTGAAGCGTGATCGATCGTGGCTCACCAAACACTTCGCCAGCAAGATACATTGAATCCCTGAATATACCGCCATAACCTGCAATAATACGTGGGCCGATGCCGTTATAATCTGCACCACCACCCCGAATATCTTCGTAGGCGACGCCAGGACCTAGATAAAACGAGTAGGCGAAAGTAATGGAGGGACATCCCAGTATAAGCGCACTTGCGACAAGTATTTTTTTAAACATGACCAGTCCTTTTATGTCAGTCGATTAACCGCTATTTTATCCCTATCCAGTGCTTCATGGCCATAAAAAACAAGCTGGTAAATGGAACGCAGTAAAAGATCCTTCTCTTTTATTCCTGCGCAAATTCCAGGATATCGCCCGGCTGACAGCGCAGATAATCACAGATGGCATTCAGCGTTGCAAGGCGTATTGCTTTTGCCTTGCCAGTTTTTAGAATTGACAGGTTTTGTTCTGTTATGCCAATCGCTTCAGCCAGTTCTTTTGATCGTATTTTTCGCTTGGCGAGCATCACATCTAAGTTGACAATAATCGGCATAGCCATACCCTATATAGTGAATTGTTGTTCTTCGCGCAGTTTACACCCTTCTGTCATGATCCAGGAAACCAGAATTACCATTAGTGCAGTTAATACAATACCAATATTTGTCTGGTCCAGTGTAATCGAAGCAAAACGGTGACCGTGCGGATTATTCATCGTCAGTATAACGCCCATCAAGCCCTCATAAACGGGATTGATCAATTGGCCGATTAAAAGGGCATAACCCAGATTACGTATAAACCGCACATTTTTGAGTGAAAAAATTTCCCCTTGTTCATAAAGTCGAAATAACCGGATCAGACAAAATAAAATAAACAACTCAATCATCAAGGGTGCTAGATTAAGAAGCAACCCCAACCCTTTTTCAGTGATGCTCAGCGTATGCAGAATCGCATGACTATACGCACGCGGAATAACGTCCATTTGAATAATGCCACCCAGCGTAATGAAAGGCTGTGGAGCCTGTATCCAAGCAATGACCAAAAGAACAGGTAACGCGACAAAAAGGAGCTGAAAAAATACCCGAAAAAAAAGCTAATGTATTTTATTTTATTCATCTTTATTTTCCTTTAAGAAATGAAGTGGCGAGAAATATATATTAAAAATTATCGAATTTCAATAATTTATTTATATATTATATTTATTTTTTAATGTTAACCGCTTACAGAGGCGACCGTGTGCAAAATGACGGCTCGCAGTCTATCATGTCTATAAACCCCGATGAGCTTTCAGGATTTTTTATGGTTAAAAGGATCGTACTTTTATTTTTGCTGGCACTATTCTTGACGCAATCGTTTGCATCCCAGCCTCATCATGCAAAAAACGGAATCGCTGTCAGCGAGCAGCGCATTGCCTCTCAGGTAGGCATAGACATCTTACGAGCAGGTGGCAACGCGATTGATGCCGCGGTCGCTATGGGTTATGCGCTGGCGGTCGTCAATCCGTGCTGCGGCAACATTGGCGGCGGGGGATTTATGACGGTGCACCTTGCAAACGGGAAAAATCTTTTCATTAACTTTCGTGAAAAAGCACCCCTTCATGCAAACAGAAACATGTTTAGAAATGAAAAAAACAAGAGCACAAAAGGCTATCTCGCCGTGGGTGTACCGGGCACTGTACTCGGGCTGGATACGGCGTTACAAAATTACGGTACCCTCAGCCGCAAGCAAATAATGTTACCTGCAATTCGGCTAGCGCAGAAAGGTTATATTCTGACACCTTATGAAGCCAGGCAGCTAGCCCAATTCCGGGATGATTTCCGTGAGCAGCCCGATGTCGCTGCGATTTTTTTAAAAAACGGCCAACCTTACAAAGCGGGTGACCGTCTGGTTCAACGCAATCTTGCCAACACGCTTGCCGCCATAGCAGAACAAGGCCCGTCTGTTTTTTATAAAGGATGGATAGCCCACACAATTGTCGATAGCAGTAAAAAACACGGCGGCATATTAACGCTTAAGGATTTTGCGCAGTATAACGTAAAAGAAACAGCGCTCATTGAATGCCATTATCGCGGCTACCTGCTTATTACTGCCGCGCCACCCAGTTCAGGCGGGATCGCCTTATGCGAAATGTTAAATATCCTAGAAAGTTTTCCGCTGGCACAGTGGGGCTATCGTTCCGCGCAAAGCATACGAACTATCGTTGAAGCCATGCGATATGGATTTGCTGACCGCAACAGAAAATTGGGTGACCCCGATTTTGTAAACAATCCCGTGGATCAATTAATATCTAAAAATTACGCGAGACAATTAAGTAAGGAAATTCAGAAATCGCATTTTGCTCCTCAGCATGAGGCCATCACTTTTCATGAAACTACTGATACGACACATTACTCAGTGATGGATAATAAAGGCAATGCTGTCTCTGTCACTTACACCCTGAATGGATTTTTTGGCGCACGCATTATTGCCGGCAACACAGGGTTCTTTCTTAATAATGAAATGGATGATTTTGCCACAAAGCCTGGCGAACCCAATAAATTTGGCCTGGTTCAATACGATAAAAACAGCATAGAACCCGGCAAGCGCCCGTTAAGCTCTATGACGCCTACGATTGTCATGAAAGAAGGGAAAATCGTGATGGTATTAGGAAGCCCGGGCGGCCCGCGTATTATTTCATCTGTGCTGCTGACGTTATTAAATGTAATTGATTATGACATGACACTTCAGCAGGCTATTGACGCTCCGCGTTTTCATTATCAGGGTCAACCGGATTTTATAGAGATCGAACCATTCGCCTTTGATTTCCTGACACAAAAGCAACTGCAATATTATGGTTATTATACGTCGCAACAAAACAATTGGGGTGCCGTAGAAGCTATTCGCGTTGACTCGAACACAGGAACGTTTACAGGCGGAAATGATTCACGCAGACCAGCTGGTGCTGCGATTGGGTATTAGAAACAACTGATCGCTGCCAAATGATCACATCAATCTACTAAATCTTTAGTTGACATCAACTAAAGATTTAGTTATTTTCCCAAAAAACGATAATGATGAAGGGAAACACAACATGTCAGAAAAATTTTATCTTACGCCTGTAGAACATGAGCTAATGGAAATCTTATGGGCGCTTGGACAAGGCACCGTACGCGAAGTCATCGCATGTCTGCCCAGCGATAGACACCTCGCCTATACGTCTGTTTCAACCATACTCAGAATACTTCAGCAAAAAAAAATTCTTACCGTAAAAAAATCCGGCCGTCATCACGTTTACATTCCCATTTTGAGCAAGGAAACCTTCGCAACGCATTCATTAAAAAAAATCGTGAACCTGGCTTTCTCGGGCAATTCAGCCAGTCTTGTCGCGCATCTGGTGGAGAAACATCCTCTTTCGCTGGATGAATTAAAAGTAATCCGGCAATTGCTGGAAGAAAAACAAAAGGAATTCGGGTCGTGATAACAACGATTTTTAATCTCCACACTTATTGGATAATTAACGGCGCCCTGGCGGCAGGTTATCTGCTTGCCCGACTTATTTCCTGGTTTCCTTTCGCTTATCGGCTCTCCCAACGTCGCCAACTAGCGTTCGCGCGATTCTGTTTTATCTTCGCTATTCTTTCTTTCACATTGATGCCATTACTGGCTGCGCTTTTACCTGTCCATCATGAAATGGCCCCTTTAAAACCGATGGTCAACCACGCAGCTGCGCAATTTCTTAAAAAACACCATACCGTTGCACGCCAGTTCGCAGTCGTCCGATCAGCACCTTTTTATTTTTCAATTGCCTTTATGGTCCTTCTAACTTGGGTAACGGGATTTCTTGTATCCTTTTTTGCGTACATAAAAACCCTCGCCTCATTAAATAAAATCCGGCTGGGTGCTTATTGCCGCCATCGTATCCACGCCGTTTCGGTGCTGTTTTCAAACCGCATTCATACACCTTTCTGCTGGTCCGGATTCAGCCAGCATTTTATCGCTGTTCCCGATACCTTGCTGGAAAAGCAGGAAGATTTGCGGATCACGCTACGTCATGAATTGCAGCATATACGTCAGGGTGACACGCTCTGGCTGAAGGCAATGGTCCTGATAAAACTATTGTGTTTCTGGAACCCGTTTGTTTCGTTATGGACAAAATGGTTTAAAGAGTTGCAAGAATTTGCTTGCGATGAAAGCCTCATACTTCGCAGAAAAACCTCGCCCACTCAATACGCCACGTGCCTATTGAATGCTGCCAGCGCACATTTGCCAAAACATGTCTTGGCCGTCAATGGACTTTCAAGCTCACTACTTTATAGGAGAATTGCCATGTTATTTCATTATCAAAAGGAAAAGAGTAAACGCAGTTTTATAATTGCCTGCCTCATCAGCTTGTTCATGATTGCCTCGGCTGCTTACGCGTTAAGCGGCTCCCCTACCCATTCTACGCTATCGGCAAAAGAAGTGGCCGCCATGATTAAACGTGCTGGTATTGATAATACTTTTCAGATTAGCGCAACACCAGAAGTCGTGGCAGAGCTCAACAAAATCCGCAACAGCAGGCATGCACGAAAATTCATGCTGGGTGCGCTGAAACGGATGAAAGAACACAAGACGATGGTTCTCAGTGAATTTAAGAAAGAAGGAATTCCAGCCGATTTTCTTGCGCTGCCCCTGATTGAATCCGGCTATGAGCCACTGGATGCCAGCAAAAATCGTCTTGGCGCAGCTGGCGTTTGGCAATTTCTACCTGATACCGCACGTCATTTTGGTCTGGTGGTCACGCCTGAGCGGGATGATCGTTTAAACACTTTACTAGAGACAAAAGCTGCAGTGGCCTATTTGAAATCCATGCACCAAAAATATGGCAACTGGAATCTGGCTCTTATTTCTTATGAAATAGGGGATGAAGAAGTCGATCGCATTATCAAAAATGCGCCTACCTTACAGCTTCATGATTTAGCTAAATCCTCCAAAACTTATCCGGAACTGAAAGAATATGTAACGATGTTCTCAGCTGCCGTGATCATCATGCACTATCCTGCTTTAATCACGCGCCATGCTTAAGCTTGCCTCTGAAGGGAGTCCGCATTATGTATAAAGCTACTTTTTCTTTTATCTTTCTCTTTATTTTCCTTTTGCTAGGCGGTTGTAAAACCATGAACGGTGAAATGAACGAAGCCTCTGCTGACCCCTCGAGCGATGCAAGCCATTACCGTGTAAGAGGAAAAACCTATCATGTCATGAAAACTGGTAAAAACTACCAAGCACAGGGTAAAGCTTCCTGGTATGGGGCAAAATTTAACAAAAAAAGAACTTCGAGCGGTGAACGCTATAATATGTATAAATACACAGCTGCCCATCGAACATTACCTTTATCCACTTATGTTTTGGTAACCAATCTGGTCAATGGGCGGCAGGTCGTCGTCAAAGTCAATGACCGTGGCCCATTTGTATCAAATAGGTTAATTGATCTATCCTATGCTGCTGCCAAAAAAATTGGCATGGTAGGCATGGGGACCGCAAAGGTTGATGTAAAAGCTATTGATACCCCTGTTGGCTAGCTTTTAAAAAGGAGAAATAATTTTGCTGCCAAATATACTCAAGCCACATCATTATGAGTTTTCTTTTTCTCTCTTGCTTGCCATGGCCGGCGCTGGACACCTCCTGGTTGGAGATGACCCGCGGATTGCCTATAGAGAATTAGCGGCAGCTGGTTTACTCGCGATCTGCGGCTTAAACCACTTGATTTGCAATAGAATAAATTCCCAGCCCAGGCGGATTGAAATTACAACTTTTTCAGTTTTTTCTATTCCAGCGACTCCGCCCAACACACCCGATACGACACACAACAGGCGCGCGCCATTCAATCTGCGAAACAGTATTTAATAGTGTGACAATACTTTTCGAACCATCACGCAGTTGCGGAGCACACCCAGATGGAAGAGAGCACACTGTGTCATCGCCGCGTGGGCGGGACTGATACAGTTAAATAACACTCTTAGGTGGAATAGCTTACCTATCCGTTACTGCATCCGTATTAATGGAGCCTATCTTCACTACAGGATCCACCTCTGCGTTATAGTCAACACCTTCAAGGTTGAAACCAAACAGACGATAGAAGTCATCACAATAACCTTTGACGTCGGTTAACTGCGCCAGATTTTCTGTCGTGATGCGCGGCCAGAGCTCTGCAATCTGCTGTTGAACTTCTGGATCCATTTCCAGATCATCAATACGAATATAGCCCTCTGCATCACGTGCGGGTGGATGCGAAGCATAAAGATGATCTTTAAATAAGCGATAGATTTGCTCAATGCATCCCTCGTGGGTACCCTTTTCTTTCATGATCTTAAAAAGAAGCGAAATATAAAGCGGCACGACAGGAATCGCGGCACTCGCCTGCGTTACAACTGCTTTATCCACCGAAACCACCGCTTCGCCCTGCAGATTTTTCAGTTTCTGACTCAATTTGTCAGCTGTCATTTTTAAATGTTCTTTGGCCTTGCCAATAGTGCCTTCCTTATAGATGGCATGCGTCAATTCAGGACCCAGATAGGAATAGGCAACTGTTTTTACACCCTCTGCCAACAACTTTTCCTTGGCAAGGAAATCAATCCACATTTCCCAATCCTCACCACCCATTACAGCAACGGTGTTCGCCACTTCTTCTTCCGTTGCGGGTTCAATGGTGACTTCTTTCACTTCACCACGAAACGCATCAATCGTCTTGCCTGTAAATGATTTGCCGATGGGTTTAAGCGTTGATGAAAAAGCATGGCCGGTTTCAGGATGTACGCGACGAGGTGAGGCAAGACTATATACAATCAAGTCTACCTGCTTCATGTCCCTGCGTATCAGGTCAGCAGCACGTTCTTTCATTTCCTTAGAAAAGGCATCACCGTTAAGACTTTTCGCATAATAATGGTGCTGGTGAGCCAGCTGTTCGAAAGCTGCGGAGTTGTACCAACCCGGCGAGGCGGTACGTTTTTCGTCCGCTTCTTTTTCAAAAAAAACACCTATTGTTTTTGCTCCCGCACCGAAGGTGGCAACGATCCTGCTGGCAAGCCCGTATCCTGTTGATGCACCGATCACCAGCACATTTTTGGGGCCAGAAAAGGCTCCTTTTGATTTAACATAGTTGACCTGCTCTTCCACTGCTTTCTTGCAACCCTCAGGATGAGCGGTTGTACAAATAAATCCGCGAATTTTTGGCTGTATAATCATATTTCAATCCCATTTAACATTGGCACTAAAGGCGGTTAGTTTACCAGTAATACAATCTGAAAATAAGTAAGGCAGTTTACCCATTTAGGCCGGTTTATTTGAAGCACTGATCCGAAGGGTGCTATTCTGATAAAAGAGATGGACAGCAAATAAGCTGCTAACAGGGACTGAACAGCATGAAATTGCATCTCAAGGTACTGATTATTCTGGCAAGTATTTGGGCTGCGATTTTTTTGATTATCTATGTTTATTCCATGTCCACCCTGATGAACGGTTATGTGAAGCTTGAACAGCAGCAGCTTGTACATGATATCGAACAAACCCGCAAGACATTGAATAACATGCTTTCTTCTCTTACCCTTTTAACCGCTGACTGGTCAAATTGGGATGATGCCTATGATTTCATGAGCAATAAAAATAGCGAATTTATCCGCTCGAACATTTCTTTTACCACTTTTCAGAACGCAAAAATAAACTTTATTCTATTCTTTCTTCCTTCCGGAAAATTATTTTATGGTCAATATTATGATTTAAAGGAAAAAAAGTTTGCGCCGCTTCCCCGCGAGCTGGTTACATATCTGGAATCTTTTCTAGCACAAGAGAAACATAAACATAATAAAGTCGGGCTCATCAAAACACAGAGCAGCATTGTTGCCCTGAGCGCTCTCCCTATATTAACGAGTGAAGGGAAAGACCCCGCACGCGGCATACTGGTAATGGGTTATAATTTCAACACAAACCATATAGAGCAGTTATCCGACATAATAAGTATGCAAGTCGGGTTTATTCCTCTCCCCATCCCTCAGCATGATTTGTTTACGCAAACAGTTTATGCAAACCTGAAAAGCGGGGAGCCTTATTATATTGCAACGCGCAATGAAGACATTATCGCCGGTTATACCTTTGTAAACAGCATCGAGAATGTACCACTCGGGATCCTCGCCGTCGAATCGCCAAGAACACTTTATCAGGAAGGGGTCAAAACCATTCACTACTATCTAGTCATTGTGCTAGGTATAGGGGTTTTACTCCTTCTCATGATCTGGTACCTGCTAAAAATATTTGTACTGGACCGGGTTATCAATGTCAGCCAGCAAATCATTAATATCAGCTCAGAAAGTAAATTCTCCGAGCGCATCAAAATCTCCGGCAGGGATGAATTAGGGGAAATGGTAGCAGCGGTCAATTCTCTGATGGAGATTATTGAACTTACGCAGGAACAATTGAAATACCGTCTCTTTTTGCGGACTGAGGAATTAGAGCGCCTCTCGAACCTCAATAAAAACCTCTACACTGAAATGACACGCCAAAAGGAGATTGAAGTAAAACTGCGCGAGGGTGAAAAAATTTTGAGGCAAATGGCCTACTATGACGCGCTGACGGGCTTACCCAACCGTCTTTTTTTTAATGAGATCCTGCAGAAGATGATCGCCAAGTCAGAACGCGATGGTACGGGAATTGCCATCATGTTTCTGGACGCGGATAAGCTAAAAAATATTAACGATACATATGGACATGACGTCGGCGACAAGTTTTTACAGCATACCGCGCAGCAGTTAAAAAACTCCATCAAGGGAAGCGATGTAGCTGCCCGCCTGGCAGGCGATGAGTTTATTGTTTGCCTAAGTAATATCAGGGGAAGGGCATTGATTAACAAAGTCGCTGAAAAAATATTACATAATATTTCTACTCCGCTTTACCTGGATAACATACCTATTGTGTCTACCTTCAGCATTGGCATCAGCATCTTTCCTGAAGATGGTACAACCATTGAGGAGCTGGAAAAACACGCTGATCTTGCAATGTACTATGCAAAAAAGCAGACCGGCAGCGCATATTGTTACTACATCGACGTAGCGAACAAGATGATCGAAGGCTAAATAATCGTTCTCGCATGCATTGCAATCATCGCGCGTCTCAATACAACACAAACATCATTCCTCTTTACGAAAATACTGCGTCATTTCATTTACCGCGTATTAATCATTAACTGAAATCATATAAAATAAGAAATAAGCAAACGTCACTCAGACACTTTCCGATGTGCATTAGGAATTTCCCTAATAGTTCTATACTTTTTTGAATGCTAATGTTAAATTTACTTATTGTTAACAATAGAAAGGAAAAAACGTCATGGCAAAAGCAAGAAGCTCAGCAAAGAGAAAAACTAGCAAGGTTGCGAAGGCTAAACCACGTAAAACTGCTAGAAAAAAGAAAACAGCTAAAACAGTAAAAAAAGCTGCGACCAAAAAGCGTACTGGTGGCCGCAAGCGTACTACTGCAAAAAGAAAAAAAGCTGCCAAGAAGTAGCCTCAAAAAAATTGGGCCTTGCTTATCACAAGGCCCAATTTTTTATACCCCGCCTCCACTCACTTTAAACTCTTCTATAATTTAGCCACCGACAACCTCTTGACTTGATAGCTTGTCCGTTTCGCGGCTATTTTTTTCTTCGGCGCAAACTGATGACTTTCATATTTGGCAATCCACTGATGCTTCCCTCTAGCACCGGGCTTGCTTGCTGTTGACTTATGCAGCACCTTATTTAATGTAACTTTCAATTCCCTTCCATCATTGACTGGTTTTGCTGACCGCGCTTTAAAACGGTAAGTATAGTGAACCATCTTGTGACGATGTGCTGTCTTTTGAACGGGAGAAACACCTTGCGCAGCAGCTATTGTTTTACGCTGAAATTTAATTGGCTTATGACTCGGTATGAATGGTTTGCTGATTGGGACAAAAGCGGTTTTAACAGCAGGCAATGTCGGAACTTTTTGTTTTGCAGCCGGTTGCCTTGCCTGATTCAACGCCGTTCTTATCACCGGCACCAAAGCCCTGCTCTCGGTTTTTTTGTCTGCTGAATCCGATACGGCTTTAACTGCCGAACTACTATTCCCCGCCACAATAAAAAATTCATTCTTGCTCAAGTCACCCGCAACGATTTTTGCGCCTGGCGGTAGCACTGAGGGATAAACAGATTGGCTTGATTCAGCCATGACGGTCGTGGACAGAACAACTGCGAATAAGGTGATAATACATTTTGTTGCGCGCATAGATAAACTCCCTTTTATAAAAATCCCGACCGCAAACGGCAGGACTGATCCAGTCAATATGATCACGGCTTATGATAGCATACGTCTATTCGCTTTAGACAAAAAGCCAGCCCCAAGGCCATTGATTCATATTTTATGTTTGATTATGATGTCTGGCCTGATGAAACAATAAAATGATAACCAGCTATCTATGAAAATTCTTTGCATTATTCCAAGCCGCATCCACTCCACGCGCCTGCCGCGAAAACCTTTGCTGCCCATACAGGGCAAGCCTATGGTGCAATGGACATATGAAAATGCCAAACGCTGCGCTGCGCTTGCAGATGTAATCGTGGCCACAGATAGCATGGAAGTAGCTGAAATCATTACAAAAATTGGTGGAAAGGCAGAATTGACCGATCCGGCGCTGCCAACTGGCTCTGAACGAGTAGCAGCTGTTGCCGAGCGCTATCCCGATACCGATGTCGTCATCAACCTGCAAGGTGATGAACCTTTTATTCAACCGCGCATGCTGGAACAACTGATTTCGCCTTATTTGTCCGGCGAAATGCCGGACATGACGACCTTGGCTTATCCGCTGGAAAAAGATAAATATCATGAGCCAGGATCAGTCAAAGTCATCACTGACTTGCATCATAACGCGATTTATTTTTCACGCTCACCCATTCCTTATTACCGCACTGACCATCATGCACCTGTTTACAACCACATGGGTGTTTATGCGTTTCGCCGTGACTTTTTAATGCAATATAGAACGCTGCCACAAACGCCGCTTGAAAAAACCGAAAGCCTGGAACAGCTTCGTGTACTGGAACATGGTTATAAAATCCGCGTTTGCCTAACCGAAGACAAGACCTTGGAAATTAACACGCCGGAAGAATATGCACTGGCACAACATTTTGAATACAAGCATCAATAACCATTTGTAAATAATGCATTTTTCTATTACCCACCTCCTATTTCTCCATTCATACTGTATTTAATTTTTGCTTAATAAAAATACAGTATAGTGTCTGCTTTATTCGCCTTATGTCCAACGAGTGAGCTATGCAAAACAGAATTGACCCTTGCACATCGCTGCCAAAAGATATTATTCAGCTAATTCTCAGCTACGTCCCGATGACACAGCTCTTCACACTAAAAAGATTGTCAAAGCAGCACAATACACTTATCCATGAGGTCATTCAGATTATACTTGGCAGGCCGGAAAATGTGATTCGCACTATCAGCGAATTACCCGCACGTAAGGCGATGCAATTTATTGAATACTACCGCGAGACAGATTCTTATAAAGCACTCGTAGCAAAACACTGTGCGGATTCCAGCAAAATGATGCCTGCGCAATTAATTTGTTATGCGCTTACAACCAATGATCTTGAACCTTCTCATCCCCGCAAAAAAATAGAGTCTGCTGATCTCGAAAACGCTATTAACCTGATGAGTAAACAATTGAGTAAAGCGATGGAAGAAAATTTACGGATTATGCTAACGGCCCTTCAGTATAGCGAAATCGAAGATAAAGATATCGCCGAAAATTTTACACAATCACGCTCTGTTAGCAGACTAATGCAAGCCCAATTGATAAAACGCCAGAATAAACAATTTATTAATTTCGCCAGTATGGATTTTCATGCTCTTTATTTTAAAAACGTCAATCTTCAAGGAGCAAATCTTGCTTATTCAAACCTCAAAGGCGCTTATTTGTCAGGGGCAAATTTGAACGAAGCTAATTTGACCCAGGCATTGCTTGTTGATGCTTGTGCGTCGACCATTTCTCTCAACAATGCTGCCTTTCTTCCGCCTGCGGCATTCACCAGCGTTGCTGAATTCAAACAGGCACTCAATCAGGTCATTTATCGTGAAGATCAACCCATAGCAGCTCTACTTAACGAAGCGATAACAAAAAACATAATCAGTACCTTATCGAAAATGGGAACAGAAGCTTCCTCGCTCTTCATTGATACGGCGATTGAATTACTGCCTGAGCAGCAGGGCCTGATCGATTTCCAGCAAGCCATGGCATCGAGTAACTATAAAGCTGCGCTATAAAGTAATAAAATCGGCAATGGTCTGAAAATATTCTTCAGCCGCGTCCACTTCCATCGCATGGCTCGCATTTTCAAAAACATGCAGGCGACTATAAGGAATACGCGCCGCCATGAATTCGGCATGACTCACATCGTTTATCCAGTCATGCCTACCCGCAAGGATAAGCGTTGGACACGTAACCTTCGGCAGCTGCGCTTCATAATCAAAATGCCAGAAGTCGTTTTTAAATCCTTCATTCAGCACTTCATAGGAAAATTGTTTGCTTTTGTAAATAAGATCGGGGCTTTTTTGCTGCTTCACCCTGACGGAATAAAGCGGTTGGGTCAGTTGAAAGTAAGTCAGCAATTCATCTCGATTGCTAAATTTGCCGGCCCATAATTTTTCGCATACCTTGATCTGTTCAGGTGTACCCTTTCGCTTGAGGTTCCGCTTTGCCGTATCCGGAAAACGATAAGAAGGCGCGCCTGCCGACAACACGAGTTTTTCCACGTTATCCGGATAACGCAGAGCATAACCCAGGGCACACATGGAACCGTATGATTTGCCAATCACAATAATTTTATCAAGCGACAAAGCCTGCCGAATAGATTCTACATCGTCTATGTAAGTGTTAAGCGTATAGCCCGCAGGATTATCTTTATTACTTTGGCCGCAGCCGCGAGGGTCGTGAAAAACAAGATCGGCCACTCCCTGCAGGCAGGCATAACTAAGATAAGGAGTGTGATCAGCACCCGGCCCACCCGGCAGGATAAAGGCGACCGGTCGATCGCCCAGTTTGCCTTGGCTCTTTACTTCCACATTTAATCTAACTGGCGATACATTCGTACGGCTAATTTTTATTTTCATTTCTGCTTCTATCGCAACTTAATCGCCATGGCGCTCAAACACCCAATACATCCGTTTTGCCATTTTATTCTCCTTATTATCCAAGGACCGCGAGAAGCGTAAATTCTATCCGAGTTGTACCTAGGGCGCCATGGCTATGTCATGGCTGGGGCCGATCCCGCCAAAACGAGAGAAAATTAGCCATTTGAGCTATATTTCAGGTAAGATAAGCACCTTTTTAACATCAGAACTCAGGTGAATACCCGTGGCAGAAAAATTACGAAATATTGCTATTATTGCGCATGTTGACCATGGCAAAACGACGCTCGTGGACAAATTACTGCAGCAGACGGCTAGCCTTTCTAAAAAGGTAGTGAATACCGAACGGATCATGGACAGTAATGACCTGGAGCGTGAGCGCGGCATTACCATTCTCGCTAAAAATACCGCCATTAAATGGCGGGATTACCGCATTAATATCGTTGATACGCCCGGACATGCTGATTTCGGCGGTGAAGTCGAACGTATTCTTTCTATGGTTGATTCTGTGCTGCTACTCGTCGATGCGGTGGACGGCCCCATGCCGCAAACCCGCTTTGTCACCCAAAAAGCATTTGATAGAGGGCTGCGTCCTATTGTCGTTATTAATAAAATTGACCGCCCAGGGGCACGGCCAGATTGGGTAATGGACCAGGTATTTGATTTGTTTGATAATCTTGGCGCTACAAATGAGCAGCTGGATTTTCCAGTAGTCTATACTTCTGCCCTGCTGGGGTATGCCACACTGGATCTTAACCAGCCGAGCGATGACATGACGCCGCTTTTTGAAACCATCGTCAAACATGTGCCTGCACCTAAAGTAGATCTAAATGGCCCCTTCCAAATGCAGATCAGCACACTCGATTATTCAAGCTATGTGGGCATGATCGGCATTGGCCGAATCACGCGCGGCCAGGCTAAAACCAATATGCCCGTAACCATTATTGACCGTGAAGGCAAGACACGTCAGGGCCGTATTCTGCAAGTGCTGGAATACCTGGGGCTGGAACGCAGTGAAGTCCCGATGGCAAACGCGGGTGATATCATCGCCATCACCGGTATCGATGAATTGAAGATTTCCGACACGCTTTGTGATCCTGCAACGGTTGAAGCCCTGCCCGCTTTAACAGTAGATGAACCCACAGTGAGCATGACTTTCCAAGTCAACACTTCGCCTTTTGCCGGCAAGGAAGGGAAATATGTCACGAGCCGCAAGATTCGTGAACGTTTGGCTCAGGAGTTACTGCACAATGTGGCATTGCGCGTGGAAGACACCAGCGATCCTGACAAATTCAAAGTGTCGGGGCGCGGCGAGTTGCACCTTTCCATTCTGATCGAAAATATGCGCCGCGAAGGATATGAACTTGCTGTATCACGCCCGGAAGTCATTACGCGCATGGTGGATGGCGAAGTTCACGAACCTTATGAAACGCTGGCCATAGACGTACCCGCTGACTATCAGGGCGCCATCATGGAAAAACTGGGCTCACGACGCGGCGATTTAAAACACATGTCTTCTGATGACAAAGGCCGTGTACGACTTGATTATGTGATTCCATCACGTGCACTGATTGGTTTCCATACAGAATTTTTAACATTGACGTCAGGCACAGGGATCATGCACCACGTATTTAGTCACTATGGGCCCGCTGCAAAAGGCGAGATCCCGCACCGACAAAATGGCGTGCTGATTTCGAACCAGCAAGGCACGGCGCTTGCTTACTCGCTTTTCAATTTGCAAGAGCGTGGCCGCATGCTAATTGGTCCTCAAACGGATGTCTATGAAGGCATGATCGTGGGTATTCATTCACGCGATAATGATCTGGTAGTAAACGTCTGCAAGGCAAAACAGTTAACCAACATTCGCGCGGCGGGTTCGGATGAAAACATTATTCTGACGCCGCATATTCAGCTTTCGCTTGAGCAGGCGCTCGAATTTATTGAAGACGACGAACTGGTTGAAGTCACACCGCAATCCATTCGCGTTCGTAAGAAATTCCTGAAGGAACATGAAAGAAAACGCTCTGGCAAAAGTACGTAACCGTTGTCGTACTGGGTGGGCGTATGCCTACCCAGTATGTTTATAAAATTTCTTACCTTCACATGCAATAGCATAGATTCCAGTGTCAGTCCTGACCCAATGTACAGCTAAATATTTTTGTTCAAGCAGTCAGCGCCAGGCCATATCCTCACTATGTTTAAGTAAATCGCAGCTCACGCTGAAAAATTTGTTCCAGTATGCGATCCGCCGCAGCGGAGGCGGCATCTTTATAGGGAATCAAAATCATATCCACCCCTGCTTTTTCCATCCATGCAACCTCATTCTCTTGATAGGCGCTCAAAGCAATTTTACCTTGATAACCCACGTCTTTTAATGAAGATAAAAGCACCTGATTGGAATCATGATGCGCTATTGTGCTAACAATCCATTTTGCGGCTGAGAGAGGCAATGTTTTGATAAATTCACCATCTTCAGCATCTCCATAGCGAATTAAAACCGCTTCATGTTGCCATGCTCGAATGCGACGCGGGTCAAAATCAACCGCCAGTATTGTCAATCCATGCTTCACCAATTCTCTGGCCATATGTTCTCCATGACGGCCAAATCCGTAAATAATTACATCCACTGGCGGTTGATGATTCAGCGCATAAGTGTCTTCACGGTATTTAACATTACGCTCAAAGAGATTAAGCCACGGGGTTAACCATTCATAGAGGATACCGGCATAGGCGATGATATAAGTAGATAGACTGATGGTAATGAGCGCAACAAATGTAATTAACCCTGCCGCATTTTTATCAAGAAATCCCAGGCCCTCACCCAAGGCAGCGAGTATCAATGAAAATTCACTGATCTGCCCTAGCGTCAATCCCGTCAAAAATCCGGTGCGTTTTCTAAAACGCATGATACTCATGACAGTCATGACAATAAGAGGTTTGCCTATCAGCACAAACAAAGAGAAGATAATGGCCGGGAAGACTTGATTCGCGAGAGAACCCAGTTCCAATGAAGCGCCCAGATTAAGGAAGAAAAATAACAAAAGCAGGTTACGCAAGGTTTCCAACCGCGAAGCAATGGCTTCACGATAGCGTGTAGAAGCCAGTGACACCCCGGCTAAAAATCCACCGACCTCCTGACTAAAGCCCAGCGTGGAAGCGATGACGGCAAGCACCACTGCCCATGCAACCGCAAATAACACCAGTAGCTCGCGCGATTTAGCCATCTGCTCCAGCATGTAGGGTATAATAAATCGCATCAAAAAACCAATGGCGGCAAGAAAGCCAACGCCTTTTATGATCAAAGCAGCAATTTCCCACTGCAGTTGTGAATAAGCGCCCGCACTGACATTTAAAGCCGATAAAATAATAATGGCAATAACAGCGACAAGGTCTTGCAAAATTAGAATGCCGATAGAAAGACGTCCGTACAATGAGTCTGTTTCATACCGATCGGAAAGTATTTTAATAATAATGACGGTGCTGGAAAAAGTAAGCGCTATCGCAACTAACAACGCTGAAGCCTGTGTCATGCCAAATGCGAATCCCAGCAACCATCCCAGTAAAGTAGTCAGCCCAATCTGGGCAGCACCCAAAATTAATGTTGCTGAACCCAGTGTTTTGATCACCTGCACATCGAGCTTAAGACCAACAATAAATAGCAAAAACATCACACCAAAGCTTGCCAACGTTTCAAGCTCGCTGTGCGCTGAAATCCAATCAAAAAACCCAGGACCTGCAATAATTCCAACAATAATAAATGAGAAAATGACAGGTTGACGAAGGTTGATTGCGATCCATCCAACCACAACGGATAAGGATAATAATATTGCAAATTCACTAAATGCACTTGTCATCCAGCTCACCCTTCGTATTTAGGATCGAAAATCCAATCGTTTAATTTTGTTTGCTTCGCCTACCACTAGCAAAAGATCATCCGCTTTTAGAATCGTTTCCGGATCAGGATTTAGTATACGTATATTATCCCGTTCAAGACCCACTACAATTCCATTAACACTTTCCCTTATATGGGATGCGCGAATCGACTGGCCAACCAGCGCATGCTTTTTATCCAATAGAAAGGCTTGCAAAGTGAAATTAGCCAGCAGGCTAGCCGGCTCTTTTACCTTCGCTTTCATTTCAGCTTGCTGCTTAAATAAATCAATTTGCTCATCGTTGCCGAGCACAATCAGTTTGTCACCTGGCTGTATTTTTTCTTCGCCTCGCGGCGCCGGGATCACCTGCAATCCATGGCAAATCGCGACAATATTAATGCCGTAGGTGTGGCGTATATGACACTCCCCTACCGATTTACCAGCAAACGGCGATAATTCGCCGACTTCAATTTCAACCAGATGCGTATCCCAGGGGGCAAGCTCTTCGTACTTCAAATTGCTGGCATTTTCCTTTCCTATGTTATTTACCAATTGCTTTTCAAACCAGTGATAAGATCGCTCAAGCTGTTTGTAGGAAACCAAAAAGAAAACCGTTGCGATGCAGACAAACAGGACAATGGTTAGCCAGGTATGAAAAAAAACAATACTTAAAATCGCGAGTTCCGATAACGTGATAAACCAAATGATAAACACGGCAGGATTCAAATAGGTTTTTGCATAGCTGGGAATATTTGCTGCTCTAAACGAAAACAGCATACCCCAGATAAAAGGTGACGCGATTGCCAATGCAATCAGCAAACAGATGATATTGCTCAACCATAAGTTCGGAACGAACTGGATGAATCGGGGAAAAACAACCTGATCGATAAAAGTAAAGATAATCGCTACTATCATGCCATTAATAATTAAGCGTGTTGTCGTTTTACCGAAAAGGGATTTTTCTTGTGTGACGATTAACGTCCGATAAACCCATGCCGAATATCCATCAAGAAAATATTTAGTGCGCTCGGGAAGGCGTTTTTCTATGGAATCACTGATGTGACTGGAAAAGCGAATAAGGTAGGGTGTCGTAAAGGTAGTAATGCCTGAGACCGCAACAACAATAGGATACAGTGCATTACCAGTCACCTGCAATGCAACGCCGAGTGCGACAATAATAAATGAAAATTCCCCGATTTGCGCCATGCTAAAACCTGCTCGCAGGGAAGTATTCAAGCTTTGTCCTGTTAACAGCGCGCCCACGCTTGTTGTCAAAATTTTTCCAAGAATCGTTACGCAAGTAATCAGCAATACCGCTTGCCACTGATCGACAATCACTCTCGTATCAATCAACATACCGACGGAAATAAAAAAAACAGCCGCAAAAATATCCCGTATGGGCCATATTAATTCCTCGATGCGGCGTATGAGCACGGTTTCCGCCAGGATGGATCCCATGATAAAAGCGCCGAGCGCAGTGGAATAGTGAAAATAAGCTGCCACACAGACTAAAAAAAGGCATAGAGCAACAGAGATAATCGTAAGCGTTTCCTGACTAATATAATTTGCTATTCTTCGGAATAAAGGCGGCACTAAAAAATAGCCGATCAAGAACCATCCTCCAACGACAATAATCAACTTGATGGCCGCAATAACCATATTGAATGAAAAGATATTCTTGGTAATTACGACAGTCGAAAGTGCTACCAGCAGTAAAATTGCCAACAAGTCTTCAACGATCAATACGCCGAATATCAGCTCAGCAAAACGTTTGGTTTTAAGTTTGAGTTCATCTATAGCTTTAATGATAATAGTAGTAGAGGAGATAGAGAGCGCCGCACCGAGAAAGAGACAGTCATAGTGAGGCCAACCCAGGATTTTTCCTGCGATATAGCCGATAACGAACATCAGCACGACTTCAATCAAGCCCACCATGGATGCAGAAAAACCTACCCGCTTCAGCTTGTGAAAGCTGAATTCCAAGCCCAGTGAAAACATCAGGAAGATAACACCCAATTCTGAAAGTAGCTGGATGTTCGGAACATCATTGATGAAGGCATAAGGCGGTGTATACGGCCCGATAATCATTCCAGCAACAAGATAACCCAACACAACGGGTTGATGGATACGTTGAAATAATAAAACAACGATACCTGCCACCCCCAGCATCACTGCGAGGTCATAAATAAGTGGTGCTACTTCTTGCATCGTCCATCCCTGTCCTTGCTCGATATAGCCTATTTTTTTGCCTTTATTCATTCTACTCCATGGCAGACCATGAAGGAAAAGATTATGCAGCCGATAAGGGGAATGGTAGTGGGTAACAGGAAACATGAACCAAGGTAGGTCTGGTGTATAATCAAATTATATCCAGGAGGATAATATGGCACACATCACTATCCACCCGATTCCCACTCTAAAAGATAATTATGTGTGGGCGCTCATTGATCAGCATCAGCGCCATGTCCTTATTGTTGATCCGGGTGAAGCCGCACCTGTCATTCACTATATAACCCAACATCATCTATTACCTGTCGGCATACTTGTCACTCATCATCATTGGGATCATACCAATGGCATTGTTGAGCTTAGCAATCTCTATTCCGTACCCGTCTATGGCCCAGCGAAGGAAACTATTCGGGGGGTCACCCACAAAGTGCAGGAAAAGGACGAAATTATTATTGATCATTTTCCTCTAACCTTGCAGGTAGTAGACATTCCGGGACACACGCTCGGCCACATCGCCTATTATGCACAAGACAGTGTATTTTGTGGCGATACACTTTTTGCTGCAGGTTGCGGCAGATTATTTGAAGGCACACCCGAGATGTTATACGCTTCCCTGCAAAAAATAGCAGCGCTGCCTGATACCACAAAAATTTATTGCGCACATGAATATACACTCGCCAATCTTCGCTTTGCCGAAGCGGTGGAGCCGGACAATCAAAAAATTTATGAACGCTTAGAACACGTTAAACATCTGAGAGCAAAAGACCTTCCCACTCTCCCCTGTGCCCTCGCTGAAGAAAAAGCGACCAATCCGTTTTTACGCTGTGATGTGCCTGAAATCATTACCAGCGCTGAAAAACACGACGGTAGTTCTCTCAAAAACCCTGTGGCTGTGTTTACTTCTCTGCGCCGATGGAAAGACAACTTTGTTTAAAACTTCTCCTCGTCGTCCCGCGACTTGTTCGCGGGATCCAGCAAACATTTAAAGGGTTTTATGGATGCTGCTTCTCGCCGCTTCGCGGCGTTTGGATCCCGCGAACAAGTCGCGGGACGACGGCAGGCGGAAATTCACCGGACAGTAATGCGCTACGCTCAGGATGACAGCATTATCGAGCATTTTGTAAAATGGCCAAAATCCAGTATGAGAATTAACCGATCAACAAGGTCCATACCCATGAAAAACTGTATAACTACTGTTAAGCTCATCGATAATAAGACGTTAGCTATCTCCGACGGCAACACGTCTATCGGCGAATACAATAATGGCTCCCTCATTCTCTCCATGCTAAAAAAAGCCGCCCGAGAACAAAACATTGACATGGGTATTACGGAACCGGTGACTGGTTTATTTTGCACAGCCATGGCAATCAAATTTATGGTAAAGAAAAATGCAGATATCGCCTTGAAAATTATAAAAGAGAAATTTCCCGAAACCAAAATTATTCAGCCAGCACAGGAAAATGAACAACAAGAAAAGAAAAGCGCTAAACCAGTCGTTTCGTTAAGATAGCATTTCCTCTTTTCTTAACCTTCAACCAACGTACAATAATTCAAAATTTTCTGGATACCCGGAGTAAATCGCACGTTTGTCATGCCAGCGAGCGCTGGCATGACTTATTAAAAATGGCTCTTAACAACACCATCCGCTTTATTTTTCTTCTGGCTTATACACCAAATCAAGCTCTCTTGCCGCCCTGACATCATCCAGTCTGCGTACCGGTAAGGTATGAGGTGCATTTTTCAAAAGGCTCGGATTCTGCTTTGCTTCTTCCAGAATCTGAATTAAAGCGTCGGCAAAGGCATCCAGCACTTCTCTGGTTTCCGTTTCCGTGGGCTCAATCAACAGACATTCCGGTACCAGCAAGGGAAAGTACATCGTTGGGGCGTGAAAACCGTAGTCCAATAAGCGCTTGGCAACATCCAGCGCAGTAATGCCCAACGTTTTTTCACCCTTCAAGGTAATAATGAATTCATGACTTGCCCGACGAGTGGGGTAAGCAAGAGTGAAGCCGGCCGCTTTTAAACGAGCCTGCAGGTAATTGGCATTCAGCGTTGCAAATTCGGAAACGCGTTTTAATCCTTCCTTGCCAAGGAGCCGCGCATAGAGATACGCGCGCATAATAATTCCTGCATTGCCCATGAAGGCTGACAGACGTCCTATGCTTTGCGGACAATCTTTTTCTGTCAGCCACCGATAGCGACGTCCTTCTTTTGCTACACGCGGCACGGGCAGATAAGGCACTAACCGTTCGTTAGCGACCACCGGGCCGCTGCCAGGACCGCCGCCGCCGTGCGGCGTCGCAAAAGTTTTGTGCAAGTTAAGATGGACCACGTCAAAACCCATGTCACCTGGACGAACCTTTCCCAGAATGGCATTAAAATTCGCTCCATCATAATAAAGCAAACCGCCTGCCTCATGGATAATGCGGGCAATTTCCTGAATCTTCTGCTCAAAGACACCCAGGGTAGAAGGGTTTGTCAACATAATGCCGGCGGTCTTCGGCCCCACCACCGCTTTTAGCGCTTCGATGTCAACATTTCCCTCGGAATCGGTTGGAATCTCGCGCACTTTAAATCCGCATTGAACAGCCGAAGCAGGATTGGTGCCATGCGCTGCATCCGGCACCAATATCTCATCGCGGGCCAAATCATTGCGCGCGCGATGGTAAGCACGAATCATTGCCACACCTGCAAACTCACCTTGTGCGCCCGCCATGGGTGATAAAGCCGCTTCCTTCATGCCGGTGACGGTTTTCAGTATTTCCTGCAATTCATAAGCACACGCCATGAAACCCTGGCTGTTTTCTTCCAGTGACAAAGGATGGTGCTGCAAAAATCCTTCCAATGATGTTAGGCGATGCACGCCGCGGGGATTGTATTTCATGGTGCAGGAGCCAAGCGGATAAAAATGCGTATCGATGGAAAAGTTCTTTTTGGAGAGATTAGTATAATGCCGCACGACCTGAAGTTCGGATACTTCCGGCAAACAGGGCACATCCGTCCGCAAAAGCGACGGTGGGATATCATCGCACGCTTCACTTTCCTGAGTGGGCCATTGCGCTTTGGCGTAACGACCTTTGCGTGATTTTTCGAAGATTAAGCCTGACATGCCAGTTTGCCTCCATTAAAAACATCATTGCCCAGAACATCACGCAACTGCTCAGCCAGCAATTTAATATCGTCGCTGGTCTTGGTTTCCGTCGCGCACAACAACAGGCAGTCCCCTAATTCGGGATAGCTTTGTTTCAGCGCATAACCGCATTGAATATGACGCTTCGCCAGTTCGTGCAGCACATGCTCAGCATCAGCATCGATTCGCAGCACGATTTCATGGAAATAAGGCGCGTTAAAAACCGCAGAAACGCCTGGAATCGAAGTTAATGTTTGTTGCATTTCACGCGCCTTGTCGTGACAGAGCGCAGCGATATGTCGCAAACCCTGCGGACCCATCAAGCTCATATAAATGGTAGATGCGGTGACCATGAGACCTTGATTGGTACAAATATTGGAAGTCGCTTTGGCGCGGCGAATGTGTTGTTCGCGTGCCTGTAAGGTCAGGACATAACCTGGTTTTCCGTTAAGATCCACCGTGCGGCCCACAACGCGGCCCGGCATCTGGCGTACATGTGATTTTTTACAACACATAAAACCATAATAAGGACCGCCGGACGCCAGTGGAATGCCAAGTGGCTGTCCTTCGCCGCACGCAATATCTACACCGTTCTTGCCCCATTGCCCAGGCGGTTTCAGCAGCGCCATGGCCATCGGATTCACGACGCCAATGGTTAAAATGTTTTTCTCACTCGCAAGCTCCACAAGCGCATCCACATCTTCCAGCACACCAAAAAAATTAGGCTGCGGGATCACAAGCGCCGCTACTTCATCCGAGATTAATCCCTTGAGCGCCTGAATGTTAATTTTCCCCGTTTCCGGCTGATACGGCACTTCCTTTAGAGTGATAGCTTGCTGGCTGACGATGGTATGGACTGCCTGGCGATAAAGCGGATGCACAGTCCGTGGCATTAAAATGGTGGATTTATCGCTTTTGGAAAGCCGTACCGCCATGAGAATTGCCTCGGCAAGCGCGGTCGCGCCATCGTATAAAGAAGCATTGGATACTTCCATTCCCATCAGATGGGCCATCATGCTTTGGTATTCATAAATCAGCTGCAGACTGCCCTGGCTTGCTTCTGCCTGATAAGGCGTATAAGCCGTATAAAATTCGCCGCGTGTTGCAACATCCCACACTGCGGCGGGAATATGGTGTTCATAAGCACCCGCACCGATAAAACAAAGCATACCGCCATCCTGTCTTGCTCGTTCACGCATGAGCAGACCCAATTCCATTTCAGACATCCCAGCTGGGATGCTGTCTAATGGCGCATGACGCAATGAAGCAGGAATCTCGTCAAACAACGCATCTATATTGCGTATGCCAATGGTATCGAGCATTTCCTTGATATCTTGATCTGTATGAGGAATAAACGGCATGCTTGTCTCCAGAATAATGGATCCGATTAATGTGCCTCGGAAGCGACTACTTTTGAATATTCATCCGCATTCAACAAACTGGAACCGCTTTTGTCAAAAGGACGCACGCGGAAAAGCCAGCCCTTGCCATAAGGATCCTGATTAATGAGTTGCGGGTTTTCAATGACGGCTTCATTGACTTCAATGACTTCGCCAGGGATAGGACAGTAGACATCTGCCGCTGCCTTGACTGATTCAACAACAGCGCATTCCTGACCTGTATCCAGATTGCTGTCCGGTGCAGGCAGCTCCACATAAACAAGATCACCCAGCATCGTTTGCGCATGATCGGTGATGCCAATGGTGATAAATTCATCCTCTTTTTTTACCCATTCGTGCGTTTTTGTATAGTGCAGATTTTGCGGTATGTTACTCATATCAACGTTACTCCCAGTATAAACTTCCTTTCACTCTTTCTTCTCTCCGCCAAACGGAAGAGAGCAGAGCAAAAGCTCAAAACATTTTTTTGCCATTGCGCACAAATGGCGGCTTGATAATGCGTGCCGGAATTTGTTTATTGCGAATTTCAACATGGCAAGTTGCGATATCGCTCGTCGGAATACGCGCCAATGCAATGCTTTTATCCAGCGTGGGCGAATAACCGCCGCTCGTCACTTCGCCTTCTCCGTGACTATTCATCACCACTTTCTGATGGTTGCGAATAATGCCGGGACCTTCCAGGACTAATCCGACCAGTTTGCGTTTGACACCTTCCTGTGTCAGTTTCTCCAGCGCATCTCTTCCGATGAAACGCCGATCTTTAGGTTCCATGACCACTGTCCAGGCCAGATTGGATTCGAGCGGTGTCACGGTTTCATCCATGTCAGACCCGTAAAGGTTTAATCCTGCTTCCAAACGAAGCGTATCCCGCGCACCCAGGCCGCAGGGTACAACGCCCAAATTGAGCCATTTCTCCCAGTAATCTGCTGCAAGGCTGGCGGAAAATATCATTTCATAACCGTCTTCGCCTGTATAGCCGGTACGGGCAATAAACAGATCATCTACGATAGCAAAATGAAAGGGCTTTAAATGCTGGAGCTTCTCGGCGTACTGCGGCAAAAATTGCGCCATTTTGTCTTTGACTTCCGGTCCTTGCACAGCCAGCATGACCAGATCCGTCCGATCTTCGATGCGAACATCAAAAGGTTGGGCAAACTTTCGCATCCATTCCAGATCTTTCTCGCGCGTTCCCGCATTAATCACAACGCGATAAAAATCATCCGCGACCTTATAAACAATCAGATCATCAATCACGCCCCCTTCTTCATTGAGCATGCAGGAATAAAGCGCTTTGCCATTCGTTAACCGGTCTACATCATTAGCGAGCAATAATCGCAAATAAGACGTGGCATCACTGCCATGGATATCCGCCACACCCATATGCGAAACATCGAACATGCCGGCGTGCTGGCGAACCTGGTGGTGTTCCTGAATTTGGGATCCGTAATGAAGCGGCATGTCCCATCCGGCGAAATCAACCATCTTGGCGTTTGCCTTGAGGTGTAAATCATAAAAAGGTGTATGTTTGCCCACGTGATTTTCCCTTACTTAATGGGTGCTTGCAGAGGAAAACGAGTATAGCGTTTCATTGTGTAAAGTAGAAGTGCCTGTCATTGCAAAGTCTGCGATTGCCTTAAAAATAATCAACAACAATCGCATTCGCTAAGCCTACCTTAAGCTTAGTTGATTATGATTGGATTTATTGTTGTCCTGATACATGGAGAAAGTACAATGGCGCTATCACCCGCCCAGGAAGAATCTATCCGATTTACCCTCAATGAATTACTCACTTTTGCAACAGACAAAACCACTTTACAAACCCAAATTGCTGAATTAATAAAAGCCCTGAAGAACGAAGTGGATGACAGTCATCCTTATTTCCGTCTCGGGCAATGCTTTGTGAATCCCCAGAGCACCTTCCTTCGACTGGAAGACCAGGGAAGCAATACCAAACTGGGTGAAGTGCGGCACTATGTGGCGCAATATCTCTTGCAACAGTTGCAACAGGCCGCAACGATCGCTCATCTCGATTTGAGCACGCACATTAATCTATCAACCATCCTATCACTCATTCCTCAATCGCAGTATGTTACTCCCTTCCAGAGCGAAAAAATGGCAATCGATAGCGGTAGCCATCCTTATGAGTTGGAAATCGAGGAGGGGAAAATATATAAGGCAAGTCTGAAGATCCCCATGGATATTGATCGTGAATTGAATGTGTATGATCTTACTCCTGCCTTTGATCTGCATATTGATGTTGAATATCCGCCAACTGTCTTCACACCGCTTGTTGTCCGTAATTTTGAACTCTTCCCCGTGCTCTCTTCGGATTCGGAGGAAGATGCGTTTATGGAAAAACTTAAAAAAGATGCAAAAGCATTTGCGGAAAAGGAAGTAGCCAAAATCATCGTAAGTGACCTATCAAAATTATATTATTTGAATAGCAAAACCAAAGAAGCCTTGATTTATTCGCCCATCAACAGACTGCTGGCACATCGCTTTTATACTCAGCTACTTAAAAACCATCCTACCCTTATTCCAGACCTGATACCGCTTGATGACCAACAAGCTGATATATTGCTTTCCCCTTTGGCCATGCGCTTAATCGAAAACAGTTTATGCTCCATCAAAAAGGCAAAAACACTGACGCCCTGGGGCATACAAGTCCTATCCAATCACTATTATTACTCGCTTCTCCAAGAAGACGCTAACAAACTTGATACTTTGGGCTTTATTACGGAGCCGCAAGGAAAACTACTTTTACTTCCGCCAATGCTGAAGTTGGCCGCTAACAAAAAAATAGCTCTTCGAGAAGCGATGCGGTTGCCGTCGTGTATAAAACCGCTCTTGCTTTCGCCCACCTATATGGCTTACTTCATGAACATGAAAGGCTCGATAAACTGGTGGAGGCTGCGCAAAATAAATGAGGCTGATGTCAGGTTTTTTACTAAGCCGACTATTCGCGAGCTGGTAACAAACCATAATATGGATTTGACAAGGTTAATGGGCATTTCACCTGTGCTTGCGAATGAAAGCGGAGAAAAAATTGCCTACTTGCTGGGAAATCAATATGCCACGGTGGATCAACTCAACAAACTCCTGCCCGAAGATATTGCATTGATCGAATCACACCCAACCCTCTACTTGTGGATTAAAAAAGGCATCCTGGCGCCAGGTGAAATAGACGCGCAAAATATTAGTTTTCTCCATACACGCGTCTATGCACGCCGTCTTTTCACGATCTATTTAAAAGAAGAAGATAACCTGGAAGACCTGGATAAATTAATGCAGGAAATCCCTGACGCCGCTCAGTATTGCAATATGCCCATTGCCAATTTTCGAAATGAAATAGTGGATTTGCTCTTGCTAAAAATTCAGCACGAATTGAGTGACAAACTGAAAACCGAGACAAATAACAGTTTTCGCGGACTCTATCAAACCATGATTAACAAAATCATAGAGGCACAAAATGCTTCAAGCGCTAATCCAACCATCACGCTGCTTGAAGTCGCCATGATAGCTACCGAAGGCTTTGATCAGCTAATAAGAAAGCGATTTTTAAATAAGCCGGATAAAAACGGTTCCCAGCTTTATGCGAATGTGGTGCTCTTTTCGCAAAGCAATACGCCAGAAAAAAACCTTAAGCTCATGTATGAGCAGCTAAACGAACTATGCAAAATATGCGATGTGGGTAATAGCAAAAAACTGTACTTATAACTGGACTAGCGCAGCGACATTACTGTCCGGTAAATTTCTGTTCTCGTCGTCCCGCGACTTGTTCGCGGCGTCTGGATCCCGCGAACAAGTCGCGGGACGACGGCCGGCGGAAATTCACCGGACAGTAGTGAGCGCAGCGAAGGATGACAAAAGCCCAATAACAGGGAGACGAATCTCACGTCGCAATGCGTGGCAATCCGCCTCGATCGCCGACAGCGTATCGGGTAAATCCGTTTTTTATCCATTGCAAATAGTTTGTCATGCTGAGTCCAAACGATCGGAGGGAACGGACGGTTTTTTTATCACTGGCAAATAGATTTTTAATCATATCAACCCCGGCTAACATGGCGAGATTATCGGCCTTGCGCCAGCGCTCATAACGACGCAGATTTGCAAAGCTTGCAAAATTTCTTCGCTGCTGATGCGCGTCAATAATGATTTCAGCCAGGCTCGCCGCATCCAGCAAGCCCATATTCACGCCCTGACCCGCCAGCGGATGAACAGTATGCGCGGCATCACCCACCAGCGCCACATGCTGTCGTATGTATTGCCGTGTCTGCTGTCTATACAGCGGAAGCGCATAACGGCGCTCAAGTGAGAGGATATCGCCCAAACGATGGTCGAACGCTTGCGCCAGCACTTGTTTAAACGATTCGTCATCCAGTGACAACTGGTATTTTGCTTCTTCCACCGGCAACGACCAGACAATAGAACAAGCGTGAGACGGACACAAAGGCAGGAAAGCAAGCGGCCCTGTTTCCAGAAAAACCTGCCGGGCAATATCCTGATGTGGCAGCGCAGTATGTACGGTGGCAACAATGGCATGCTGTTCGTAATCATATTTTTCCACCTCAATCCCTGCCCGGCTGCGTAACCAGGATGAAGCTCCATCCGCTGCCACCGCCAATCGCGTGGAAAATCGGCCGCCATTATCCGCAATCAATTCAATGCCGCTCTCTCCATCTACTATCTCTGCAAGATTGACTGAATAAATAAAATCAACCTGTGTGCGATGTTGTATTTTTTCTATTAACGCACTTTGCATGGCACTGTTTTCGATAATAAATCCCAGCAAAGGTTCTGCAATCTCGCGGCTATAAAATTCAATTTCGCCTTTGCCTTTTGCATCCCAAACCTGAATTCCGTTAAAGGGACTGACTCGTTTTTGCCGTATTGCTTCCCAGACATCAAGCGCCTGGAAAATTCGCTGCGATGCAAGCGTGATAGCACTGACACGATGGGAATAAGCAGACGCAGACCAGGCAGAAATGCTCGGCTGCGCTTCCAGTACGGCAACAGACAAAGCAGTCTGCTGGGCAAGCATGGCAGCAAGCGCGGAACCTACAATGCCGCCGCCAACAATAACAATGTCATATTCTTTTTTCAAAACGGCAACACCAAATCCGGTTTCACAGACAGCATCCACTCGCGAAAAAGCAGCTGAATTTTTTCCAAAATAGCTTGATTCAGGGCTTCAAATCGCAAAATAAGGTAAGGCGTGGTATTGGATGGACGCACCAGTCCCCAACCCTCAGCAAAATTCACGCGCAGGCCGTCGATAGTCATGATATCTTTCGCTTCATCAAAATTTGCGCTGGCAATCAGCTGCTGCATTAATTCAAATTTCTCTTCATCACTGACCCATACTTTCAGTTCCGTTGTATTGACGCTATTTGGGATAGCAGAAAATAACAAGTCGCTGTTTTTTTCCTTTGCGATAATCTCAAGCAGTCTGGCGCCTGCATATAGAGCATCATCAAATCCGTACCAGCGATCTTTAAAGAAGAAATGGCCGCTCATCTCGCCGCCCAATTCAGCACGGGTTTCAGCCATTTTTGCCTTGATGAGCGAGTGGCCTGTCTTCCACATAATCGGCTCACCTTGCAGGGCGCGAACAATAGTATCCAGATGGTTTGTGCATTTCACATCATAAATTACTTTTGCGTTTGGCTGTGTGGACAAGAGCGCCTGAGCAAACAGGATCAACAGGCGATCAGGAAAAATAATGTCGCCGCTGCAGGTCACTACACCTAAACGGTCGCCGTCACCATCGAAAGCAAGGCCTATATCCGCATTCGTATCGTGCACAGCCTTTACCAGATGTCGTAAATTTTCAGGTTGACTGGGATCCGGATGATGATGGGGAAATGTGCCATCCACTTCACAGAATAGCTCATGCACCTTGCATCCTAGCGCGCGAAATAACGCAGGCGCAATCATGCCAGTCACACCGTTCCCTGCATCAATGACAATGTTTAAAGGACGCGCGAGTTGAACACCTTGGGTCACTTCACGAATATAACGTTCGACAATATTGACTTCACGGTAAGTACCACTGCCATTGCTAAAACGCTGTGTAATAATGCGCTGATAAAGCCCTTCAATCTGCTCTTCCGCAAGGGTTGTGTTTTGTACGACAATTTTTAGACCATTATAGTCAGGCGGATTATGACTACCTGTTAGCATGATACCTGAATGGCCTTCGAACACGTGCGTCGCATAATAAAGCAATGGGGTAGGCGCCATGCCAATATTCATGACATCGCAGCCTGAAGATAGAATCCCCTCGCTCAGTGCTTTCAATAATGACGGCCCAGACAAACGGCCATCCCGTGCAATACAAATCTGATTTTCTCCGCGCTCTCGCACCAGAGAACCGACCGCTTTGCCAATGAGAAAGACAATTTCTTCTGTCAGCGTTTCGCCTACAATACCGCGAATATCATAGGCACGAAAAATAGACGCAGGCAATGTAGTGACGGAAGCGGCAGCCAGCATATTAATTTTTTCCTGAATGGCCAAAACCACCTGAACCGCGTGCAGTCATGGCAAAATCATCCACAACATCAAAATGCGCACGCACAATGGGTAAAAAAACCAGTTGGGCAATACGATCGCCGGGTGTAATGGTATAGGACGACTGACCGCGGTTCCAGCAGGAAACCATGAGCGGGCCCTGATAATCAGCATCGATCAGCCCAACCAGATTCCCGAGAACCAGTCCATGTTTGTGGCCAAGACCCGAGCGGGGCAGTATGACAGCTGCGATATGCGGATTGCCTATATAAATTGATATCCCCGTGGGAATGAGATGCGTCTCGCCCGGAGCAATGGTTAACGCCGTTTCAAGACACGCGCGTAAATCAAGTCCTGCAGCATCAGCTGTTTCATAGCGCGGCAGCGGAAAGGTGGTCCCAATCCGCGGATCCAGAATCTTTAATTGCACAGGCTGGGAATGCTGCTCAGGTTGTTGTGTTGTCATCATCGCATGCTGCTCTTGCATTAATTTTTCAGTCATCACCTTCCCTCTTGTTCGATAAGTTTTATCTCGGATCGCTGCCTCACTATCATTGACGCCGCTCCGCTTTGTTGAATGCTTCTGCTATAAGCTTGATTAACTGCCTGGCCAATTTCCGCTTCGGCATCAGCGGCAGGCTGATTTCATTCTCTGCACTAATGAGGGTAACGGCATTCTCATCCGCACCCATCCCAGCTCCACTGCCTACCTGATTAGCAATAATCATGTCCATCTTCTTGCGCAGCCTTTTTGCTTTTGCCTGCGCGATTACATCTTCTGTTTCTGCCGCAAAGCCCACGATAAACGGCTTGCGCGCTAACTGCCCCACGCTTGCGACAATGTCTGGATTGCGAGTCAGGGTAAGCTGAACCGGGCCTTCCTCTTTATGAATCTTTTGGGGCGCAATCGTCTCGCAACGATAATCGCTCACCGCCGCAACGGCTAAAAAGATATCATATTCAGCAACTTTTCTCATTACCGTTTCGTACATTTCCTGAGCAGTGACCACATCCAGCTTCTCCAGATGGGAGGGCTTCGGGATATTTACCGGACCGCTAACCAGTGTCACGTCTGCGCCCGCTTCGCTCGCAGCTTCCGCAAGGGCGTACCCCATCTTTCCCGAGCTGCCATTTGTCATAAAGCGCACGGGATCAATGGCTTCATGCGTCGGCCCCGCGGTGACTATTATTTTTAGACCTGCCAATAGGCCGGATGAGAAAATCGCATTTACCTTTTCCACAATTTCGGCGGGTTCGGTCATACGGCCTGGCCCCACGTCACCGCAGGCCTGATTTCCTTCGCCCGGGCCGATAATATGGACACCTTTATCTAGCAGAACCTGCCTGTTTGTCTGTGTCAGCGCATGCTTCCACATACCCTGATTCATGGCGGGAGCGACGGCAAGTGGCGCCTTGGTCGCGAGGCACAGAGTCGTCAGCAGATCATCAGCATGGCCATGGGCAAGACGTGTCATGAAATCAGCGGTGGCTGGCGCAACCAGAATCAAATCCGCCCAACGAGCCAGTTCAATGTGCCCCATCGCGGCTTCTGCGTGTACATCAAAGAGATCATCATGCACCGGGTAGCCTGAAACAGCCTGCATGGTCAGCGGTGTAATAAACCGTTTAGCATTCTCTGTCATTGCCACACGTACTATTGCTCCCGCTTCCCGCAGGCGTCTGACGAGTTCAGCGCTTTTATAGGCGGCGATACTGCCAGTCACCCCCAGCAGGATGTGTTTGTTTGCGAGAAATAATGTCATTTTATGCCTCTGGCTAATTTAGTAAGAGCGCTCGCCGCCTGTCTGCAGCAGGACTATCGTTAAGTGCGCTTCACGGAGCTTCTTTTTCGATGTGGTTGTTATTATACTCACAAATAATGTAGCTGCGATTATTCTTCTTCCCATAACGATTCTTTTTCGCATCAGGTGCAGTCCTTTCAAAAGGATCGCCTCTGGTACATAACATGCGATCACGTTAGACCCGCCCAAAAGAAATTCCTGAACACCACTATTTTCAACTTCGTTGAAATCTGAATAGGAGAAAAAATGCCATGCGAATCACCGACTGGCCGCATGAGGACCGTCCCCGGGAAAAACTGCTTGCCCACGGTGCTGAAGCCCTGACTGATGCCGAACTTATCGCCATCTTTATCAAAACCGGCACACGCGGCAAAACAGCATTGGATCTCGCTAAAGAAATATTGACCGAATACGGCGGCCTGAAAAAGCTCCTTCGCACCCAAGCTGCCCTTCTGACCCAAAAACAAGGTTTGGGCCGGGCAAAATATGCAGCGCTCAAAGCCGCAGCGGAACTGGGCAAACGTTATCTGGGCGAGGCCCTTTCCATTGGTGAAGTCTTGAATAATAGCCGCGCGGTGCAATGCTTTCTGGCAGATCGCCTGCGAGATTACGCAAATGAAGTCTTTGCCTGTCTCTACATGGATAACCATTTCAGGCTGCTCTCTTTTGAGGAACTGTTCCACGGCACCGTCAATGAAGCAGCTGTCTATCCGCGTGAAATCGTCCGACGAGGCCTTGCACATAATGCCTGCAAGGCTATTCTTGCCCACAATCACCCCTCTGGCCTTCCCCGTCCCAGTACGGCGGATAAGGAAGTAACCTTGGTCATACGCCAGGCGCTCGCTCTGGTGGATATCCATCTGGTCGATCATATTATCATCGGCCACTCAGCTCATTTTTCCTTTGCTGAAGCGGGATTACTATAAGCCTTATTGCTCTCGCCGCGACTTTCTGGTATAAGTTGCACCCTTGTATAAAAGGTATTTAGACAATTTTAAGATCAGTATAGAGAGCAAGATATGGCTAAAAAATGTCCAGTTACGGGCAAAGGCCCAATGGTGGGAAATAACGTTTCTCACGCCAACAACAAAACCAAACGTCGCTACTTGCCAAATTTGCAATATAAACGTTTCTGGTTAGAAAGCGAGAAGCGTTTTGTACGCATCCGTGTCAGTACACGCGGCATACGGATCATTGATAAGTATGGTATCGAAGCGGTTCTGAATGACATGAAATTACGCGACCAAATCGCTGGCTAAGAAAGAATACAGGTAATATCTCATGCGCGATAAAATCAAAATGCTTTCCACCGGTAAAACCAAAGAAGGCAAACCAACAGGTACCTTCCGTACCACAACCAAAAATAAAAAGAAAACTACTGAAAAGTTGAAAATGAAGCACTATGATCCACGTGCTTACAACACAGCCACCGGCAAAAGCGGTATGCATGTGTTGTTTGAAGAAACCAAGATTTAAAACATCACCTCTCTTTAAATTTGGATGTCTTGATGAGCCCGTCTTCGCATAGTCGAAGTGGGCTTTTTTCTTTTTCGGCTCCTTAAACCCGCTGCAAATTTCGCTCGCCGGCGAGCAAGTCGACACTGTTGCATGCTCCTTGTCTTGCTGTAAAGGTTGCCTATTTCGCTGATGAAACTGCACCTGTCGTTGCGAGCGCAGCGGCTGTCATCCTGAGCGCAGCGAAGGATCTCCCGATGTACAAAAGGAGATCCTTCGCTGCGCTCAGGATGACAGCCGCTGCGCTCAGGATGACAGCATTATTGAGCATTTTGTTTGTTGGCCCCGATATACATTACCGGTGCGCCTGTGCGGGGATGGATGACAAAAGACCCGGGCTTCAAAAAGCCCGGGGCATATCTTTATCTTGCTGTTTCCTGCGGAACGTAGGTTTTCAGACGGCTCGAGAACCGGCGTAAAGCTTCGATGCCTGTTTCTTCAGCCTGCTGGCACCATTCCTGTAAAGCTTCCAATAGCTCTTTCTGGCTGGCGGTACTTTTGCTCCAGATATCCTGTAATCGAATGCGAAATTGGTAAACAATCTGTAGAGAGTGAAAATTTTCCAGCACATTCGCCAAACGCATTTTTTGGGATGCTTTCATAAAGGAAACATCACGAACCAGCGAGGTCTGCGCACGATCAAGCAAAAGACGGCTCGTTTTGCTGGCGCGTTTTTTTTCTTCCCGCAGCGCCGGCAAAATTACTTCCCGCGTATAACGAGCGAGCACCTGGAAGCGATAGGTAATGACCGCTTTCAAGGTATCCGTATCAATATAGTTTTTGCTGGGCAGTTCCTTAAGCTTTGGCAGCACACGCTTGGGACTTGCCAGGCGGAAAAACTGCAGCAAGCGAATCACCCACCAGCCTATATCCATTTCCCACCACTTGGAGGAGAATTTCGCGGAAGTTGCATAGGCGTGATGATTGTTATGCAATTCTTCACCGCCAATAAAAATACCCAGTGGAATAATATTGCGTGAAGCATCTTTGCATTCAAAATTGCGATAGCCCCAATAATGGCCAATACCATTAACAACACCGGCAGCAAAGAAGGGAATCCAAGCCATTTGCAGGGCCCAGATAGTAATGCCGATTGTGCCAAACAGAAGCAGGTTCACCCCCAGCATAATCGAAATGCCGAGTGCGCTATGACGGGTGTAAAGATGGCGCTCAATCCAGTCATCCGGCGTACCTTCACCATATCTCTCCATGGTTTCCTTGTTCTTGGCTTCTTCACGATAAAGTTCAGCGCCTTCAAAGAAGACCTTTTTGATTCCTTTTGCAATAGGGCTATGCGGATCTTCATCCGTTTCCACCTTGGCATGATGCTTACGATGGATAGCGGTCCACTCTTTTGTGACCATGCCGGTTGTCAGCCACAGCCAGAAACGGAAAAAATGGCTCACGATCGGATGCAGCTCCAGCGCACGGTGTGCCTGGCAGCGATGTAAATAAAGTGTCACTGAAAAAATGGTAAGCTGCGTTAATACCATCAGTACAACAACATATCCCCACCACGGTAACTGTATTAAGCCAAACATAATGATGGCCCTCTCCTCTTATGAAATTTGCCCTATAATACCACACCTAACCATTCCGACGAGGAAAATAATAGCAATGCCCGAATTGCCTGAAGTTGAAACCACCCTGAGAGGGATAAAGCCCCATATTATTCACCAGAAGGTAACGGAAGTAGTGGTGCGCCACAAGCAGTTGCGCTGGCCTCTGCCACCTCGTCTTAAGGCCAAACTGCAGGGAAGCATTGTTCAAAATATAGTCAGACGGGGAAAGTACCTGTTATTTGGCTTTGATCACGGCACATTGATTCTGCACCTTGGGATGTCTGGCCGCCTGCACATTCTGCCATGCACCGCGACCGCGCAAAAGCATGATCATCTTGATATCTGTTTTGAAAATCAAAAATGTCTGCGTCTAACTGACCCGCGCCGCTTTGGTGCCGTTCTGTGGACACCTGAGCCGCCTGAGCATCATGCCCTGCTTTGCCATATCGGTCCCGAACCGCTGACAGGTGCTTTTAATGGAGACTACCTATACGAGCAGGCGCAAAATAAAAAAATAGCCATCAAATCTTATATCATGGATAGCCGTATTGTGGCAGGCGTAGGCAATATTTATGCTACGGAAGCACTCTTTGACGCTGGTATCCACCCCGAGCGATCCGCGGGGAGCCTGACACGAACAAACTATCAGGCACTCGCCGCGGCCATTCAATCGGTACTAAAAAAAGCCATCAAGAAGGGCGGCACCACTCTCAAAGATTTCACCCGCCCCTCCGGTTCACCCGGCTATTTCAGCGTAGAGTTACAAGTCTATGGACGCGACGGTGAACCCTGCTTGCGCTGCGCTTCTACCTTACGGTTATTGCGTCTTGCCCAGCGTAGTACCGTTTTTTGCCCGCGATGTCAAAAATAAGCATCCTCTATCATTCCGCCTGCTCGGTGGGTTTAGCCAGCTGGCTGATAGCTATACTTTGCCATATTAATAATGTGATCATGAAAAGCATCCAGGCTGGGACGATGACCCACGCTTACCAGTGAACAATGTGGCAAGCGCGAGCGTAAAAGTTGATAAAGATATTCTTCATTCTGCAAATCCAGCATGGACGTGCTTTCATCAAGAAAAATCCAGTCCGGCTGGTGCAACAGGACGCGTGCAAACGCCACGCGCTGCTGCTCACCCGGAGACAATTGTTCAGACCAGGACGCGGTTTCGTTCAGGCGGGGAATCAGGTTTTCCAACTTGCAATCCTTTAGTACCTGTTCCAGCTTTTTTTCCAGATCAGGGTTATGTTGTCGGTCAGGAAATAAAATGGCGTCTGCCAGTGTTCCTATCGGCATATACGGTTTTTGCGGTAAATACATCAGCTTTTGTTCCAACGGCAAGACTATTTCCCCTGCAGCAAAAGGCCATATGCCTGCCACGGCACGAATAAAGGTACTTTTTCCGATACCTGAGACACCTTTAATCAAGTAATGATTGCCATGCGTGAATATTTCATTGATATTTTTTAACAAGGTCGCGCCTTGAGGCGTTGTAATGGTAACCTGCTTTGAAATGATTTTGTTTTCTGGTTTTTTCTCAAACACTAATTTTTTCTGTCGCGTTACGCTTTCATCAATTTCCTGCAGATGATCCAGAAAAGTGGTTAAACGTCGTGCCACTGCACGCCATTCAGCAATTTGTGTATATGCATTGACAAAAAAGGAGGAGGCTTCCTGAATGCTACTGAAAGCACGCAGACTTTGCATCAGGCCGCCCAATAAAAAAACCTTGTTAAAATAATTGGGCAGCGCGACCAAAAGCGGCAGTAAAACGGCCACCTGGTTATAACTGGAAGTAAACCAGAGCAATTTTTTCTGTCGCAATATAATAAAAAACCAATTCTCAAGCACACGACCAAACAGACGATCCAAAATGCTTTTCTGATGCGCTTCACCCCGGTAAAGCGCGACATGTTCTGCATGCGACCGTAAATCTATCGCGGCAAAGCGAAATGTGGCCTCACGACGCTGCTGCTCAAAGTTGAGTCCGATGAGCGGGTAACCAATTTTGAAAGCAAAATACGTGCCCATTAATGCATACACAATCGCAACCCATACCAGATAACCGGGTATATGTAATGTGCCCAGCGGGCCCAGAGGCAAACGAATCTCGCCAGATAATTCCCATAACACATAAATAAACGCAAAAAAGGTGGTAATGGAGCTGATCAAACCCATCGATAGGGAAATCGATGCCGTCACCAGCGCCCCCACGTCTTCCTGAATACGCTGATCGGGGTTATCTGTGCGTTCATCAAAGGTTTCGAGATAATAATAGTCGCGCTTCTCTAGCCAGCGATTGACAAACTGGTCTGTGAGCCAGCGTCGCCAGCGCAATGCAAAAAGCTGGGAAATATAATAACGATAGACAGCGAGAATAATATAAAGCGCCGCCAATACGCAAAACACAATAAGCCAATAAACCGTTTCGCGGATATTATAAGCCTGAAGGGCATTATAAAAATAATTGGCCCAATAACTGAAGGCAACGTCAAAACCAACCAGAAAAATCGTCATGATCATGACGATCGTGAAAACAAAATAAGCATGCGAACGCTGGTCTGACTGCCAATATAATTTAATTAGCTGCCAGGCCGTATAGTGACGCGGTTTCAGGAATTGCTTCATGCATTTCACCTTGAAAGTGAAAAGACTCCTCAATTCATAGTACTTAATTAAAAAGACTATTTCTATGATCTTCTTTTTAATAATCGATATTGCTTTCCGACAAAATTTGATTGCTATGCCGCCAAACACTGCAATCATCATTTTTTTAACTGCCTGATCACGCTATAATCGTAAAAATCTCATTTTGGAAGTTGCCATGAAAAGGGAAGCAAACGTTCTTAGGTTGGTGTTGATGTTATTTTTCCTATCGGGTTGTTCTTATAACCCGTTTATTTCCAACAATCACACCACTGGCAGTCCCGTCGGCGCAGCAGCGGGTGCTGGCGTAGGCGCAGGAAGTATTGCCGTCCTTGGCGGCTCCAAAACGCTCATGACAGTGGGCGGTCTGGGCGGTGGTGCGCTGGGTTACTACATGACGACGCTCCGTTATGATGCAGGCGGTGTGATTCAATCGGGTGGACAAGTCTATAAAGTCGGCGACTTTGTCGGTATTAATATTCCCAGCGATAAATTATTTGAGCCTAATTCAGCAGAATTTCTGCCGCAGGCAGGGCCTATTCTCGACAGTGCCGCAACGGTACTGCAACGTTATCCCAACAACAATATTATTATCTCGGGCAACACCAGCGGTTTTTCACGTCCGCGTTGGGAACGCAGGTTATCAGAGGCACGCGCCAGAAAAGTTGCTTCCTATCTCTGGAATGCAGGCATCAATAATTTTAAAGGAGCTGAAACGGACCTGCGCACACTCAACTACGTGGGCTATGGTAATTACTTCCCCATTGCCAACACCTATACCAATGACAGTATCCGCAAAAACAGCCGCATTCAGATAACTTCCTTTCCAACTTATTGCGATTTACATCTGGACCGGCGCCATCTCGCCATGCGCAACATGGGCGCACTCGATGATACTGAGGCAAGAGAAACGATGGATGATTGCATCGAAAAAACCCAAAAAGATACTGATCTGACGGACGACAGTTATCAGCCTGACGCTATTGTGGATTATAAAAATGAGAGGGGATGAGATCGATCATCGATAAGGATTTCCTATTGTGCATTTGGAAATCCTGCTTTCGTCGTCGTCCCGCGGCTTGTCCGCGGGACGACGACGAAAGCAGAAATTTACCGGACAGTAATGCGCTGTGCCCAAGATGACAGCCATTCTGTAGAATCAGCATCATTTGACAAAAATGGCCAACGTCCAGCTAAAGTAATTAACCAATCAAGCCTTGCATCGCTTCCCATACCCGCTGAGGCGGCAGGGTGCCAAAGCAGGCGGGTGTCACGCTGGAAGGTGTTTTGTAGCTGCAGGTGCGGCTTAAGCAGGGAGCGCAAGAAAATGGTGTAGCAAGATGAATGGACGTGCGGCCTAATGCCCCCGTAAAAGCAGGATTCGTTGGCCCATAAAGAGAAACCGTTGGCACATCCAGCGCGGCTGCCAGATGACCAAAACCCGTATCCACCGACACCGCTCCTTTTGCATTGGCAAGCAATGCTGCCATGCCGGCAATGCCAAGATAGGGTATGACTTCAATCGCCGCACACTGTTTAGCCATGCGTTCCGCTCTTTCCATTTCAAGCGCATTGCCACCGCTCATTTTTATGCGAAAACCTGCGGCTGCCGCTAATTCACCCAGCTCAATCCAATATTTTTCCGGCCACTGTTTCGTTACCCATGTCGTACCATGCAAAAAAACCAGATAGTTTTCCGGCTGAGACGGCTGCTGAAACTGTTGACGGTCAAGATTAAATTCAGGCAGTGTCTCAGGCACGTGATAGCCTAAAGCTTGTGCAAACAGGCTGCGCATGCGCACAATCGCATGCTGATGAAAATTCACGGTACATTTACGCTGATAAGCAAGCGATGCTAGCTTTTCGCGCGCTGAGCGCCAGCCTAACCCTGCACGAAGGCCTTTGGTAAAAAAAGCCAGGAAAGCACTTTTTACCAACCCCTGCGCATCCAGAATAAGATCATAACGCTGCTGATCCAGCTTGCCGCGAAGCGTTTTCCATTCTGCGCGTGTATCGCGTGAAAAAATGCCCTTGCGCCAACGACGCAGAGCAACGGGAATAATTTTATCTACGCAGGGATGCCAGCGAGGAATATCAACAAAAGCATCTTCTACCAACCAATCAAAAATAATGCCAGGCACGGCCTTGCCCGCGTCAGTCAAAGCGGGCAGCGTGTGGATGATATCACCCATGGATGAGGTTTTTATTAGCAGCACACGCATACTAACCACCCCACGTCGTCATGGCTTGAAGAACACGGTCAGGCGTTAAATCCCGCATGCAGCGGTAATGATCAAGAGGACAGATACGCTCAAAACAAGGCTGACAATCGAGTTTGAGCTGTAAAATGGTGGCGTCACGCGACAGTGGCGGCGTAAAAGCCGGGCTGGTTGAGCCGTACAGGGCAATGAGGGGTTTTTTAAGCGCTGCCGCCACATGCATCAAGCCTGAATCGTTGGTCACTACGCCTGAAACCAGCGATAACAGATCAATTGTTTCCGCCAGATCAGGTCTGCCCGCCAGGTTGTCACATCGATTCCCTGTGAGCTGCATGATTTTCTCTGTCACGGGTCGGTCTTTCTGGGAACCCAGCAGCCAGACATCCCAGCCTTCTGCCATTTTTTGATTGGCAACCTGCGCATAATATTCTTCCGGCCAGCGTTTAGACGGCCCATATTCTGCGCCAGCACATAACGCAAGCACTGGGCGGCCGCGCCAAAGTGGCTTATGCTTTTCGAGCACGCTCGCCTGGGAAGCTGGCAATACTTCAAATTCCGGATAAGGCGGCTGCTCGGGTAACGGTTCGGCAGGCGGCAAACCCAGCGCCATAAACTGATCAATCATAAGCGGATAACGTTTCTTTTCCAGATGGCGGATATCGTTTAGTACCACATACCGGCACTCACCGCGCCAACCTGTGCGCTTTGGAATACGGGCAAGCCAGGGAACAAGCGCTGATTTAAATGAATTGGGCAGCACGATCGCCTGATCATACGCGCGCGAACGCAGGGATTTTGCTATTTGGCGGCGACATTTGAGGTTTAATTCACCATGGGTCAGCGGCATTTCTATTGCCTGGGATACTTCAGGCATCCGTTGCAATAAGGAAAATGTCCAGGCAGGTGCGAGCACATCAATGATGACATGGGCATCACGCTGCTTTAAAAGCTTAAACAGACACTGGGCCATGACCATGTCACCGACCCAGGCGGGCCCTATGATGAGTATCTTTTGCGGCATAACAGTAACTAACTACTTTTAGACTTAGACAGGAACGAAATCTTTCAGCACATATTGTGCGCCGCAATAGGGACACGTGAATTGGCCCGTTTCTTCAATAGGCAGATAAACCCGCGGATGCGCATCCCATACACGCGTGTCTCGGGGCGGACAGGAAAGCGGCAAGTCTGCCTGTGTGATTTCATAATGGCGTTGAGCACAGCACGCTGGCTCCAAATCACTCCCCTTTTTTATTTGCATCTGATGACTCTCCAGCACGGAATGTAAACAGTGGGCTAATGATAACCGATTTGGCTAGTTTAGGGGATAGTTTGTTTAACCAGCCGGCTAATGCCTTCTTTTAATGGCAGGGTCGCGGTAAAGCCGATATGCATTTCAGCTTCTGTTACGCTCGCATAGGAAGAAGGGATATCGCCCGCCCGTGCAGGTTCAAAACGCAGTTTTGCAGGTCGACCACCTGCTTCTTCAAGGCATTGAATCAAATTAAGAAGTGTCTCGGGATGACCCGTCGCGATATTGATTGCGCCTGCATGACTCCCTTGCAAGGCAAGCCAGTTCGCCCTGGCTACATCACTGACATGAATAAAATCACGCGACTGACGACCGTCGCCAAAAATAGTCAGCTCCGCTGAATTCTGGTACGCATCCAAAAACCGGCTAATAACACCGGAATAAGGTGAATGAGGGTCCTGGCGTTCGCCGTAAACATTAAAATAGCGCAGGGCCAGACTTTTGACGCCGTGCAGCCGCTCGTACAGATCAGCGTAATCTTCATCCTGTTTTTTTTGCAGGGCATAAGGTGATAAAAGCATCCCTGACAATGGCGCATCATCCCGGCAAGGCAAGCTCTGCGCCTCACCATACACGGCCGCACTCGAGGCATATACAAGCCGAATAGGTCGGCCCGAGGAACGCACGGCCTCTAGTACATGTAAAAATCCTTGCGTATTGACCTGGAAAGTATAAATAGGATTCTCAATAGATTGGGGCACAGAGGCGATAGCGGCAAGGTGCAACACGGCATCACAGTGAGTCAGCAAATCTTCTATGAGTGGATACTCCAGCACATCCCCTTCTACAAATTCAAGGTTGGGATGTTTCAGGTCCAGGTTTTTCAGTTTGCCGGAAAACAGGTTGTCGAGTACGACCACTTCCCTGTCCTGCTGCAGCAGTAAATCAACCGTATGCGAACCTATAAAGCCTGCGCCGCCTGTGACAAGTATTCGCTGCGGGATCATTCTTGGGCAAAGACAAAGGAAGTTAATGGAATCCACGTACGGTATAAACTGATGCCAATATAAAGCAGCATATAACCGACCGAGATCGCTACAAGCAGATGATTGGATTGCGGGTATAACCATAGCAAGCCGGAGGTGGCAATGCCCCATAACGTCGTCATGACAATCATCCCGAAACGCAGATATTTATTGTCAGTCAGGTAATCAAGCCGGGAAGGATACACATACTTGATAGGCACAAAGCTCAGCAGGGCAAGCGAAAGCAGAATAGTCATATTGGTCGCTGGACTCATCTGCCAGAAAAACAGATAAAAGACGGCAATATTCCAGTAGCTGGGAAAGCCCTTAAAAAAGTGATCGGAGGTTTTTGCGTCCACTTGGGTAAATTGATAAGCAGAGGAAAAGGTGATCACCATGACACATAAAATGCGCCAATATTCTGGCAGCAGATTGGTCACCAACAGAAAAAAGCAGGGAACAATCGTGTAATTAACGAAATCGACAATGTTGTCGAGAAGCGCCCCATCGACTTCCGGCACCACTTCCTTGATTCGAATCATGCGGGCAAACATGCCATCTACTGCATCAATTGCAATGGCAGCGCCCATTAACCAGAGCGCTAATAATAAATTACGCTCGTAAATGGCGAGGAGTGAAAGCAGCCCAACACAGGCGCCGCTTGCAGTAAACGCATGGACCAGCCAACCGATTACACGACGCATCAGATTAACCTCTTTCATGTTCACAGCCAAAGACCCTACTCCTATGACGAACGTTGCTCGCGGGCAAAACTAATAAGTAACACGAGCGCCCCAAAAATTCCAGACAGAAGTGACCCTAAGGCGACGCCAAGCCGCACCTCCGCTAAAAAATAACTCGCTTTTTGAAAAGAAAGCGTACCAAGAAACAGGCTCATAGTAAAACCAATCCCACACAGAAGGGAAACGCCATATAACATCGCCCAGGTCGACTTTTCAGGGAGTCTAGCCAGACGAAATCGGATGAGCAGCCACGAAAAACCAAATACGCCCAACTGTTTGCCAACAAAAAGACCCAACATGATGCCTAACACAATTTTGTCTAACAGGCTGGACCAGGACAACTCATCAAATGAAAACCCCGCATTCGCCAGCGCAAAAAGCGGCATGATAAGGTAGGCAACCCAGGGATGCAGCGCATTTTCCAGGCGACGCAAAGGAGAATATCGCGGTCCATCTTCCGGGATCGCGAGCGCTAACAGCACACCAGCGACCGTAGGGTGCACACCCGATTTAAGCAGGCATAACCACAACCATGCGCCGACGAGTAGATAGGGAATGAGTGAGCGGATAGTCACGACATTAAAAAGATAAAGTACGCCCACGAGTACTGCCGATTGAAACAGCCACAGATAAGACAATTTATGCGAGTAAAAAAAAGCAATGATGACAATGGCGCCTATATCATCGAAAATCGCAAGCGCCATTAAAAATAATTTGAGCGCATCCGGCACGCGTCGCCCAAACAATGAAAGCACGCCCAGCGCAAAAGCAATGTCAGTTGCGACCGGCGTCGCCCAGCCTTTCATTGTGACGCGATCGCCATAATTCACGCCCCAATAAATCAATGCCGGGATGAGCATGCCCCCCACTGCCGCGAACGCCGGCAACAGGACCTGCGAAAACTGGGACATTTCATCTTCCAGATAGCTGCGCTTTAACTCAAGCCCCACCAGCAAAAAAAAGATCGCCATCAATCCTTCATTGATGAGAAACAAAAAGGCTTCGATAAATTGTTTGTGAAAGGGAGCAAGCGGCGAGTTAGCCCAAAGAAGGGCGACAAGCGCCGCGATGAGGAGAATAATGCCGCTTGATGATTCAAGTTGTAGAAATTGCTTCAGTAAAAAACGCATCTTTGCCTACAAATTCAAAATGCCTTTCCAGCAGATGAATATTCGGTTAATCCGTCACCGTTCGCCTCGAGGAGCGGCACAACGTGTCGCGTCTCAAAGGGCGTTGATCGCATGCTGTTCATGCTTCGAGACGCGTGCTTCGCACACTCCTCAGCACGAACGGCAATAATACATCTTCTTGTTTAATAAAAATTTTTTATTAAATGGATCATTCTTTATCATACAAAGTATTGGCTGCAGTCTGGCTTTTTGACCGCCTTCTGGTTGCAAGCTTAGCCCCGCGCAACGAGTAAGGACGGCTCGATTCCTTCTAAGTCTCTTCCAACAGTATTGTTTTTCTGCCTATTATGCAATAAATTCAGCAACTATCTGTGTTACTTTAAGGAGCAGTAAATGCCTATTCCAAAGATGTCGGATTTTGATCTGAAAGGAAAGCGGGTCTTAATTCGAGAAGATTTTAACGTTCCTCTCAAGAATGGTGAAATCACAAGCGATCTTCGTATTCGCGCTGCGATTCCTACTATTAAACAAGCACTCAAAGCAGGCGGCCAGGTCATCCTGATGTCGCATCTTGGCCGGCCGACAGAGGGTGTTTATGAAGAAAATTTCTCGCTTGCTCCTATTGCGAGGCAGTTGTCCAAGCTATTGAAAATGGAAGTCCCGTTGATCCAGCACTGGATAGACGGTTTCGATATGGGTGACGCTTCGGTTGTGTTACTTGAAAACGTGCGATTTAATCATGGTGAGACGGATAATAATGTAGAACTGGCAAAAAAAATGGCGTCTTTGTGCGACATTTTTGTGATGGATGCGTTTGCCACCTCCCACCGTATTGAATCTTCCACCCATGGCATTATCAAATATGCCAAAGAAGCCTGCCTGGGTCCGTTGTTTTTCTCAGAACTTGAAGCGCTTAGCAAAATTTTGGAAAAGCCCGCGCATCCTGTGGTTGCTATTGTGGGCGGTTCTAAAGTATCCACCAAACTGGCGCTGCTGGACTTTCTGGTCAAAAAAGTCGATTCGCTTATTATTGGCGGCGGCATTGCCAATACGTTTTTGGCTGCTGAAGGCTACACGGTGGGCAAATCACTCTACGAGCCTGACTTGATTGACGAAGCAGAACGCCTCACACTGGAAGCAAAGGAACGTGGCGCAGAAATCCCCGTACCTATCGATGTCGTGGTGGCCGAAAGGTTTGCGGAAGGAACCGAAAGCTATGTGCGTCTGGTTTCGCAAATTGACGATAATGAGAAAATTTTCGATATCGGACCGGATACGATCAAAAACTTCGTCAGTATCATCAAAAAAGCCAAAACCATCCTGTGGAATGGCCCTATTGGTGCCTTTGAGATTGAGGAGTTTTCCAAGGGCACACAGGCTATCGCCAAAGCCATCGCTGAAAGTAAAGCATTTAAAGTGGCAGGCGGTGGTGATACACTGGCGGCAATTGAAAAATATCGTATCGCATCAAAAATAGATTACATCTCCACGGGCGGCGGTGCATTTCTTGCCTTTCTTGAAGGAAAAAAATTGCCTGTTATTGAAGCGCTGGAGTTACGTAACACTAAAAATGAAAAGGTCGCATGAACCATCTTCGTCGTACTAAAATCGTTGTAACATTGGGGCCGTCTTTGGACGACCCCATGATCTTGGAGCGTGTCATTCTTTCTGGTGCTGTCATATTTCGCGCCAATTTCTCGCACGGTGATATCAGCTTGCATGAGGCAAGGATTAACAGTGTGCGCGACATTGCTGCACGCCATGAGCGAACCGTGGCTATTCTGGTAGATTTGCAGGGCCCTAAAATTCGCATTGGCCGTTTCAAGCATAAGAAGGTAACGCTGCAAGAGGGACAGGATTTTACCCTCGATACCCGGATGGACGAAAACGCTGGAGATGAGCAAGCTGTTTACCTGGGTTATGAAAATTTACCGCGTGATGTCCGTTCTGGCGATACCTTACTGCTGGATGATGGCCGACTTGTCTTCAAAGTAATAAAAACCGAACCCACTCAAGTTCATTGCCAAGTCATTGTTGGCGGTGAATTATCGAATAATAAAGGCATCAACCGTTTAGGTGGCGGACTTTCAGCCGCTGCCCTGACTGAAAAAGATCGTATTGATATCAAAGAAGCGATTCGTCTTCAGGCAGACTATATCGCCGTGTCTTTTCCACGTAACGCGGATGATATTAAAGAAGCTCGTATTTTATTAAAAGCAGCGGGTGGCAATCCCGGCATCATTGCAAAAATTGAACGCTCTGAAGCCATCGCCAACATTGAAGATATTGTCCAGACCGCAGACGCAGTCATGATCGCCCGCGGTGACTTGGGCGTTGAGATTGGTGATGCTGAGCTCCCGGCCGTACAGAAGAAAATTATCAAGATAGCGCGTATTTTCAATAAACCCGTTATTACGGCTACACAAATGCTGGAATCCATGATTACCAGCACTATTCCTACACGTGCCGAAGTCTCTGACGTCGCTAACGCCGTACTGGATGGTACCGATGCTGTCATGCTCTCCGGCGAAACCGCAGTGGGTCACTACCCGGACAAAGCCGTTGCCGCCATGGACCGCATCTGTTTAAGCGCAGAAAAGCACCGTAATTTTAAACTCACGCGGCAAGCGAAAGACAAGCAATTCAGACACGTGGATGAAGCGATTGCAATGGCCACCATGTACACGGCCAATCATCTGGATATTAAAGCCATTATCGCGCTTACCGAATCAGGCACGACAGCTTTGTTGATGTCACGCGTTAACTCAACTATTCCTGTTTATGGATTAAGCCGGCATGATGCTACATTGCGGCGAATGACACTTTACCGTGGCGTCTACCCTATCCCCTTTGACGCAACACATATTGATCGACGTGTTCTCAACCAGGCGGCCACACAGGAACTGCAAAAACGCGGCATTCTCAAAAATGGCGACCTGGTCATCATTACCAAAGGTGATTTGATTGGCGTACATGGGCGCACCAATTCACTTAAAATCGTCACCGTTGGGGATTTACCGAATTATTCGGGTGTAACATTGTAACAAGCCGCTCGAGTATAAATGATCGAGGAGACCTGCTTTTGCGGGTCTTTTTCCCTTACCGTTGATACCTTTCTTCCCCGTCATTACAACCCTTCCATCACTATCATTGCTGTAAAGGCTACCTATTTCGCTGATGAAGCTGTCACTTGAACGAGCGTAGCGAAGCAATCCAGATTTTCTGGGCTTTGGCCATTTTTCAAAATGCTCGATAATGCTGTCACCCTGAGCGAAGCGAAGGATCTCCCGATGTACAAAAGGAGATCCTTCGCTTCGCTCAGGATGACAGCTTTGTGAACGCTTTTTCTTATTTTTTGCGGTTATATCGAAGGAGGCCTAGATTGCTTCGCTACGCTTGCAATGACAGGTGACAGCTTCATCAGCAAAATAGGTAACCTTGCCAAGCAAAAACTATTTATGTTCATATTGAAGCTGGTTCCTTTCTTTCGCGAGCAACTCAGCTGCTTCTTTTATAGCCGAGACAGGACAATTTAATTGCTCGGCAAAATAAGCGGTTAATTCTTCAACAAACTCTGCCCTCAATGATTCCCGTTCTTTTTTATCTTCCAGATTGCTCCATAACGAAAAAGAATAGCTGTCGTTTATCTCAACCAGTTTTTTAAGCGGCCCTTTTCCGCCAACTAAGTCCAGATACCAGCTTTCATCGGATGCATTGTAAATCGTCATAAAAGCATCCTTGACGCATTTTGTTTGAAGTGAATCCTTTTGCTCATCCTGAATATTTAAATAATAGGCGAGTTGATTAACCGCTTTTTTTAGCGAAGAATTTTGGTTACAGAGTGCATAATGGCCTAGCTTAATGAAGGAATGAAGATGAACGATCTCTTTTTTGGTTTGCGGGGACCAGATTAATTTTTTCAACTCCTCCTTAATATTTGACAGATCGATTTTATCATTTTCCTGCGTTGCTATTTCTGGTTGATTATAATTCAGCTTGTTCTCCAGCTGTTTTTGTTTCATATAAGAAATAACTTCTTCTGCCTTTTCAAGCTGCGGATTAAGAATATCTACTTGTAACCGTTTTTGCTTAAGATAAACCGCAATTTTTTGTATGTCTTGTTTTATATCCTGAATCCTGCCGCTCAACCCTAAGTTTTCGTCCCTGCCAAAAAAATATAAATAAATTAGGCAAACCATGGCGCTGCGCGACTTGCCAGCCTTGCAATGTACCAGCACCGATTTATTTGCTTGCACACAATCCCGCATCATTAGCACTGCCGTCATAATGTCGTCGCTGGAAGCTTCGGCAGTAAAATCCGGAATAGGAAGAACAACCTGTTTGACGTTTTCATCTTTCCAAACTTTTGGCGGATCTACTTTAATGCCTGATAATTGCCAGATTGGAACAACGCTCAATACCATGCCCAAAGGAGCGCCGTCCTTTTCGGCCGTCGCAATGATTTGCTTATAGTTACCAAAACCTGGCAGCATGCCCAAATAAAGATTCTTTGCGATTTTATCGCACTTATTAGCATATCCCATGGATGTGATGACTTCCGTCAGAATACGCGATCCTTCAGAGAAAATAGCTTCCAGGAGCGTAGGATCCTTTAATGTGTAATAAGGTAACAATGTATCCAACGTGGAATAGGTGGTTTGCAATCTCGGGTCCATATTATTCAATCCCAGTATCAAGATTAATGATTGTGTGGAGTAGCCAGCATAAGGATTTAGAATTGTATCATGCCTTGCATGAAGGAACTAACTTTGCGAAAATTTACCATGACCACAAATACTGGACAATCCTGCATTACCATATCGAGCAAATTTCAATATCGGGGCTGACACTGACACATGTAGCCGAACTTTTTATAATATTGTGCAGAGAAGGCGTTCCCGGACGTGTTTCATTTAACAATTTATTTGCTATCGTCGGTGTTAAGCCGGTGAGGCTGACGGTTGCGGGTTCATAATTGGTTGGAAAAACTAGTTGCGCAGGCGCGGTCGGCGTCACTGGAGCCGGTGTAGGCGTGGGTGTAGGTGTGGGTGTTGGGCGAAGGACTGTATAAATATCAATGCCGTCAAAAAATATTCTATTGGGGAACAGTGCATTGAGCACTGTCATTAATCGAATGGCATTGGCGCCTGACCGTCCATTGACGGTGCCAAACATGTTGCCTGTACTCAAATTAATGGTAAAATTTTTCAACGTGAAATTACCCAGCAACCGGTTAGCCACTACGCTTGCCGTGCCTGTTGCATCAAGCCCACCGTTATTAAATTGGGTAACACCTACTCCCCCACTTTGTAAATAGGATGAGACTCGGATAGTGGAATTACTCGTGAGGTTTTGAACATTCGTGACGCTCAATGTTCCTAGTCGTGAGGTGTTACCCCAATTCGCATTAATCGTAATGTCGCCTGTTGAACCTGCATCTAATGTGAGATTTTTTGCACCATTGACCGCATGATTAATCGTGATACCGTTCGCAGTCAACGTGGGTGAACCAGTGAGCAGAATCCCGCCATTTTCGGCGCTAAGCGCAAGGCTGCCGGCTCCCGTGAGATTCACATTGCCCAATGTCAGTGTATCATTCGCCCCGGCTGCGCCATTTGCATCGGCATCGAGATCCAGGTTGCCTATACTGGTCGTGATGTTCTTAGTGACGGATATCCCATCATCTGCGTTGACTGTTAATCGCTTGAAAGTGGATGGGCTTGTTTCAAAACTGATTGAACCATTTGTGCCTGCAGTCGCATTGAGCGTCACTGTTCCTGCAATATTTGTATTATTCGCAGCTGTAATGCCATTCACGATAATCTGGCCGTTACTCGGCGCGTTCAGTGTCAAGTCATTTGCCGTGATACGCTGCAATTCAGCGCCCGTGATAGTCATGGAGCCTGCCGTGTTTCCAAGACCAATGCTGCCGTCAGCAATATTTTGTCTAATGGTGACATCACCCGTGCCGCCATTCAATGCAGCAGTATTATTTAAATCAAGATCATTCGCGGTGATTGTCATATTACCGTTGCCTGTCGTCACCATTGTGCCATTACCTACGATCAGCTCGCCCGAAGTAACCGTAAATGTCAGTGTGCCGCCACCCGTGTTAAAAGTAGCTCCGTTACTGATAGTGACATCGCCCGTATTACTAAAAGTCGTTGAGCCGCCTACCTGGGATAATCCTTTTATAGTTAACGGGACAGAATTGTTTGTAAATGTTATATTGCCGCTACCTGTACTTGTGCCATTAAATGCGTTAATTTGGCTCGCATTATTCAGGATGATTCCTGCCGTAGAAGTAGTTGTAAGAGTATCGCCCACTATAACCGCTCCGCTATCCGTAATAGATCCATCGGCAATAATTGTCGCATTACTCAGCGTGCGTAATCCTGAAATGTTTATAACACCTGAATCGGTATACTGGATGATACCCGCCGCATCAGCTGTATTGGTCGCGTCTCGTGTTTGCAAGTTAACGCTGCTAAATAAATTATTTGCATTGGTCAGAATAATATCTGCACCCGTATTATTTTCCGTTCTTGCCGTCAAGGATGAGCCAGTCATTAATCCGCTTTGCGTAATATCTCCACCCGTCACCAGCGTCACTGATCCCAATGTGCGAATAAGCGCCGCATCCACGTTACTATTATCGAAATAGGTGATGGTACCATTCGCATCGGCGGTATCTGCGGCATTTCGCACCTGTAAATTAATTTGATCGACGACATGACCTACGCTGTTCAGGTTAATATTTGTTCCAGAATCGTTAATGGTTTTTGCAGTTAATAATGTTGCCGTAACAGCACCTAGTGCGGAATCAGAAATAGCGCCTGTGCTTGTCAATGTCACATTCCCCGTGCCGGCATCGACAGTATTGTTGATTGCCAATGATCCTGCATTCATTACATTAAAATTACCGCCGCCTGTTGCCACTGCGCCACTAATGGTAATATTACCGTCATTTTCGATTAATACATTACCACCACCTGCTTGAGAAATACCGCTGATCGTCAGCGAATTGGGCGTGGTCACGTTAAGTTGAATATTGCCAGAACCACTGTTTGCAGCATTGAAATTCGTTACAGCGTGGCCTGCGTCTAAAATTGTTCCCCCAACAGAAGAAGTAGTTAACACCTTCCCTGAAATGCTACCGCCATCTGAAATCACACCACCTGCTGTCAGATTAATATCATTCGTCGTTGCAAGATTGGCGATATCAAAACCACTGGCATCCACAAAGGTAAGAATTCCGGAATCATTTGCAGTATCTGCTGAATTACGAGAGCGCAAATCAATCGTACTCACTTCATTGGCGGCATTATCCAAAGTAATAGCAGCACCAGCATTGTTAAGCGTTTTTGCAGTTAAAGCTGGCGTCGTAATCGCTCCGCTCTGCGTTAGTGCACCATCTGAAATTAATGTCAGGCTGGTCGTTAAATTAGATGCAGCCATTACCAGTGCAGTAGTATCACGTATTGTGGCATCATTGCCATCCGTGATAGCCACTGCACTGAAGTCATTGGCTGCATTATCCAACACAATATTATTCGCTGCGCCTGCAGCTAAAGTAGTGAGTCCTGTGACATCCAATGCGCCGCTTTGCGTCAGTGCACCGTTCGTTGTCACATCCAGCGTTCCACTGATTGTTGACATTCCTAGTATCAGCGCATTGGCATCCCTTAACATTACGTTATTTCCGCTTGTAATAGCAGTCGTGCCAAAATTATTTCCTATGTTATCCAATGTAATATTATTTCCTGTTCCAGCAACCAGCGTCGTAGTACCCGGCACAATGAGCGCTCCGCTTTGCGTCATTGCGCCGCCAGAAGTTGCCATCAAGTTTCCTGTTAGCGTCATAGCAGGAAAAGCAATGGCAGCATTATTAAATGTGAGTGTTAAATCGCGTAAACCTCCCGGTATACTCGGCACAGCAGCGGCTGCATTGGTATTCCGCAAGGCTAGATCGCGTATATTTCCATTACTGGTAAAAACAGGTGTTGTACTAAAATTGTTGGCGGCCGTATCCAGTAAAATATCGCTACTTGCAGCCGTAACTGTAAACGTGGGTGTGCCCGTTATGGTTAACGCGCCGTTTTGACTAATGGATCCACCCGCGGTGACGTCCAATGTCCCCGAAATGGTAGAAGTATTTAAAACAAGGTTGTTTGTATCAGTCAGTGCAATATTATTACCGACGGTGATGCCAACGCTTGAGAAATCATTTCCTGCATTCGTAAGGGTAACATCATTTGGCCCATCTGCCCTAAAAGTAGCTGCTCCTGCCGCTGTGACGATACCACTTTGTGTCAGCGCGCCGGCTGATTGTGTCGTCAATGTGCCGCTTACATTGATGGCGCCTAATATCAACGCATTTGCATCACGGAAATTTACATTATTGCCGCTCGTCACAGCCACTGTATTAAAATCATTTGAGGATGTGTTTACAATAACATCATTACCTGCACCTACTGCAAAGGTAGCCGTACCGCCTACTATCAACGTCCCACTGTCATTGATATCCCCTCCAGCAGTTAAGGTCACATCATTTGTTGTACGCAACCCTGTTATATTGAACCCGTTTGCATCCTGATATTGGATTGGACCCGCTGCATCAGCATTATCTGCAGCGTTGCGAGATTGCAGGTTAATATTTGCAAAATCGTTTACGCTATTGGCAAGCGTAATGCTGGCTCCTGCATCATTATGTGTTTCAGCCGTTAATGTCGTTCCAGATAACGCACCCGATTGGCTGATTGCATTCGCAGCAGTTACAGTTAGTGTGCCGGTCAAGCTAGCAGACGGAAGCGTCAAGCCCGCATTGTCAAACGTCAGTGTAAGATTGCGTAAACCCGCAGGCAAGATGGGAACGACGGCACCCACATTAACATTACGCAAACCTAGATCACGAATATTGCCATTATCTGTGAAAATAGGTGTTGTATTGAAATCATTTGCGCGGCTAGCTAATAAAATATCGGAATCTGCTGCGGTCACCGTAAAAGTTGGTGTACCTGATACAGTTAAGATGCCGCTCTCGCTAATGGATCCGCCCGCCGTTACATCCAACGTGCCTGTGATCGTGGAGGCGCCCAATATAATTGTGTTTGCATCTTTCAATTTAACATTACTTCCATTTGTTGTTGTCACTGTATTGAAATCATTTGTAAAAGTATCCAACGTAATATTGTTTGCACCTGCATTAAGCGTTGTTGTTCCGCCGACAGAAAGCAATCCACTCTGGGTTATATTGCCGCTTGTTGTTAGACTCAGTGTTCCGCCTATAGTAGATGCGCCCATATTTAATGCATTCGCATCAACCAACGTTGTGTTGTTGCTGCTTGTAACGATGACTGTATTAAAATCATTGGTTGCCGTATTCAGCGTAATATTGCTTGAACCCGCGTCAAAGGTTGCTGTGCCACCAATAATTGCGCCTGCGGTTGTGCTATCCGTAATAGCTCCGCCTGCCATAATAGTTGCATCCGATGTGGTATGCAGGGCAGTGATATTAAATCCGGTCGCATCAGTATATTGAATAATGCCTGCCGCATCCGCCATATCAGCTGCATCGCGGGATTGCAGATTGATCGTAGCAAACTCATTGCTACCATTAGCCAGTGTAATCGCCGTGCCAGCATTATTGAGCGTTTTTGCTGTCAGTGTTGTACCGCTTAGGGCGCCTGTTTGGGTAATTGCACCGCTTGCTGAAGCCGTCAATGTACCTGTCAGCGTCACGCCCGGCAACGTCATGGCGGTATTATCGAACGTCAGCGCAAGGTTACGCATACCCGTTGGCAGAACAGGAACAGCCGCGCTTGCAGAAATATTTCGCAGACCCAGATCGCGAATATTGCTATTGCTCGTAAACACAGGCGTCGTGGCAAAATCATTGGCTTGCGTGCTAAGTAAAATATCCGAACTGGCTGCGGCGACAGTAAAAGTTGGCGTACCCGCAACCGTTATGGCGCCTGATTGCGTAATGGATCCGCCTGCGATCAAATCCAGTGTACTGCCTGTGTTAATACCTGAAATCGCAATACCATCTGTATCTCTATAGCTGATCGCACCCGCCGCATTGGCTGTGTCAGCCGCATTGCGCGCCTGCAAATTGATGGTGGTCGCTTTATTATTCGTATCGGTAAATGTGATCGCAGCACCTGCGTCATTCAATGTCTTTAGTGTCAGCGTTGTTATATTAACCGGGTTAGTACCTTGCAAGATGGCTGTATTGGAAATAATTTGCGCCACACCGTTCGCCACATCGGAAGCATTGACTGCCTGCAGTGTATCGACTGTTAACGACGACGCTCCTGTATTGGTAATAAAAATGCCGCCGCTGTCTGTGGTGGCATTTAACGTTCCTGCTTTGATTTGAATGGGAAGCGCTACTGTACCAATATTTCTACCGCTGCTTTTTGGCGTCGTCAGTGAAACCGTACCTGTTCCCACATCAACCGTACCTGTTCCGCCATATGAAATATCACCACCTGTCGTATTATCACCGATATTGGTCGCTACGATCACCGTACCACCGCTCCCGGTTGTAATGTCGCGAAGCGTTGCCGCACCGGAACCGCCCACAGCCGTATTGATGTTGACACTCACTGCGCTGGCAGATGTATCGGTAGTCGTAATGGAACTGCCCTCGTTCATTACGAAACCATTTGTACCTGAACCATCCTGATTTACATTAATGGTAACGTTGCCCGCGCCGGTATTCAGTATGCCCGCAGTCACATTACCTGCGTTGCCCATGTTAAACGCATTTTGCGTTGTAGAAAGAAAAGATCCTCCATTGGTGGCAATGGTCGCGTCTGCCGTGTTCCCAATCGTCACACTGCTACCCGTGAAGACGACGTTCAAACTGCCGCTTGTTGCTGAGATATCGTTGTTTACAATAATAGATCCGGCTGCATCTAATGTCAGCGTCGGTGTCAGCAGGGAAACAAGGGATTTAGTAATCGCCTCGCTAACGGTGATATTCCCTGCCTGCGTACCATCCGTGCCCGTATTAATCGTAATACTGACACCTATATCAAGTGCAGCGTTAATAGTGGCAGCCGCTACTGTTGCGTTATTAGCAATTGGTGTAAAGATATCAGGGTCGCCGCCGGCAAAAGCACCACCTGCGGTTAATATACTAATAGTGACATTCCGCGGGTCAAGCAACCAGTTACCACCTGTCCCCATAGGCGCGCTGGCATCGACCTTACCGCCCACTTCTAGCAGTTCTTTTCCGGACGTTTCAACAAAGCCACCGTCACCATCTTGTACACCACCGCGCGCACTAATTACGCCATAAAAACGTGTATCGTTATCTGCCCACAAGATGACCTTGCCCCCTTTTCCCTTGGTCAAGGCATCTGCCTGAATTTTTGTGTTACTGCCAACAAAAGTACGTTCGGCATTTTGAAGAGATGGATTCTTGCCCTGATAATCACCGCCAATCAGTATGACACCCCCACCTTTATCGCCTGACGCATCTATCTCTGCTTCATTGACTACCGCAATCAGTTTGCCTGTCACTTTGACGGTGCCGCCTTTTTCACCGGCCTGCTTGCCCGATGCAATCATCTTGCCTAACACAACGACCTTGCCTTCATCGCCGCCCGTCAAAATAATTTCACCATTCTTCATGCCTACCGATTTGGCTTCTACAATACCCGCCATATTAATGGCATTATCCAATACCTGTCCGGCGGTGCGCGATGTCATCGCAACTTTACCGCCGTTTGCAACAATGGTCCCCGTATTTTTCACCGCATCCTTGAGCGAGTTCCCATTCTGATCCTGTGCGGCTTGAAACGTATCAGCATCAACGGTGAAGCTAATTAAGTTATTACCGCTGAAATTCAGTGTGTATTCACTGCCGCTTGCCAAAACAACCGTACCCAATTTTGCTTCGATGTAACCATTATTCACCACTCCCGAACCGACCAGCGCAACCAGGCCGGCTTCCGCTGTTTTAATGATGCCATCATTAATCACCGCGCCATGCCATTCCGGCGATTGTATAAAGCGGTAATGTCCGGACATAAAATCGTGATCGCTAATGTTGGCAGTCGTGGCAAGGAGCCCGCCTACGTTCACGTAGGCGGAGGGACCAAACCAGATACCAGCCGGGTTCACAAGCCAGACCTGACCATTCGCAGTCAGCGAGCCAAAGATACTGGAAGGACCATTCTGCGGGTTAATGCGGTTGAGCGCGATAGAGGAACTGTTCGGCTGCTGGTAATGAACTTTTTCATGCGACGCGATATTATAACTTTGCCAGTTAATAATGGCTTTCTGGCTGGACTGATTGACTTGTATGGTATGGGGAGCAGGAGAAGAGATAGTGGCATTGCCTGCTGCGATGACACCACCCTGAGGGTTTGAAAAAACGGGTTCAGCTGGGATCGCAAAAAAAAGCAGACTGCCCAATAAACTGCCCTGGGCGGTTTGTAAGAATATCTTTTTTAATGATATTCTCCACGAAACTCGCGTTTCTGGTAAGAGCTCCACTATCCGTCCCTCATATTAGCGTAATCTTTTTATTAAATTATTCTTTTTTTGTAGTTTTTTTGATCATCTAATAAACAGGACAAATAATGTCCTATATGATAACTATAGGTCATAAACTAGACAATTGCGATTTAAGAAAAAGATTTAATTGGTTTTTTCGAGAGAAAGGTTTTTGGACGGACTAGGCAACAAAAGCATCTCCTCCGTCCAATAACTTTTAAATTTCATCTACTTGCGTAAAAAGAAAAGCTTCAACTCCATCACCCAGCGTGATCATGCGTACTAGCTGCATCAGACTAAATGATGATCAATTTTTGACCTTACTTCAACTATAGTTCAAATTTAGTCCTTTTTTGGCATAAGAAAACATTTATTTAAGAATGGAGAATTTATTATGATAGGATTAGTTACAGATCAACGTCTTATACAGGGAGTCCAGGGATGGCGACCAAGTTGCAGATCATTTTTTATAGCATGTATGGTCACATTTACCGCATGACCGAAGCCATAGCGGAAGGTGTGCGGGAAGTGAAAGACGTAGAAGCTGACATCTATCGCGTGCCCGAGCTGGTTCCGGATGAAATTCTGGAAAAAAGCGGAGCCAAAGAGGCGCAAAAAGCGTACTCCCATATCCCCATCATTCAAGTAGATCAAATGACACAGGCAGATGCTTATATCTTTGGCACACCCACCCGCTTCGGCAATATGTGTTCACAAATGCGAAACTTTCTCGACCAATTAGGCGGTCTCTGGATGAAGAACAGCTTTGTGGGCAAAGTAGGCAGCGTCTATACCAGCACCGGTTCCCAGCACGGCGGCCAGGAAACGACAATCACCAGCTTTCACACAACGTTGCTGCATTTAGGTATGGTGATTGTTGGATTGCCGTATTCCGAAAGACGGCAGATGACCATGGAGGAAATTTCTGGCGGCACGCCATATGGTGCTTCAACCATTGCCGGCGAAGGGAAAAGAATGCCTTCTGAAAATGAATTGGCCATGGCGCGCTATCAGGGCAAGCATGTCGCGGAAATAGCGAAGGCTTTAAAACAGGGGAGGAGTAAATAGCCATGGCAAAATGGTATCTGGCTTTCTTATTCATTTTACTGTTGCCATTTACATGCTATGCAGAAGGAAAACAAGCTCCCCTCACGCGCACCAAACCCCTGCCAGGCACGGTCGCTCTAACCTTTGACGACGGTCCCAATCCCATTTACACACCACAAATTCTCGCCATTCTGAAAAAATACAATATTAAAGCCACTTTTTTTGTGGTGGGCGCCAATGCAAAACTGTACCCCGATATGGTCAAAGCCATTTACGAACAAGGCCATGTGGTGGCAAGTCATTCCATGACACATCCCAAATTGACTAAATTATCAAACCACACGCTACAATATGAAGTCGCCACACCGAATGTTATCGTTGAAAAAATTATCGGTAAAAAGCCTTTGTGCCTGCGCTATCCATTTGGTATGTCTAACGAACACGTAAGAGAAGTGATTCGCGCAAATGGCATGATGCCTGTTTCCATGGGTTTTAACTCATTTGATTATGAACGCCCGGGCACACAAAAAATCATTGACTGGATTTCAAAAAATATTTATCCACAACAGGTTTTTCTTTTCCACGATGGTTATGACAAACGCGAACAAACGGTCGCGGCCTTGCCCGCCATCATTGAAGCCATCAAGAAAAAAGGCCTAGGATTTAGCACCATTTGCGGGTAAAAAAACCTTTTATAACATTAAGATGGTGTTTCAACAGCATGAATGCCTGAATACGTCTTTATCTTTCTTAATATTCTATTAATTTGATTCATCTATAGTTGTTTTTTTAATTTTATTGATGAAAAATCCTATGCTTTCTCATTCTTCAGAAACCAATATCAAACAAGTGGATGCGGACATTTTTAAAAATTTTTTGCCGTTTCCAATCGAAATCACTTTTCAGATTCTTTCCTTTTTGAAGCCTGAAGAATTGCTGAAACTTTGCACCGTATCGAAAAGTGTCAATATACTGGCGAGCGATAATTTCTTATGGAAACCGTTTCTACGGCCTGAGCATGAAGTCGCTGAATTTACCCTGTCAATCAAACAAACACTTAAAAAAGACCGGATCCTGGGTCGCAGTGAGTATTTACTTTTTTCATTTTTCCCCAAGAAAAATAAAACTAAGATTTCATCTGACGATGAAACATTCGATGAATCATTGGCTCTCTTCTTTCCACAGAAAAACGGCGCTTGATATTAGGATGTGTTGTCAAAAATTGCCCTCTCTGGTTAAGATTTAGTTAAGCTCACTCAGGTATATTTTTGACATTGCCTACTTTTATTTGTATCTTATACCCATAACTTTGGAAGTGTTTATGCAAATCAGTATCCTTTTCAACACATTACATTGCTGGCGGTGGCGACGCTAACCGTTTTACCTGCCTCTCCGGGGGCGGGATGGTCGTTACCGTGTTATGTTGGCGTGTAAATGTGTTGGAGGATGTCTCCCTTGTTTCATCAGAACCTGAATCAAAACAAACTGTGTCATCACTACTTTCTTGGCATTGCTAGGGCAGTCTCTCGCTGGCGCCGCCCGGCGCATCATTCTGTTTTTTAATTTTTTATTTTTTACCCAGACATAACTTTAAAACTGATTGACGAGAGAAACTGCCATGAAAATATTGACCCGAACGATAGAACTATTGCTGCTATCAGCTATGCTAGCCTGCTTATTGATCAGCCTAGCTGGATGCGGCTCCTCTTCTCATGAAAAGAAAGTGGGTATTGTTGTCCCGCTTGAAAATAAAGCACTGGATGAAATTGTCGCCGGTTTCACAGAAACGCTACGCAAAACATCCTCTGTGCCCGTTAAATTTAAAATAGCTAATGCACAAGGCGACATGAACGTGCAACGCGCTATCATTCAGCAAATGCGGGATGAAAAATATGACATTATCGCTCCCATTGGAACAGTAGCAACGCAAATGTCTGCTGCGCTAATTCAGCAACAACCCATTATCAGTCTTGCCGCGAATTTTTCACAGCAAGACAGACTGCAGCGCAAAACGTGCAACATCGCCGTTGTGCATGATGAAATATCGCCGCGACAAACAATCGCCTTCATTCATGAAGTTTATCCTCAATTAACACAGCTTACACTAGTGCATAGCGCTTCTGACAAAATCTTTCCGGAAGTAAAAGCCGCTGTCGAAGCCGGCAAAGAAATGGGAATAAACATCCAGCCTGTGATGGTGCCCACGCTGAATGAGCTCTACAGTGTTGCTAACGCGCTACCGCAAAACACGCAGGGCATATTGGTACTAAAAGATATTCTCATCGCAAGCGGCATCAGTACACTGGAAATCGCAGCACAGAAACATCACATCCCTCTCATCACGGCTGACCAGGGTTCCGTACAGGATGGCGCAGCTTTCGCACTGGGTGTACATGAGCGCGAAATTGGTGTGGAAGGCGCAAAACTCGCCGCCGCCGTTTTATCCGGCCAACCAGTCTGCAGCCTGCCTATTGTTGATATGAAGCGCCTGACAGTTTTCATGAATACTGCTGCGCTTGCAAAAGAAAATCAGTCCCCTGCTGCGATTCAGGCCGCCGCGAAAAAACTAAATTATAAGATTGAAATGGAATAATGATGATCCGGTAACTGGAGATACACGCATGCTCGATTTATTAAATGTCATCATCACCCAATCCATTCCGTTTATGCTGCTCGCATTCGGCATCAGCATTAGCTACAACGTGCTGCGTGCAACCGATATGACGATTGACGGCAGTTTTGTACTGGGTGCAGCCATCTTTGCCCGCCTGGTAACGCTGGGTTTTTCACCGCCTGTCGCCGCAACCGCCGCTCTCCTGGGCGGCGCGCTGGCGGGCATGATGGTGGCCACCATCCAGCGAGGAGGTCGCGTAGATCCGCTTCTTGCTGGTGTGCTGGCAACGTTTATCCTGAGCAGCTTAAACCTGATCCTCATGGGCAAACCCAACATCAATCTACTGTCACAAACCACATTGGTTTCGTTTGCCTTTGCGCAAAGCAATACCATGGGATGGATAGTGACAGGTCTCTATACAGTTATTCTTTGCGCTATCGCCTATAGCCTGATGCGATCTCATTTCGGTCTTAGCTTGCGTGCGTTTGGTAATAACCCCGCGCTGTTAAAAAGGCTGGGAAAAAATATAGAAAGGTATCGCCTGCTTGGCTTTGCACTGACGAACCTGCTCGCCGCTGCGGCAGGTTGCCTGACAGCGCAAACTGTAGGTTATGCCGATATAGGCATGGGGTTAGGAATGACCTTAACAGGTATTGGTGCCATCATATTGGGACAACAGATTTTGCGCAGCGTGACCAAACAACCTCATTTTAGATCAGGCGCTGAATTTATAGCTTGTTTAATAGGCGTAATTTTGTATTTCTTTTCACTCAATGCACTCCTGCGACTTGATATCGATCCCATCTATCTCAAAATGATTTTAGGTATTGTCCTGATCTTCTTTTTACGTGCAGCCGTCAAACCCACACTCTCAGGTAACGCATCATGACAATTTTAAATTTAAAAAATGTCACATTAAATTTTGCTGCAGCCGGCAGATCCATTCTTGACGGAATTAATTATGAGGTTAATCACGGTGATTTTATAATACTGTTGGGCAGTAACGGATCGGGTAAAAGCACATTACTGAAATTACTGCACCGCGATTATCAAGCCTCAAGTGGGCAGATTAATTTCATGGGCAAACCCATCATGCAATATCCAGCAAAAACATTCAGTCGCGATGTTGCCGTACTAACACAAAATTGTTCTGATTCACTATTTACTTCACTAACGATCTATGAAAATTATTTATTGATGAAGCAATTCTCAGGCTTGCTCAAAAAAAGCAATAAACTTGAACGTAATTTTTTAATTCAATACTTAGCTGACTATAACGCTAACCTGTCGCGCAAACTGGATGTCGTTATTGAGCAATTGTCAGGCGGCGAAAAACAGGCACTCGCCCTTGCCCTTTGCTTTCTGCAACCGCCCTCACTGTTATTGCTGGATGAGCATACCAGCGCGCTTGATCCTAAAACATCGGATCAAATCATGGCGCTGACGCAAAAAATGATTACGCAGCACCATATCACCTGCATCATGACGACACATGATCTCAATATTGCCATGCAATATGGCAACCGCATCTTGGTTCTTCGAGATGGAAAAATTTATAAGACATTGGACAAAACGGATTTTCTAAGAAAAGAAGATTTGGTAGCTAATTATTAAGCACATATCCACTATCATGAGGACTTCAATGAAAAATTATTATGTTTATATTTTATCTAATGAAGCAAAAACCCTGTATATAGGCATTACCAATAATTTAGAACGTAGACTATATGAGCACAAAAATAAGCTTCTCATTGGTTTTACAAAAAAATATAATCTAATAAAGCTTGTTTATTATGAAACAACAACGGACGTACGAAATGCCATTGCTAGAGAAAAGCAACTGAAAGGATGGTTGCGCATTAAAAAAATTGCTTTAATTGAAGAAAGTAATCCAGGTTGGGATGATTTATCATTATCATGGAGAATTTAAGCTGATCCTTCGCTACGCTCAGGATGACAGCCTCAGTGAATGGTTAACAGCCACTATCAAGCTTCGCTCCGAGATTAACCCTTAAGCGAAATAGGCCGGATAAAAAGCGCTGCATTGTCATCCTGAGCGTAGCGAAGGATCATTATCCAATTCATATTCACCATGATAAGAATTCCAATGCTTATATTTTCTCTAAGGATGGTTGCGCATTAAAAAATTACCTTAATGGAGAATTTAAGCTGATCCTTCGCTGCGCTCCACTACTGTCCGGTGAACCAGATTAAAAATTGATCGTCCTTGGTAAAGCGCTATGATAGCGCGCTAAACACCACATTTAGCACCAAGGACGAACTGATGAAAGATACCGTTTTTCAACGATTATTAAAACCCGTTACAAAAAAATTAATGAAGGAATGTATAGAACGCTTTCGATCTGATCATCGTTATGAATCATTTAATACATTTGAACATTTAAAAACGATGATTTATGCACATATTAATGAAATTAAAAGCTTACGCACGTTAGAGGTTGCGATAAACAGTCAAAAAATTGGTATAAAAACGCAAGTAAAACGCTCGACCTTAAGTGATGCCAATCGAAAACGACCAGCCGAAAGTTTCTTTTGGATATTAGAACAGCTTATGTCTTTGTTACCCAGGAAAAAACATAAAGAAATAAAAAAAGTAATCAGGATATTAGATAGTAGCCCGATACAGCTAAGAGGCCAAGGGTACGATGAGTGGTCAAAGCAATATGCGACTCGGCATATACAAGGATTAAAACTACATGTTGAATATGATTTAGGATTAGATTTGCCCTTAAGGATGAAGTTGAGTCATCCAAATTGTAATGATGCGACGATGGGACAAAAATGGCCAATCCTTAAAAACACCCTTTATGTGTTTGATAAAGGTTACTACGATTACAATTGGTGGTGGAGCATCAACAAAAGGCAGGCTTATTTTGTGACTCGATTAAAGAAGAATGCGGCCATTGTTATAGAAAGCCGGCAAAAAAATACTCGCGAACCCATCTTACAAGATTGTCTTTTTAGAATTTCAAATAAAGTTCCACGTGGTGGAAAACGCATGGAATATAGCGAGACGCTGAGATATATAAGTGTAAAAAGAGAAGGAAAAACTCCTCTTATTTTGGTAACTAACTTGAAAGATTTACCAGCAGAAAATATTGCTAAGCTTTATAAAGCCCGATGGGAAATAGAGCTATTTTTTAAATGGATCAAGCAAAATCTTCGACTTAAAAAATTTCTGGGCCGATCTTCTAATGCGGTTAAAATTCAAATAGCAACAGCCTTGATTGCTTTTATATTGATACAAATATTTAAAAATGTTTCAAATGAGAAACGTTCATTACATCTCGTTTTAGTCTGGATCAGACATAATTTGCATGTTGCAGAATATCGCAATAGACAATACAAGCCTCCTATTTATTTAATTTCAAGGAGACCTGTTTATTTATGATACAGGTTCACCGGACAGTAGTGCGCTGCGCTCAGGATGACAGCCTCAGTGAAATTGTCAACAATCCTATTAATCGAGGCAAGTACGCTCAACTCAAGTTTTACTCCGAGCGCAATGCCTCAATGGGATCAAGCCGTGAAGCGAGATATGCCGGATAAAAACCGAAGAAAATGCCTACCGCAACGGAGACGGAAAAACCCGCGAATGGCGGCCATAAAAACAGGGTAAATTCCCAATGCCAAAGCGCTGCTATCACGTAAGCAATGAGGATACCGATGAGCACACCGAGCACACCGCCCAGCAGCGATAACATCACCGCCTCTATCAAAAAAAGCGTACCAATGTCTTTGCGTTTCGCGCCCACCGCAAGGCGTATGCCAATTTCACGGCGGCGCTCAGTCACCGATACCAGCATAATATTCATGACTCCAATACCCCCCACAAGCAGTGACACACTGCCTATCAAGCCCAGAAAAACAGTGAGGATATCACTTTGTTTTTTCATCTTGGCAATAAGCTCTTTTGCACTCCGATAAGTGACTTGTTTGCCAGATATTTCGCTGCTGACCGCCCTGGACACATTTTCTTCCACGCGCGCTATGTCTGCCTGTGGCGACAACCGCATAATGATATTGCTAATATTGGCATATTTGCTTATCGCCATGGATGCCATGATGGGAACCAGTATGGAAGTATCAATATTGGCATACACAAAACTGTTTTCCGGCCATGCCTCCGCAACGCCGACAATCGTGAAAATATTTTTGCCGATCTGTAATTGTTGACCTAATGGATCCTTATACGAAACCTTTTTCATGGCTTCATAAATATCACGGCCAATCACACAATAAAAACTATACCGATCCGCGAGCGAGATAAATCTGCCTGACTGCAGTTTGATTTGCACAATATCCGCAAAACTGTCTGACACGCCCAGAATCATGGCGTTAAGTGGATTGCCTTCATAGAAAACAGGATAGAATAACTGCGTATAGGGTGCCACTTGCAGAATCGATCTATCCGCTGCCGATAATCCAAATGTTTGCTCCAGGGTCAAATTCTCTGATTTGCCATCGGCTCCCTGATTTTCTTCACTTGTGGAATTGATAGAAACCGCCAGTAGATCCGTTCCTAATGACTTAAACTGTTTGAGGGCTTCATTGGTCGCAAGTTCCCCGCCTGACACCATTGCTACCACAGACGCCGTGCCAACCAGCACGCCCAGCAGCGCCAGCAGTGAGCGCAATTTGGAAAAATAAAGATTGAAGAGCCCCTCACGGGCATGTTCAACGAATTTCATGTGGATGTTATTCTCTGTTTATTGTTTGGTTTTAGCTGCTTTTTTTCACCCAGTTAATCAACCCGCCTGCCAGCAGTATTTCGATTTGCCGTTTTGACAAACGATGGCGCAGGCGTATTTCATTTTTACCTTCTATCAATGCTGTCAAATCATTTCCGCTTCGAATGGCGCTGATCACGTCGTCAATAATAATGACATCATTCTGCTTGATACGCTGGTAATCCTCTGGGTTCGCAAATGTCAGCGGCAATACACCAAAGTTTACTAAATTCTCCCAGTGAATGCGCGCAAAACTCTTGGCGATCACTAACTGCAGACCAAGGAAGCGCGGGGCGAGCGCTGCGTGTTCGCGGCTGGATCCCTGTCCATAATTATCTCCCCCGATGATGGCATGGCGCTGCCCTTCATCACGCAGGGTTTTTGCACGCTTTGCGTATGTTTCGTCAATGATATCAAAAGCAAATTCACTGATTTTGGGTATATTACTGCGATACGGAAGCACACGCGCACCGGCAGGAAGGATCTCATCGGTTGAAATGTTATCACCCACCTTCAGAGCGACAACCGCCTTAATCTGATCCGGTAATGGTTCCAAAGCAGGTAAGGAGGCGATATTGGGCCCTTTCACCAGTTTTATTTTTCTTGCCTCTTCTTGTGGGAGCGGGGGTTGCATGGTCGCTTTGTTGACAATATTTTTTTTGGGTACCTTTATTTTAGGGTATGCCATGCCGAGATCGCGCGGGTCAGTGATTTTGCCTGCCAATGCAGAGGCTGTCGCAGTCTCGGGACTACAAAGATAAACACTGTCTTCCTTGGTGCCCGACCGGCCAGGAAAATTTCGAGGGCCAGTACGCAGACTGTTCCGCCCCGAAGCCGGCGCCTGTCCCATACCAATACAGCCATTACAGCCAGCCTGATGGATACGCCCGCCCGCATGAATCAGCTCCGCCAGCAGCCCGTCTCGGGCCAACTCTTCCAGCATGTTTCTGGACGCAGGATTAACATCAAAAGAGACAGAAGAATTCACGTGCTTTCCTTTCAGCATCAGAGCAGAAATAGCAAAGTCACGATAGCCGGGATTGGCTGAAGAACCAATATACGACTGATAAACATCACGGCCTACCACTTCCCGCACCGGCACCACATTCCCTGGACTGGAAGGCAGAGCTATCAATGGCTCCAGTGTGGATAAATCAATCTCATCGTGAAGGTCATACTTGGCGCCCTTATCTGCCGAGAGGGCTGTCCAGTCAGCTTCTCTGCCGTGTGCCTGTAAAAATTTCAACGTCTCTTTGTCTGAAGGAAAGACGGTCCCTGTCGCACCCAATTCAGCCCCCATGTTGGCAATCACATGGCGGTCCCAGGCATTCAAATGATTAAGTCCGGGGCCGTGATATTCGATAACACAATCAACACCGCCCTTTACGCCGTGTCTGCGCAACATTTCCAAGATGATATCCTTGGCACTCACCCATTCGGGCAACTTTCCTGTCAGTTTCACGCCAAAAACGCGGGGCATTTTGACATGAAAAGGATGCCCTGCGATGACCATCGCCACCTCCAGCCCACCCGCGCCTATCGCCAGCATACTCATCGCACCGCCTGCGCAAGTGTGGCTATCCGAGCCCACCAGAAGCTTGCCGGGTTTGCCAAAAAATTCCATGTGAACAGGATGACTGACCCCGTTCCCCGCCCGGCTAAACCACAGACCAAAACGATTAGCGGCACTTTGCAGAAACAGATGATCGTCTGCATTTTTATAATCTTCCTGAATCAGATTATGGTCTACATATTGCGCAGATAATTCAGTCTTGACCCGGTCAAGCCCCATGGCTTCCAGCTCCAGCATTACCAGCGTCCCTGTCGCATCCTGACAAAGCGTCTGATCAATCTGGAGGGCTATTTCTTCGCCAGGCACCATACTGCCGTCAAGCAAGTGGGACTGAATAAGCTTTTGCGTAACATTGAAGGGCATGAGCGCAACTCCTTTGCAAAGATCTTTTCATGTTCATTTATTTTAACTGATTTTCGACAGAAGAATGACATGCAAAAATCAAACATGTAATCAATGAGTTATTATTAAGCGGGTTTTCTCCAGTAACTAGCAAGTCTATTAAGAGAGCACGGACTGACTCGCTACTAAAAAATGGTAATACTCCCGTTAGTTATATGTTTTAATTATTCATAGATTCAGCTGAAATTTATTAAATAAGCTATGGTAAAGGAGTCATAAATCATGGAAGGAACTTATCAGCGTGAAATCATTGTACAACAACCTGATTTTATCATTGTAAAATTAACCTTAGAAAAAGACGCTGTTTTACCCACGCACAAGTCAAGAGGATTAACTACTATTATTCCCGTTAAAGGAGAGGGTATTCTAACAAGAAACGCAGAAGCAATCGCGATCAGACCCGGCGTGAGCGTTGAGCTTACACCCCACGATGAACACGATCTTTTAGCTAAGACTGTATTGGAGCTTATCGTTGTAGAAGTATTCTTGAAATGAATTTCTCCAAAGCAAAGTGGCATGCTGAATCTACAGATCAAGTTCTAAAAAAGTTAAGCACCAGCCTGAACGGACTTACTTTGGATGAAGCGGAGAAACGCCTTAAGATATTTGGCACAAATATAATTTCTATTGAAAAAAAATATACCTTATGGCGTCGACTTATTAATCAATTCCATAATGTTCTTATCTATGTTTTATTGATTGCTTCTATCATTACTGCATCCTTACAACATTGGATCGATACAGGAGTTATTTTAGGCGCTGTTTTTCTCAACGCCTTGATCGGATTTATTCAAGAAGGCAAAGCAGAAAAAGCAATTGATGCATTAAAACAAATGCTGCCTCCACAAGCTCATGTGACTCGTGCGGGTAAAAATTTACGCATACACGCAAACAAATTAGTACCGGGTGACGTCGTATTACTCCATTCCGGAGACAAAGTACCTGCTGATTTGCGGTTAATTAAATCTAAAGATTTACAGATTCAAGAAGCAATATTAACAGGCGAATCATTGCCTGTAGATAAAAGCAGCCAAGCCGTGCCAGAAGATGTCGCGCTTGCGGATCGATTTTCCATAGCTTATTCCGGCACATTAGTTACCTACGGCACGGCTATCGGCGTTGTTATCGCAACCGGTAAAGAAACCGAGATCGGCCGGATATCTCTAATGCTTGCAAACGTTCCAAAATTAACTACGCCATTAATTCGACAATTAGCGGTATTTTCACGCTGGCTAGCAGTAGCTATTTTGCTCTTTTCATTTGCCATCTTTTTATTTGGCGTTTTTATTCGACAATATCCTGTTGATGAAATGTTTATCGCCGCTGTAGCTATTGCTGTGTCTGCAATTCCAGAAGGTTTGCCAGCCGTCATGACCATTATATTGGCTATAGGCGTTACGCGCATGGCAAAACATCGGGCTATTGTTCGTCGATTACCAGCGGTAGAAACATTAAGCTCTGTTACAGTGATATGTACCGATAAAACAGGCACGCTTACAAAAAATGAATTAACAATACAGCATATTATAACAGGCGATCACCATTATTCTGTTACAGGAAGTGGATATAATGATAATGGCAGGATCTTACTGCATCATCAAGAAGTTAATTTGGACGCACATAATGATTTTCTAATACTGGTGAAAGCGGGAATACTTTGCAATGATGCTTCCTTATATAAAGAAAACGAATCATGGCATTTATACGGCAATCCAGTGGATGGCGCTTTATTATCCTTAGGGCTTAAAGCAGGCATCGATTATAAAGATGAGGTCAATTTATGTCACAAAATTGATTTTATTCCTTTTGAATCGACACATAAATTTATGGCTAGCTTGCACCATGACCATAAAGGGCGCGCTTATATTTATGTCAAAGGGGCGCCCGAAATAATATTAGAAATGTGTTCACATCAACTGAAAAATCAGCAAAAAGTTTTTATTGACAGAATGTTTTGGCATTCACAAATCAGCGAGCTTGCCCAAAATGGAATGCGTGTCCTGGCTCTGGCATATAGACCTACAGTAGCAGCGCATACTAATCTCTTGTTTAAAGATGTAGAAAAAAATCTTATCTTCTTGGGCTTAATAGGGATTGCCGATCCTCCGCGAGAAGAAGCTCACCATGCGGTTTCGCAATGTCAAAAAGCCGGGATTTGCGTCAAGATTATCACAGGGGATCATAAAGAAACCGCCTTTGCGATAGGCAAACAGATTGGCATTAGCAGCCATCATATCTTAACAGGTGAAAATCTGGACGCATTGGATGACGTTTTGTTGGCAAAAGAAGTAAACGACGTTGATATATATGCACGAACAACGCCTGAACATAAATTACGTCTGATCAAAGCGCTTCGGCAACATAACCATGTGATCGCCATGACCGGCGATGGCGTAAACGATGCGCCCGCATTAAAAAGCGCAGACATTGGTATTGCAATGGGACTAAAAGGAACGGATGTTGCAAAAGAGGCCGCCGAAATTGTGCTAGCTGATGATAATTTTGCATCAATAACACAAGCCGTTAAAGAAGGACGAACAGTATATGACAACTTAAAAAAACTTATTCTATTCTTGTTACCTAATGATGCTGGAGAGGGGTTGTCAATTTTTATTGCCATTTTATTGGGTTATACACTCCCAATCACACCTCTACAAATTCTATGGGTTAATCTTGTCACAGCAGTAACACTTGGCGTAGCCCTTGCGTTCGAGCCAACAGAAAAAAATATCATGTCACGCAAACCAAGAGATCCCCATGAGACGTTACTCTCGCGTTTTTTACTATGGCGAATTATATTCGTTTCATTTTTATTTGTGCTTGTTATGTTTGGTGTATTTGCTTACGAAACAAAGCAGGGTGCAACTATTGGTCTTGCAAGAACTTCTGTCGTTAATGTATTAGTCTTGATGGAAGTATTTTATTTGATAAATTGTCGAAAAATTTATGACTCTATTTTAAACAGAGAAGGCGTGCTTGGAAGCTCGCCTGTTCTTATTTCTATCGGATTAGTGATAGTTTTTCAAATTGGCTTTACTTATCTGCCATTCATGCAGATGATATTCGCGACAAAATCAATCTCTATTGGCGCATGGATTGCTCTATTTTCAATTTCTTTTGTTGTTTTTCTGATAATCGAATTAGAAAAATGGTTGATGCGGATAATATCGAATAAAAAATGAATAAGCATTAAGTTAAAATATACATAATGAAAACACCTATCGTGAAAAAACCAAACTGCAATATTTGATCATAAAGATACTTACTTCGCATTAAAGGAATAAGGTCTGCTGCGCCAATGTATATAAAATTCCCCGCGCCAAATGCAAGCAATATCGCCACATTAATTTCCTCCGAAATAATGTAAGCAAATATTCCACCAATTAAGAATGTGATTGCCGATATAAAATTGTAAATTAACGCGGATCTTTTCATCCAGCCGCTATGTATCAAAATGCCGAAATCGCCAAGCTCCTGGGGAATTTCATGTGCAACAGCAATAAACCAGGTAAGTATTCCAAGTTTTATATCAATAATAAATGCTGCTCCAACCGCCAACCCACCTATAAAATTATGTATGCCATCAGCAATCAAAATGAGATAGCTCACTGGATGATGCCGTATAAGGGACCGATGACAATGGTGCCAATGTAGAAATTGCTCGAGCATCAGGAAGGAAATAAATCCCAGCACAAGCCATAAATAAACAAATTTTATATTTCCTAATTTTGTTACCGCCTCGGGTAAAAGATGGAAAAAAGCTCCACCAATTAGCGTACCTGCAGCCAGACTGACTAACGGCATAATAAGTTTTTTAAACATAGCCTCTGGCAAAAGTAATGTTACCGCCCCCACCAAGGCTATAGCACTCATTGCCAGCCCGAAAATAACAATCCAGTAAAGGATGTGCATTATTTTTTACAGCATTGAATCGCGGTTATTGAAAGCTCTGATCGTTCCATTTTATGATTCTCCATTACTTACAAACGAGGTTGCGCCGAAATAATCACATATCCGCCTTCGCCATAGCCTGGCTTGACTATTTCGGGCTGCTTAATATCTTCAAGCCGCGCAAAAATGGTCTGATAAATCTCTTTCTCTTTAAAATGCGCTTCATGCAACAATATCAATATTTCGTTTACGGCAAAGAAATGCGCATCACGATAAAAGGGATTTTCTTTTCTAGCCTCATAGCTTTTAACTAATTTTGAATTTTTATCTAACATTCCAATAATCAGTGTACCATTTGGTTTTAATACTCGTTTTGCCTCTAAAAGTGCTGGCAAAGGATCTTCTAAAAAACACATGACAGTACCAAACAGCACATAGTCAAATTGCTGATCCAGAAAAGGTAATGATTCTGCGACACCCTTAATAACATTAATTCCGCGCGATCTTGCCATATTGCCCAACTTATCCGAAGGCTCTATGCCTGTCTTTATCCCAAGAGCAGCAGCAAATCTTCCCGATCCCGCCCCAATTTCAAGTCCTTCTCCCGATAATGGAATGACTTTCTTGTAAGCTTCAACCTCTGATAAAAAAACAGCTTGATGGCGATCAAACCAACTATCATAGCGGTCAGCGAGTTGATTAACGCATCATTTGATTTTTGATCCATTTAACTACCCCTACAAATTGAAACTATTCTTAAGCTTATTATACCAAAGGTTAAATTCACCGAGACGCCAAACTTGCCGCCCAATGTTTGCAACGGATCCCGACAGCGATCCGGAAGAAGCATAAAAATTGAACATTATTGTTATTATCCCCTATCTTTGATAGGATTTTGGCCCACAATAGGTAAAAGGCACAAACAGGATGTGGTCTCTGATTTCAAGCCTCGCATCGCCAAAAAAATTTTTTTATTTGTCCGATAAACTCATCCCCTGGCTGACAGCCTTTTTTATTCTGTCATTCAGTTATGGCATGATCGGCGGACTGCTGATCGCGCCTGCAGATTATTTGCAAGGTGAGGGTTTTCGTATCATCTATGTGCACGTGCCCTGTGCTTTTCTTTCCCTCTTTATTTATGCCGTCATGGCGGGTGCCGCAGCGGCCGGGATCATCTTTAGGCTGAAGCTCGCTTTTCTCGTCATCCGCCACAGCGCACCGATCGGCGCAGGCTTTACCTTTCTCTCACTGTTAACTGGCAGTCTGTGGGGAAAACCCATGTGGGGCACCTGGTGGATTTGGGACGCAAGACTCACTTCCGAGCTCATTCTCCTGTTTTTATATCTGGGCATCCTGTTATTCCAGTCTGCTATTGCGCAAAAACCAAGAGGTGAACGGGCTGTCGCAATCCTGGTGCTAGTTGGCTTTGTAGATATTCCCATCATTCATTATTCTGTTTACTGGTGGAACACCCTGCATCAGGGCGCCACTTTAAAACTATTTGCGCCTTCCGCCATTGATGCCTCCATGCTACATCCCCTGCTGGCCATGATTGCTGCCTTTTTTATGTATTATTTCATTGTGCTTTTCGTACGAATGCGTTATGACTTGACCGCCATTCACGCCAATCATCATTGGCTGCGGGACAAACGATGATGGACCTGTTATTAAAATTTTTCTCCATGGGCGGCCACGGCTTTTATGTCTGGATCGCATATGGCAGTGTATTGTTCTTTTTAGCGGCGCAATGGCTCATTCCATGGCGGCGTTGGCAAAAGTATCTGCGCGCACAAAGAAACCACCATGAATAAAATTCATCAACGACGAATAGTCTATGTACTGCTCTTTAGCGCAGGGCTCGCGCTCGCCACCGGACTCATTCTGTATGCACTTAAACAAAATATTAATGCCTTCTTAACGCCTAGCCAGATAACCTCTGCGCAGGTTTCCACCCGAGCATATTTTCGTCTCGGCGGTATGGTTAAAAAAGGCAGCGTTCAGCGTGATAAAACGGGATTGGGCGTGCAATTCACCGTCACAGATCTAAAACGCGAGCAGACTGTACGCTACGTGGGCGTGCTGCCGGATCTGTTTCGCGAAGGCAAGGGCGTGATTGCAGAAGGAACATTAGATCCACAAGGTATTTTTGTCGCATCACGGGTCCTTGCCAAACACGATGAAAATTACATGCCCAAAAATGTTTATAAGGCAATGAGGGAAAACGCAGTATGATCAGTTTACTCGGAACGCTTTCACTCATCCTTGCCCTTGTTTTCTCACTTCTGCAAAGTCTCTTTCCCCTCTGGGGATACTGGCGCCGCAATCCCTATGCACTGGCCTGTGCCCGTCCCGGCGCATGGGGACAATTTGTTTTTGTCGCGGTTGCCTATATTCTTTTGACCATCGCCTTCACTACCAGCGATTTTTCCATCGCTTATGTTGCCGCCAATTCCCATCCCCTCTTGCCACTCATGTATCGTTTGACGGCAGTATGGGGCGCACATGAAGGATCCATTTTATTATGGATTCTGATTCTGACGATCTGGACACTGTTTTTTTCCGCCACCCAGAAAAATAATGACACTTCCCCGCTTGTACTTGCCGTATTAGGCCTGATCAGCTTTTGTTTTCTCTGTTTTCTTTTATTAACCTCCAACCCTTTTCTGCCTGCCATTGGGCCGCAAACAGGGCAAGACCTGAATCCGCTTTTGCAGGATCCGGGCTTTGTCATTCACCCCCCCATGCTTTATATCGGCTACGTCGGTTTTTCCGTAGCGTTTGCCATCACGCAAGCCGCTTTGATACGCGGCAAACTGGATACAAACTGGGCGAATATCACGCGCCGCTTTGCGCTTGCCGCCTGGTGCTTTCTTACCTTTGGCATCACGCTCGGCAGCTGGTGGGCATATCGCGTCCTCGGCTGGGGCGGTTTCTGGTTTTGGGACCCGGTCGAAAATGCTTCGCTGCTGCCATGGCTGTCGGGTACCGCGCTTATTCACGTGCTGGCACTGGTTGAAAAACGTAACGCAGCCAAAGCTTGGGCAGCACTGCTTGCAATTATCAGTTTTGCACTGAGTCTGCTGGGTACTTTTTTAGTACGCTCAGGTGTGCTTATTTCCGCACATACATTTGCAAATGATCCAGCTCGCGGCATCTTTCTTTTACTCTTGCTGGCAGTGCTCATGACGTCTGCCCTCGCCATTTATGTGATCCGTCTGCCCGCATTCAGTTCAGGCAATATGCAACGCTTTACATTTTTTTCCCGCGAAACGATGCTGCTATTAAACAGCCTTCTGTTGTTCACTGCCATGCTAACAGTTTTACTGGGCACGTTATACCCGCTTATTCTGGATGCACTTCATCTGGGAACAATTTCTGTGGGCGCTCCCTATTTCAATAAAGTGATGACACCGCTCACTTTTATAGTGATGCTGCTAATGGGTTTTGGCCCCTTCAGCCGCTGGCAGGATCCTGAGATGAAAATGACTTGGGGGCCTGCATTGAAAAGAATGGGCACCAGCATACTGGCTGCCGGTGTCCTATTGTGGTTTTTTACTGGCGGCCTGGAAATCACCGCACTCATTACCTTAAGTTTAAGTTTCTGGATCATGCTAAGTCTCGTGGGTTATTTGCGCTTTTTACCGGGCATGTCCATTACCCATTTGGGTTTTGCCATCCTCGTTATCGGGGTCATCCTGTCCAATGTCTTGAATGAAGAACGTGAGGCAAGAATCAAACCGGGGGATGCCGTGAATGTCGGCCCTTATCAATTTTTCTTCGTGGGAACCGAGAGCGCGAATGGCGCCAACTATCGCGGTGTCCGCGCCGAATTTGAAGTATTGAAAAAGGGACGCCCCATCACTGCGTTGTATCCAGAAAAAAGAATTTTTCTTGTTCGTGACATGGTCATGACCAAAGTCGATATCCATCCCAGCATTTTTCGCGATCTTTATATTGCGCTCGGCGAACCGCTCGATATGGAATATTGGTCCGTACGAATTTATTACAAACCTTTTGTGCGCTTTATATGGGTAGGCGGCCTGCTCATGATCGTAGGCGGTTTTTTCGCCATGCGCCAGCGTAAACAGACACTGTCTGCAGCAGGAAAAGGATAGAGCAAATGAAGTTAAAACAGCTTGTTCCTTTTCTTATCCTGTTTGCCTTGCTGATTCTTTTGTGGCGCCAGCTTTTTTATTCCAAACCCAATGAATTGCCCTCTCCACTGATTGGTGAAAACGTGCCTGCTTTTCAGCTGCCGACGCTTTATCAACCAGAGAGATTGTTAACGCAGAAAGCATTGGCGGGTCGCGTCACGCTGTTAAATGTCTGGGCCACCTGGTGTTACGCCTGTAGCATCGAACATGGCATGCTGATGAAAATCAGGCACCAATATCATATTCCTGTTTACAGCATTGACTATAAGGATGATCCTGACGAAGCCAAGCGTTGGCTGAAAAAACTGGGTGATCCTTATATTCTGACGGGCATGGATACACACGGTGATGTCGCCATTGATCTGGGGGTATATGGCACGCCAGAAACATTTATCATTAGCCCGCAGGGAAAAATTGTTTACCGTCATGTTGGCGTGATTGATCAGCGGGTTTGGGATGAAGTCTTGTATCCCATCATCAGGAAATATGAGGCAAAACCATGACACGTCAATTATTCGGATGGGCGCATTTTATTTTGGTTTTCTTTCCCCTTATTTTTATGCTGTTCTGGGTGAATAGCACTTTTGCCATTGAACGCGATCCTTATCCTTTTACCTCCGTCGCAGATGCCAAACGTTTCGAGTCTTTGACTAAAGAAATTCGCTGTGTTGTTTGTCAAAATCAAAACATAGCGGATTCCAACGCGCCGCTCGCCAATGACTTGCGCCTAAAAGTATATCAACTGGTAAAAAACAATAAATCGGATGAGGAAATCAAAGCATACCTGGTCAAACGCTATGGGGAATTTATTCTGCTGCGTCCACGCTTTAATCTCCTCACCGCTATTCTGTGGCTATTTCCACTGTTTGGCATCATCACCGGCTTCTACTTTTTGCGGCGAATAGTTAAATTAAAATAAATTTATTTTATCAATCGCATTTCATCTTCGCTGACTTCTTTCGGATTTCCTTCCCCAGGAAAAAGTTCGCCTCCAAGTGTCGCAAATAAATGAAATCCCCCTTCCGGGTAGTGCCAGGGTTGGTCGGCATTCAAATCTCCCTTGATTTTATCGAGGCTGACAGGTTCATCATCTGAATAAGGCTCTTTGAATTGATCGAAAAACTTTTCCAGCAGTTTTTTCAGATTCTCTCTCGCCTCCATAAAATCCTCCTGCCTGATACAAAGATTATTATTGTTTACAAATTCTAAGGCGACTGATGACATTAATTGGCTGGCGGGAATGGTTTTTTCACGCAGGTGGTGGCCGGGACTGCCCACGGGATACTCACTTTTTTCCTTGTTTCTTTTAGCGGACTTAAGGGGAATATCAATAGGATCACTCCGGTTTAAACGATTATCCATTTTCGTATCCTCCAAGTGAAAGATTGTTTTGACTATAGGCCGGGCAGCTTAAGATAATATTAAATAGTGATTCTCACTCCAGAACTCGCTTACCCAGTTAGGCAAAGGAAAATCAAGTTGGAAAAAAATATCAAATTAATTAAACCTGTAAGAAAATACCCCCTCATTGGATGGCGGGAATGGGTCAGCTTGCCTGAATTGAATATTTTCCATATCAAGGCAAAGGTCGACACGGGCGCGCGTACTTCTGCGCTCCATGCCTTTTCTTTAAACCCCTTTATCGAAAATGGAAAGCAGCGAATCCGCTTTGACATCCACCCCCTGCAACATAACACGGAAAAAATTATTACCTGTGTAGCTGACGTCGTTGACAGGCGCCTGGTCACTGACTCGGGCGGTCACGAAGAAGAACGTTATGTTATACAAACCCCTATCACAATGGCTGGACAAACCTGGTCGATTGAGATTACGCTCACCGAGCGAGAAAACATGCTGTTTAGAATGTTATTAGGCAGGAGCGCTCTGCGTAAGCGCTTTATCGTTAACCCGGCACGTTCCTTTGTGACCACCAGGATTCCAAAAAAATGAAAATAGCCATTTTATCGAGGAAAAGCAGTCTTTATTCAACGCACCGATTGATCGAGGCCGCCACCGCGCGCGGACATCAGGCCGACACCATTGATACGCTGCGCTGCTACATGAATATTACATCCGTAGAACCGACGATCCATTACAAGGGCAAGGCGCTTGAAAATTACGACGCCGTTATTCCCCGCATTGGCGCATCCGTCACGTTTTATGGCGCTGCAGTTGTGCGCCAGCTGGAAATGATGGGCGTATTTTGTGTCAATGATTCAGTAGCGATCACCCGTGCCCGGGATAAATTGCGCTCTCTGCAGCTATTGTCTAAAAAAGGCATTGGCTTGCCCATTACCGGATTTGCGCACTCCGTTGACGAGATCCAGGACCTGATCAAAATGGTTGGCGGCACACCGCTCGTCATCAAATTCCTGGAAGGCACGCAAGGCATCGGTGTCGTTCTGGTTGAAACAGCAAAAGCAGCACGCAGCGTACTGGAAGCGTTTCTGGGCCTCAAGGTAAACATTATGGTCCAGGAATACATCAAGGAAACCGGCGGCGCAGATATTCGTTGTTTTGTGGTGGGCGATAAAGTCGTTGCCGCCATGAAGAGACAAGCTAAATCACCCGAAGAATTCCGTTCCAATCTGCATCGCGGCGGCATCGCGACAGCCATTGAAATTACAGATGAAGAGCGAAACATGGCCATCCGCTCCGCGCAAATTATTGGTCTCAATGTGGCAGGTGTCGATATCATCCGCTCCGCGCGCGGTCCGCTCATTATGGAAGTCAACGCTTCGCCCGGCCTCGAAGGAATCGAGAAAACAACCGGCATTGATGTTGCGGGCAAGATCATTGAATTCATTGAGACAAGTATTGAATTCAATAAAAAAGACCGGCTTGAAGAAGCGGAAAAAGGCCGCAAAGGGAAGGGATAGTTTTTTACATTTGTCATTCCCGCCTACGCGTATTACTGCAGGATTCCCTTGAAGTCCAGTGCCAGTCGTCTCAAATCGAGGCGATTCAGGAAGAGGGAATAGACCATCCAGGCACTAACGGCGGCAAGATCGGCAAACTGGGGCGGAACATATTTGGGCGGCGTGATAATCCCTTCGTCAAGCAAGTCACTGAGAATATGCAAGTCTTCCAGCGTTGCTTTGCCCACAAATAGCAGTGGAATCCGTTTGACCAAGCCGCGCTGCACGGCAAGGCGCATATAGTTGTAAATCAGGATGAATCCCTTACTGTATGACAAGTCTTTGGTGTAAGGTCCGAGATCCGGCGCACTGCCTCTGAACACGCGCATAGAGGATTGATAACTGTCATTTTCATCCAGCCCCTGCTCGCGATAGAACTGATACACATCAAAAAAATTCGCGCCTTCCTCCGCCATGTTAACGGCTGTAATGCGGTTTGTCAGCCGTCGCAACCGGCCGGGATAAGAGGAAAAAGTAAATATTTCCGTGATAATGGCAAGGCCTTCCTGCGTTACTGTTGAAGAAGGAGGCCCTTTACTCAGAAAAGTACAAATGGGCTGCGCCATACCATTTAGCGTCGTGCCCAGATGAACCCAGCCTTCGTGAATTTCAAATGTGCGTATTTCACGCGAGCTAAACATCAATCCTTTGTGAATTTTAATCCGGTCAGCGCCCGCTGCTGCATCAGCAATAATGCCATCGCTTATTTCTACGCGTATCGCATCCCGATCAGAAAAATAATTTCCCAGACGGTCGCTTAACATGGCAACAGCATCTTCGCTAGTATATTTTTTTTCGTCCGCAGCCGTTTGCACTTGGTCTTTAATGTTTGAAAGTGCAGAGGCCACCAGGGTGGCAAGATCTTTCAGCGTTGGCGCACCCACGTGAAAAGCATCCTGTGAACTACCATACAAGCCTTGAGAAATTTCTGTAAACTTGGGTGTACCGCGTGCTACTAACATTTCCACCACGCGGCAATACTCGTAACAGATGCGCTCCATAATACTGCCTACGCCGCTATATTGGCCGAGTTTCCTGCGAATATCGCGGTCTATCTCATGAAACTCTTCAATCTTTTTTTCCGGGTCAAATGAAAGAGGGTTTTTTTTCTGATAATACTCGCTATCAATTTGCGGTAATTTTTTACCCTTATGCCTAAAAAAATATTCTTCGACTTCCTGGTCCCACTTTAAAGCGTCAAGAATACGGATCGGTCTTTGGGCGGCAACGATGCGTTCCGACAGCGCATGTATGATTTGTTCATATTCGCCAAGGAATTCGCTATTTGCCATCGGGAATATAAATCCTTATATTTTTAACTTATATATTCATATTATAAATTAATTCTCATCATAAAGGTGTGTCCATTACCAATGAAATTACCACCGCCTCTTCATGCCTGGCAAGTGACCCCTCAGGAAGCAATAACCATTCAGAAACAACTAGCTAGCCGTATTACCCTTAAGAAACCCGATCATCCCCTGCTTTATATTGCAGGCCTGGATGCTGCCTTTTCACAGGACGGCAAAACCTGCATTGCAGCGGTTGTTTTGTGGGACAGTGAAAAACAACGGGTGGTTGAACAACATAGCGCATTTGAGCCTGTGCATTTTCCCTACATTCCCGGCTTACTTTCATTTCGTGAAGCACCCGCACTGCTTGCAGCGCTCGGTAAATTGCAGCAAAAACCGGATGCACTCATGTGCGATGGACAAGGTATCGCTCATCCGCGCCGATTGGGCATTGCCTGTCATATCGGTTTATTCACACAAATACCATCGCTCGGATGCGGTAAAAGCCGCCTGGTGGGCCGACATGAAGAGCCAGGCAAACTACCCGGTCAAAAATCGCCTCTCATCGACAAGGGTGAAATAGTTGGCACTGTTTTGCGTACCAAAACCAATGTTAGGCCTGTTTTTGTAAGCGTTGGAAACGAAATGGACCTCGCCACTGCAGAAACGATTGTGCTTCGTTGTACACGCGGCTATCGCCTGCCAGAGCCCACGCGCCTTGCAGACCGACTAGTGGCATTGATAAAAAAAGAACTAGGATAAGGAAAAGGCCCGGATCAGCCTTGCGAAACCCGAGCCGCTCTTACTTAATAATCTGCAAATAATGATTTCTTTCGTTCTGATTCTTCCGCACACGGCACACACAGCTTAAATCCTAACAGCTGCCTTCCCTCCGGGATATCATCGCCGCATTCCAGGCAAAACTTTGATCCCATGGCGCCGCTGGATGTGTTCTGGCGCATTTTACTTAATGCACGAGAAACTTCATTGTCAATTAGATCATTTGCTAAATCAATTTCATCAGCCATAACAACCCTTGATTGTATAGAAAAGAAAGGGAAGGGATTCTACTGAAATAAAAATAAAATGTCTAAAAAATATTGATGAAACAGGCTTTAGTAAGGCAGGCATGCCTGCCTTACTACGTGGCTTTTACTGCTTCCGCCTGTGGCCGCCTAACTGGGAAAAACCGCTCGAGGTGGTTTTTACATCTGTTTCCTGGCGTCTTGCAGGCACATCATCGTTATTTTTGGTCTCATTAAGCGACGGCAAGCAACCATATGGGCTTTCCTTTTCTGAAGATGTCTGTGATTGGAATAAAGGAAAAACAGAACCTAAAGATGGAAGGGCGCCGTAAATCGCTTGGTTATCGGATTTAATTTCATCGCTTTTTCTGATCTCTTTTAACACCGGCAAATAATCATAGGGCGAGCTTTTATCCGCTTCCTTTTCCGAAGATGGCGGTTGAGATAAAGAAGAAGCATTTAAATGAGCAAAAGCGTCATCAGCAGCTTGCCAATTCGTGGTTGCTTTTACAGGAATGACATCATACGGCGAACTTTCCTTTACTGCTTTTTTTCCTGAAACAGTCTGTTGCCGGGAAGGAAGCAAAGCAGGTTTAAACAAGGGAATAGCGCCATAGACCACTGGCTGCTGAGCTTTTTTATCTTCTTTAGCATGTCCGGCATCGCTTGATATCGGGATCGTACCGTAGTGCGTACTTTTTTTCGCTTCCTCTTTTGCAGAGTGGTATTGCTGCTCGGCAGAAACAGGAGCAAATGAATTAGCGGATCTGTCAGGAATGACATCATATGGCTTGTGCTTGCTCTCTTCAATTGTCCGCTTTTCTTTTAGCTGTTTCAATTTTATCCTGGCCAGTGTTTCTTCTTTTTCCTGAAACGTTCTTCTCTGGACTATTTCATTTCTCAGCTTTTTGGCTTCTTCTTCGAGTTGGGCAGCCATCTTTTCATGCACAGAGATCAGAGGGTTCGCCTGTTTGGCGCTGTCTATCTCATCTTTTCTTATACGCCCTTTGAGCAAATTTTTAACTTTTTCTTTTTGTTCGCGCGCCTGGGCCTCGAGCAAAAGCGCTTTTTTTTCTAATTCTTCTAGTGTCTCATTTTTTCTTTGCATGGTTTTTTTCCTCGTTTATCTTATATAATCGCTCTGTACACGACAAAATAGAAAATTTTATAGACTTAAATCGCAACTATAATCACTTATTAATCATATCTCCATACAAACATTGTAAAACGGTGATCGCTGCCACCCCTGCTGTTTCTGTTCGCAAAATGCGTGGACCCAGGTTTAATGAAGTGAAACCATATTGCTCGGCTCTCTCCACCTCACGGTCGCTCAAGCCGCCTTCAGGGCCAATTAGAAGAATGATTGAGGCAGGGGTCGAAAGAGTTGCGATTGAAAGCCTGGACGAAACATGCGGCGACAGAACAAAACATTGGTCAGCCTTCGCTTCAGGCAGCCATGCGTCAAAAGAAACTGGCGCCATGATATCAGGGAGGCGATTACGGCCGCATTGCTCACATGCGCTAATCACGACAGACTGCCAGTGTGCAAGACGCTTCGCTTCACGAGCAGCATCCAGCCGTACATTGCAGCGCTCAGTAACAAGGGGGATGATCTTTTTTATCCCCAGTTCCACTGATTTCTGCACAATAAAATCCATTTTTTCACCGCGCGCGATACCTTGCGCCAGATAAATATTGACGGGTGATTCTGCCTCTTTGGGGGCAAAATCGATAAGCTCGACATCCACCGATTTTCTGTCTATATGCGAAATCACACCGGCGTACTCACCCCCTTCGCCATTAAACAGGATAATATTGTCACCGACTTTTGCACGCAGCACGCGTCCTACATGATGGCTGGCCTGCTCATTCAGTCGAACCCATGTTCCTTTTGCCAGTGGGATTGCCTGATAAATACGGGTAACGGACGTCACTTCGGCTTACTTCCCTTCTTTCTCAAAAAGCACATAATCCTGCACCGGCCTGCCGTTAATGAGATGTTCTTGAATGATGCGTTCAAGCACGGCCGGCGTACAGGAGTGGTACCAGACGCCCTCCGGATAGACCACGGCAATCGGGCCTTGCTGACAGACCCGCAGGCAATTGACCTTGGATCGGTAAATGCCGCCCTGTTTGGTCAATTGCAATTCTTTAAGACGGTTTTTAAGGTATTCCCAGGAGGCAAGTCCGGCAGATTTGTCGCAACACTTTGGCACAGTTTGGTCACAGCATAAAAAAATATGTCTTTTAATGTCTGCCAAATGCAGTGAATTAATCCGTTGTTTTAATAACTCATTCATTGACGTGCTGGCCTTATGATTCAGAATTGAATATTATACCGCCCTGATCTTGATATGAGCAGTGGTATCGATTATGCCCAAGCTTTACATCCAAACACATGGCTGTCAAATGAACGAATATGATTCCAGCAAGATGGCGGAAGTGCTGCTTTCCTCCCATCAACTGGAAAAAACAGAACGCCCAGAAGAGGCGGATGTATTGCTGCTCAATACCTGTTCCATTCGTGAAAAAGCCCAGGAAAAAGTCTTTTCCGAGTTAGGCCGCTGGCGTGCGCTCAAGCAGAAAAAACCGCATCTGATTATTGGGGTGGGAGGCTGCGTCGCGAGCCAGGAAGGCGAAGCCATTCTGAAACGGGCGCCTTATGTAGACCTGATTTTTGGCCCCCAAACCATTCACCGCCTCGGTGAAATGCTGGCAGAGCGCGAAACCCGGCAACGACCCGTGGTCGACATCAGTTTTCCTGAAATTGAAAAATTTGACCGCCTGCCAGAACCGCGCGCGGAAGGCCCCACCGCCTTTGTTACGATCATGGAAGGCTGCAGCAAGTATTGCAGTTTCTGTGTCGTGCCCTATACACGGGGCGAAGAAATTAGCCGCCCACTCGATGATGTGCTGGCGGAAATTGTCAGCCTGACAGAGCAAGGCGTCAAGGAAGTGAATCTGCTCGGGCAAAATGTAAATGATTACCGCGGGCCTACCCACGAAGGCGGGATTGCGGATCTCGCCGAGCTGATTGAATATGTTGCCGCCATTGAAGGCATTGAGCGGATCCGGTTCACCACTTCTCACCCTGTTGCGTTTTCCAATCGCCTTATTCAGGCATTTGCCGATGTCCCCCAACTTGTCAACCATCTGCATCTGCCAGTGCAAAGCGGCTCGGATCGCATTCTCGCCGCCATGAAGCGGGGTTATACCGCGCTCGAGTACAAAGCCAAGATGCGCCGCTTGCGCAAGGTAAGACCGGATATCAGCCTCTCTTCGGACTTTATTATTGGCTTCCCAGGTGAAACCGATGCTGATTTTGAAGATACCATGAACCTCATTCATGACATGGAATTTGATCTCTCCTACAGCTTCATCTATAGCCCCCGTCCTGGTACACCCGCGGCCCAGCTGCCGGACGATGTCCCGATGGAAGTAAAAAAACAGCGTCTCGCGATCTTGCAGGAGCGTATTAACTTAAATGCAAGACGCATCAGTGAAGCAATGATCGGAACCACCCAGAAAGTCCTGGTCACCGGACCCGCTGTTAAAAACCCGGCCCAATTATCTGGACGGACGGAAAATAACCGCGTTGTTAACTTTATCGGTCAACCGGGCCTCATAGGCCAACTGGCCTCAGTGAAAATCACTGAAGCGCTGCCCAATTCCTTAAGAGGCGAATTGATTGAATAAGTAACAAATTTATTTTTTCCGCTATCCTGGCGATTGGATTTAAGAAAGCCTCCCGCGCCGGCACTTTCTGCCTAATTATTTGCCCCCTAAAAAAATAAATAAAATACTGGAAATACAGGGGGGATTTTCGGCTATAATTAATTTAAGACAGTAACGAAGAGGCACCAAATTAACGTTGAATACGCTCCTCTACTCAGAAATCCTAACCTTAGCTCCTGAAGATAATCATCGGCTGTTTAATCTCTGCGGCAAATTAAATGAACACCTTAAACTCATCGAAAACCGTCTTGGCGTCATGATCAAGCAACGGGGACATACCTTTTCGGTAAGCGGTGAGCGTCACGCAGTCAAGCAGGCCTGTGATACCCTAAACAACCTTTATGAGGAGACCGAGAAAGTGAGCATACTCGAGCCTAAAGAAATCCATCTTTATCTCCAAACGGTAGGTAAAAGGGTTGAGAGCGGCCACCAGGAAGACCACATGGAAATTCGTTTACGAAAAGGCGTCATTACCGCTCGCGGTGAAAACCAGGTGCATTATATTCGCAGCATTCTGCAGCATGACATCAACTTTGGGATTGGGCCTGCAGGGACCGGCAAAACTTATTTGGCAGTAGCCTGCGCAGTCCAGGCGCTTGAGACTGAGCGGGTAAGCCGCATCATTCTGGTCAGACCCATCGTGGAAGCCGGCGAAAAGCTGGGGTTTCTGCCGGGCGATATCGCCCAAAAGGTACACCCTTATCTGAGACCATTATACGATGCGCTCTATGAAATGATCGGATTTGAAAAAGTTACACAGTTAATCGAAAAAGATGTCATCGAACTGCTCCCGCTTGCTTATATGCGCGGGCGTTCGCTCAATGATTCTTTCATCATCCTCGATGAAGGACAAAATACCACCATAGAACAGATGAAAATGTTCCTCACCCGTATCGGCTTCAATTCTAAAGCTGTCGTGACAGGCGATATCACCCAGATTGACTTGAATAATCGACGTGATTCGGGCCTGATTCACGCAAGAGAAGTGCTTAAGGACGTATCCGGTATCGGCTTCACCCAGTTCCAGATTTCGGATGTGGTTCGCCATCCGCTGGTTCAGACCATTGTCGAAGCCTATGAGGACCATGAAAATAAAAAACAAAATCAGAAATAAAATTTAATATTAATTAACTATGCATCATATTCATATTCAGTACGCCGCAGATAAGGCGCTTGCGCCGAAGTCTGCCTTATTACGGCGCTGGGCTAAAGCGGCATTAATCAGCAATAAAGCCAAACCAGCCGAAGTCACTATTCGCATTGTCGATACGGATGAAATGACAAATCTGAATGACACCTACAGAGGTAAACCAAAGTCCACGAATGTGCTTTCTTTCCCCCTGTCCGTTCCTGAAGACATTCAGCATGATGTACCCATTCTTGGCGATATCGTTATCTGTGCGCCTTACGTTAATCACGAAGCGCAGGAACAGGGGAAATTGCAGGATGCGCACTGGGCGCACATGGTCGTTCACGGTATTTTTCATCTGCTAGGTTATGATCATGAAACAGATCAAGAGGCAAAAACCATGGAATCCCTTGAAATCGCCGTGATGCATACTTTAGGTTTTACAAATCCTTACGAAACTGGAGAGAATATAAATCACCATGACTGATGACCCCGATAGAGAAACATATTCAACCAAATCCCGCACTTGGCTGGAACGACTGTCTGCGCTGCTCGCGCATGAACCCAAAGATAAAGAAGAACTGATGGAGGTACTCCGACACGCGGAAGACCGCCACTTACTGAGTGGTGAAATGCTCGGCATGATGGAGCGCATCATTCAAGTCTCAGAAATGCAAGTGCGTGAAGTCATGGTGCCCAAGGCCCAAATGGTAGCGGTACAAAAAAACAGCCCGCTCACTGATATTCTGCCCATGGTGATTGAATCCGGCCATTCCCGTTTTCCTGTTTTCGACCCAGCTGGCAAAGATGTTATCGGCATGCTGCTTGCCAAAGATCTTTTGAAATACTGCTTTCAAAAAAATATTGACCAATTCAAAATGACTGACATGATCCGACCTGCCATATTCACGCCCCAAAGCAAACGGCTTGATATTTTGCTGCGGGAATTTCGCGTGAACCGCAATCATATCGCGATTGTGCTCGACGAATACGGCCATGTTGCAGGACTCGTTACGATTGAAGACGTGCTTGAGCAGATTGTAGGTGAAATTGAAGACGAATATGATATTGACGAAGAAGACGGCCACATCAAAAAACTGGACGAAGAAACCTATATCGTGAAAGCGTCGACACTGATTGAAGAATTTAATGAATATTTTCGCGCTGAATTTAGTAATGAAGAATTCGACACCATCGGCGGCATTGTTCTGCAAGGCTTTGGCCACTTGCCCAAACGCGGAGAAAACCTAAAACTTGACCGCTTTCGTTTCAAGGTGCTGCATAGCGATCATCGGCGTATTTATTTGCTGGAAGTAAAGGTGGTGAAAAGTAGGAAAAAAAATAGTGAGCTTTGATTTATCCTAGCTTCGAATGAATAAGCCTGCTGCATAGGGAAAAAAGTTGATATACCGATAAATGCTTCATTACCAGCTCAAGCATTTAATTAATCTAAATAATGACTTTTATTTATGCTGGGATAGTTAATATGATTGTTTTATTTTTAACTGCAAAATTGCTCTATCGATGTTGAGCCCATTCATCAACTCAAGTAAATCATTTCCCAACGCAGCTTGTTGTCCTGATCGAAAGGTATCATTCTGCAAAAAAGCTGTTTTGCCAAATCCACGTAAATACGGAACAATTACACGACATCCGTTATTTACTAATTGCGGCACAACACCATCCCATGCTCTTACATCATCCGGAAATCCATGCAATAAAATCACAGGAATGGCATTTGATTCACCACTCTCTTCATAGCAAATGCTTAGCATCGAGGTTTTTACATATTTAATTTTAGTTTCTATCACGACACTACCTTGATCTTATATTCCGTTATTTATCTTGATGAGTGGCTTGAAGATAATCGCATTAAGCACTGCAGACAAGCCATGTAATTTGATTTTATTAAACGTCCCGGAGAGGATTCGAACCTCCGACCTGCCCCTTAGGAGGGGGCTGCGCTATCCAGCTGTGCCACCGGGACAGAAGATGGTTAATCTGATATGCCGAGGGCCGGAATCGAACCGGCACGAGGTCACCCTCATCGGTTTTTGAGACCGACGCGTCTACCAGTTCCGCCACCCCGGCATATTGACCGGGCAAGTATAGCAGGCTGACAATGCAGGTCAATGCTGTCCCGTAAGAGGCCTCAGGAGCTGCTGGTTCTCCTATGGGTTAATAGGAGGTTCCTTTTTTCATCCCCGCACTCCCAATATCCCTTTACCCTTCTTTTTTTGGCTTCGCTCAAGAATCGGGAATATGAACGCTGCTTGACATTCTCTCTCGCCTGATTCTGGTCATCTTCCCGTATATCTTTTAATAATGATCGTCGCGCCCAGGAAGCTCTCATAAAAAAGCCATTGGAAAAAAATGCATATTTTTGCGGATAAGGTTCATGTGACGGTGCGCCCAAGGTCCCGGCATAATAGTCTATTTTGACAGGATCGGCACAAAGCAGGCGATCACGAAATAATTCGGCAATCTGTTTTGCATTTCCGACCGTATTACAGAAATAAAGTTTGACCCTTAAAATACTCGGCAGATAATAAAGAAAGTCCTGGTTAAACCGATCGGCAACTTCTTCAATAGATAGTATTGTCTCTGCCTCACAGCTCGTTCTATGACTTACAATATGGGCTGGATATCTCTCCGGGGAAGCGACACCGTGCCCCAAGATATAGACAGAAAATTTTCCTGGTATGAACCGCTTTTCGCTTGAACCAAACTGGATAATTGAATATTTTTTTCTATTTTTTAGCTTTTCAGCCCAGTGCTTGGCTGGTTCAAGAAGATCGTTTTCTTCCTTAAAAGGAATGTATAAAATACTCTGATCTGTTTTCATCTCACTCCGTCGCTTTTAGGTTTTATTTTTAAAAGATTTTAATATATTCAGATTTTCAATAAAAGATAAAAACTTATCCATTTTAGGTAAATTGATATACAATCAATCAGTTACATGGCATTTGCAAGCAACATTCGTCATCCAAGGGTATAATGTGATTATCTTCATTAAATCAAAGACACAGCATGCGCAAAGGAATAGGGCTAGCAAGCTTACTTGTCTTACTTTTCTCGTCGGTAGTTTTCGCCGCGGAAAAAGCCATCGTATTAGACATTAATGGCGCCATTGGACCCGCCACACAGGATTACGTTAAGCGCGGCATTCTCTTTGCCCAAAAAGAACGCGCCGCTGTAGTTATTATTCAGTTAAACACCCCTGGCGGGCTTGAAACCTCCATGCGGGGTATCAATGAAGCCATCATTACCTCACCTGTTCCAGTCATTACCTACGTCGCCCCCTCGGGCGCGCGGGCGGCGAGCGCGGGTACTTTTATTCTTTATGCCAGCCATTTAAGCGCCATGTCGCCAGGCACAAATGTAGGCGCCGCTTCGCCTGTCCATCTGATGCAAGAGCCTGAAAAAGGGGATTCAAAAACATTAAGCACCGCCCAGCAAAAAGCCGTCAATGACGCTGCCGCCTACATCCGCAGCCTCGCAGAGCTACGCGGCAGAAACGCCGACTGGGCAGATAAAGCAGTGCGGCAGGGCGCGAGTTTATCTGCGCATGAAGCAAAGCGGATGAAAGTCATTGACGAAATTGCCGATGATTACCCGCAATTAATGCAAAAACTGGATGGACGGAAAGCGCTTGTGCAGGGTGTTTCTGAAACAGTCAAAACAAAAGATCTGCAGCTTGAAAAAATGCCCACAGATTGGCGTTATGAATTCCTCTCTTTCATCACCAATCCCAATATCGCCTACATCCTCATGCTGATTGCCATTTACGGTATCTTTTTTGAATTATCCAATCCCGGCTTGGTCCTGCCTGGGGTAGCGGGTGTCATTTCCCTGTTACTTGTCCTGTACGCATTTCAATTAATGCCCATTAATTATGTGGGCTTGACGCTCGTCCTTCTTGGTATCATGTTTATGATCTTGGAAGTCTACGTTTCAAGTTTTGGCGCACTCGGCATCGGCGGCGTCATCGCATTTATTATAGGATCAGTCATGCTATTTGACGTGAATAATCCCTATTATCGTCTGACGTGGGTGCTCATCCTCAGCATGAGCATCATCACCATCGCTTTCTTTTTTATTGTGATCAGCCTCGCCATCAAGTCCCATAAAAAAGCGATTGTCTCGGGTCAGGAAGGATTGATTGGTGCTGAAGGCACTGTGTTAAGCGTGATGAACGAACAGGTTGTCGTACGCCTGCTGGGTGAAATCTGGGAAGCAAAATCACCCGTCATGCTTGAGGCTGGGCAGAAAGTAAAGGTAACGGATATAAAGGGATTGACCTTAGTCGTCATACCGACCGAGGGTAAAGAGAAAAAATCAGGAGAATAACCATGTACATAGCTTATCTTGTTGTCGCGCTCATTGTTCTTATTTTTCTCTTCAATTTTTTTCATATTTTACGCGAATATGAGCGTGCCGTCGTATTTACACTCGGCCGGTTCTGGCGTGTAAAAGGCCCCGGATTAATCATTGTCGTACCGATCATTCAACAATATGTGCGTGTTGAGCTGCGCACAGTCGTGATGGATATTCCGCCACAGGATGTCATTTCACGCGATAATGTTTCGGTACGCGTAAATGCCGTTGTCTACTTCCGTGTCATTGATCCGCAACGCGCCATCATTCAAGTGGAAGATTATCAAACCGCCGTAAGTCAGCTTGCTCAAACCACGCTTCGTTCTGTGCTTGGACAGCATGAACTGGATGAAATGCTGGCTGAGCGCAATAAACTGAACGCACATATTCAGCAAATTCTGGATGAACACACGGATGCCTGGGGAATTAAAATCGGCATGGTAGAAATCAAGCATATTGATTTGAATGAAAGCATGATTCGCGCGATTGCCCGACAGGCCGAAGCTGAACGTGAACGCCGCGCAAAAGTCATTCATGCGGATGGCGAATTGCAAGCTTCCAAAAAATTGCTGGAAGCAGCGCAAATATTATCGCAGCAACCGCAAGCGCTACAGCTGCGTTATTTGCAAACGCTGTCGAATATTGCTGAAGAAAAGAATTCCACTATTGTGTTTCCGCTACCTATAGAAATTTTGCAAGCGTTTTCTAAAAATAAATAACAACCCCATGCTAGATCCCGTGGACAAGCAGCGAAACAACGGTGCATCTAATCTAGTTCACCGGACAGTAGTGGAGCGAAGCGAAGGATCTCCTTTTGTACATCGAGAGATCCTTCGAGCAAAAAAACGCTCTCAGGATGACAGCATTATATCGCTTTCCTTCGACGCGAACGCAATGACAGATGCAGTTTCATCAACAAATGGCCTAACCCCTACAGCAATGACATGGAGGGAATTAGCAATGACGCTAGAGAGTGATCAACCAAACAGAATGTAAATGAAATTGATCCGCTAGGCAAAATCCAGCAGCAAAGGTGCATGATCAGAAACTTCATCCTTCAAAACTTCGAATCGGTTAATTGTGATCTCAGGCGAAGTCAAAATATAATCTGCAAATTTTTCTTCTTTGGTATAAAAGCGCGTACGCGTAGAAGTAACGTTATAAGCCTTAATCAGATTATGCATTCCCTGCTCGAGGATTTTCATACTCTCCACATCCGGCCGCAAATTAAAATCACCGCATAAAATTTTAGGCGATTTGATGGTATCCATAAAATTTCGGATCCGCTGGGACTGAGCAATTCGTTCAGGACTGTCTGCCTTGCCTTTACCATTCCAAAGTCCATGTACATTTAATACTGAGAAAACTTTCTGGTCTATAGCACATTCCAGCCACTGCAAATTTCTGCCGTGCGTCGGTCCGCGACCAGAGTAAGATGGATTATCGTGAATAGTAATTTCACCCTCGCTTAACACTTTTATGTCTTGCCGCACAAAAGCACTGATGCCGTAAATATCATTCACCACCGGCCTGAAATAACCATGATGACCCGGAAGCAGTTCCTGCAGTTCCGAAAAAACATTGAGACTTACCGGACGGTCTTCCGTTGATATCTTGTCCGGTGCATTGTGATACACTTCCTGGAAACAGAAGATATCAATCATCTGGTTGGATTTGATAAAGTTTAAAAGCGGTTCGCGTATATGGCCGCCCCAAATATTGAGGGTAATCAGTTTCACTGTTTTTCTCCCTTGTAACCAATGTCAAACCACTTCTACAGGGTCCACGTCCAACACCCATTTGACAGAATGGCCTGGCGATAATTTCTCAATGTGCTGCAGCACATTTTTTAGTAAATGCTGCAACGTGCCGCGCCGGTCTGCCTTGACCAGTAAATGCTGGCAGTATACTCCTTTACGTTTTGCGATCAAAGCAGGTACGGGGCCTAATAAGGTCACGGCGCCTGCAGAAGCAGTGCATATTTCTTTTATCGCAGAGAGAAAATGCGCGGCATGTTGTTCTGCATAACTTTCCGCGCGAAATACGGCAAAATGCGAAAACGGCGGCAATACCGCCTGTTCTCTTTCCATGAGCAAGGTTGCGGCAAAATGACTGTAACCATGTTGTATTAATGTTTGCAACAAAGGATGCTCAGGATGCCGTGTCTGGATCAATACTGTGCCGGGTTTTTCCGCGCGCCCGGCGCGCCCCGCCACTTGCAATAACAATTGCCCCATTTGCTCAGCCGCGCGAAAGTCCACGCTGAATAATCCGCTGTCAGCATCTACCACGCCAACGAGCGTCACGTGCGGAAAATGATGGCCTTTCGCGAGCATTTGCGTGCCTAATAAAATGGCGCTGTTATTTTCGTTAATTTGTTCCAATAAATTTTGCATGGCACCTTTGCGTCGCGTGTTATCACGGTCGACACGAATGATAGGCACGTCGGGAAAATATTTTTGCAATGCATCTTCAAGCCGCTGTGTGCCTATTCCGACCGGCTGCAGCGCCGCCTCGCCACACTCACCGCAGCGCGCAGGGATTTCGCGCCGCGCATCACAGTGATGACATTGCAAACGCGGCGGCGTACGATGATAAACCATGCGTGTATCACAACGTTTACATGCTGCTATCCATGCGCATTGCGTGCAATATAAAACGGGCGCAAAGCCGCGCCTGTTCAGAAACAGCATGACCTGGTTGCCCTGTTGAAGATGTGACCGCATGCTTTCAAGCAAAACAGAAGACAAGCCTTCTTCCATCGGCAAATGACGCACGTCCAAAAGATGATATTGTGGCAATTGGGCCGTGCCCGCCCGCTCAGGCAGCGATAAATAAATATAACGCTCACGTTTCACATTGAGCAGCGACTCAAGCGAAGGCGTCGCCGATCCCAATACGACAGGTATTTGATTAATGCTTGCACGCATCACCGCAAGATCGCGTGCATGATAGCGAAATCGATCCTGCTGCTTGAACGACGTATCATGTTCTTCATCAACGATAATAAGCCCCAGCCGTTGAAACGGCGTAAAAACTGCCGAGCGTGTACCAATCACCACTTTGGCTTCACCCGAACGCGCCAACAGCCACGCCTGCAATCGTTCAGTTTCCGACAAACTGGAATGCAGCGCTATCACGGGGACCTGAAATCGTGCCTGAAATCGCGCAATGGTTTGCGGCGTTAAACTGATCTCGGGAACCAGTACTAAAACCTGTTTGTCTTTCGCAAGTATATCGGCGATAGCATGCAAATACACTTCCGTTTTCCCGCTCCCTGTCACTCCATCCAGCAGAAAAACACGAAACGCTTCGTTTGCATCGCCAATTTTGGTGATGGCTTCCTGTTGCGCCGGATTTAATTCGGGTGGATGCTCTCGCTCGCCTTCAATAGAGACTGGCTTTTTTTTGATCTCAGCAGGCTTACCTTTGCGCAACGCCACAGGCAGTGCACCGGCTAATACCTCGCCCAGAGCATAGTGATAATAGCTAGCGGACCATTGGCAAAGCTGGTAAATGTCTTCAGAAAAAATAGGTTCTTTATCGAGCAGCTCCAGAGCTGTTTTTAATTTTTCCAGAGGGACAGAGGTTTCCTTGACAACTTCGACCAGTATCCCTACCAGGGTGCGGGTCTGAAAGGGAACTCGCACCCGAATACCAGAAATTAATGATGTGGGATCAATAGGTTGGGGCGGCAAATAATCAAATAGTCGGCGTAAAGGCGTGGGGAGCGCAATGCGTAAGATCATATTTTGTGCTTGTACCATGATTTACTCTTTTAGCGAACAGCTTCTATTCCAGCTATAATAGAGAGTAAAGTAAAGTCAAAAAAGAGGAAAAGTCAAAATGCAACGAAATAATATTGATCTTGATAAAACACTAGAAATTATTTGGAAGCATATGGAAGAAAATGGCCTTGTTACGACCGAAATGAATGCCAGAAAAGATACAATTTTGGACAATGTAAAATTGAATATTCAAGATCAAGGCGTTGAACTCTCACCCCAAAATCTGCTTAACCCAAACGTGCAAAAACTACTAACAGGTGCAATTATTTCGGAAACATTAGGCATTAAACAAAATGTAAATAATTTCATAAAAGCAGCCGATCAAATTAAAGACGCCAGTGATGAACCCAATCCTGAAGTAGATAATAAATTGAAACCAGCATTTAAGTTATTACTGGCTTTAAATGCCTTTTTGGAAAAATACAAAAATGATAATGCGCCCAAACTCGAGCCTAAAGCCATGTTGAAGCGTTTCAAAGATGAATTTGAACTGGATAAGCAAATTGATCCGAAGGATACAAAGGAACTGAATAACGTGACCAATGAACTTGAAAAGCAATTATCTGAATCATTGCGCTATTTAAATGGCGGCGATGATCCACGTGTCGCTGGTGAAATACCCACTATCATTATAGGTCAAATAGTTGGAAATTTATTTGGTTTCACCAATCAAACAACAGCTAATCCGACTTCTGTTTCACGCATGGTGGACGCCATTACCTATAATGCCGGCAAAGAAGATCCTCTAGGTTTAGAGAAACTTGCCAAACTGGACACAATGATGCTGGGTGTCGCTAACGAAGCAAACACCGTAGCCAGCAGACCTTCTAATAAACTATATTAAAAACCCAAGGAATATCATGATAACCAAATTGAATTTAGCGAATCAGTCTACATTTGATCGTTTTTTGCAAGCATTTACTGAAATTCCTTTTAATAAAATGCTAGGGTTGAAATTGGAACACTTTGATACAGAATCTGTCACGATGCGTTTTAATATGAAAAATGAGCTTATTGGGAATTTTTTGCATGGCATTCTACACGGCGGCGTTATTTCCTCAGTGCTAGACATGGCTGGCGGTGTGATCGTCATGACTTCAGCCATTCACCGCCATCCTGAAGCAAGTGCCAACGAGCTGGCAGCCATTCTGGGCAAGACCAGCACTGTGGATTTACAAATCAGCTACTTACGTCCCGGGAAAGGTGAAACTTTTATTGCCAAAGCCTGGCTCACCAAAAGCGGCAATAAAATATCCTTTACCCGAATGGAGCTGCACAATCAAAATGATGAGCTGATTGCCACTGGCAATGGCACTTACCTGACGGGTTAATAATTATTTATTTCCGCAACAAACCTGCGCTAATAAACGGCAGCAAGAACGGATCCCGCGGACAAAGCCGCGGGATGCCGATGAGAAGACAAAAATCCGCACAGTAGAAACAATAGATAATGTGCGTCATTATATTCAAATATAATTAATACTTTTTATCCCTTCCCTCCCAGCGCTTTCCTCATTATTATATCGGCTCTTCCATATCAAGCATGGAACATAAAAAAAGGAGTTTCATAATGCATCAAGTCCTCGTTATCGGTGCTGGGAAAATTGGTTCGCTTATTACTTTTCTGCTGGCACATTCAAATAATTATTCCGTTTTTCTAGCTGACATTCAGGAAGACAATCCACTGGTACGAAAATTAGGCCAGCTGCCTAATTTCAACTATGTGAAACTGGATGCAAAAGATACCAACTCGATTGCTGAATTTTTGAAAAAAAATAAAATTGAAGCAATCATTTCATCGCTACCTTATTACTGCAATGTTCCCATCGCAACTGTTGCAGCAGCGTATCATGTGCATTATTTTGATCTGACAGAAGATGTCGAAACCACTAACGCAGTACAGGCGTTATCGCAAACAGCCAAAAGCACTTTTGTACCGCAATGCGGACTTGCACCTGGTTTTATCAGCATCATTGCCAATCATTTGATGAAGAATTTTCCGGAACTAGACACGGTTAAAATGCGCGTAGGCGCGTTGCCTATTAATATCAGCAATGCCCTGCAATATTCTTTAACGTGGTCTACCGATGGATTGATTAATGAATATGGCAACCTTTGCCATGCAGTGGAAAATGGCGAACAGGTAACGCTTTTGCCGCTCGAAGGCCTTGAAGCCATCAAAATTGACGGCTTAACTTACGAAGCATTCAACACATCCGGTGGTATTGGCAGCCTTGCCCAGAGTTATAACGGCAAGGTAAAACACCTGAGTTATAAAACCATCCGCTACCCGGGCCATTGTGAAAAAATAAAATTTTTGATGAACGACCTCAAGCTCAACGAAGACCGCGAAACACTGCGACGCGTTCTGGAGCATGCAATTCCCAAAACCTATCAGGATGTCGTGCTCGTCTACGTTTCAGTAACCGGCAACCAGGATGATCAATTCATCGAAGAAAATTATGTTAAAAAATTCTATCCTAAAAAAATCAATGGCCATCGTTGGTCCGCAATTCAGTTAACGACTGCATCCGGCATTTGCAGCGCAGTGGATCTCGTGTTGCATAATCCGGATAAATATAAAGGTTTTGTTCGCCAGGAACAGTTCGCGTTTGATGATCTGGTCAATAATCAATTCGGCGAATATTACAAATAAGGGGAAAATGTCATGGAATTATTACAATCACTTCATCTGGAAGCGAAAAATAGCGGCGCAAGCACTGGCCCGCACTGGTGGTCGCATGCAAAAGAGGCGGGTGAAATTATCTCTTATAATCCCACTAACGGCGAAGCCATTGCATCGATTTATAACGCTTCTGAAAAAGATTATGACCACGTAATCAAAGAAGCGCAAAAAGCCTTTTTATCATGGCGTGAAGTGCCTGCACCTAAACGTGGCGAAGTAATTCGCGCCATCGGCGATGAACTGCGCAAGTACAAAGATTTTCTCGGCAGCCTGGTGTCCCTTGAAATGGGTAAATCCAAGCAGGAAGGCGACGGTGAAGTGCAGGAAATGATTGATATGGCCGATCTTGCTGTCGGCCAATCACGCATGCTATATGGCAAAACCATGCATTCTGAGCGCCCGCATCATCGAATGTATGAACAATGGCATCCTCTTGGCGTCGTGAGCGTGATCAGTGCATTTAATTTTCCTGTTGCAGTGTGGTCGTGGAATGCATTTGTTGCAGCTATTTGCGGCAATACCGTTGTGTGGAAACCTTCGCCCAAAACCGCATTATGCGCTGTTGCGGTTCAGCATATTTGTAATCGTGTGTTAGATAAATTTGGCTATAGCGGTATTTTCTCATTGTTGGTCTCTGACAAAAATGAAATTGTCACTCACATGGCTAAAGACGAACGTATTCCACTGGTATCATTTACGGGTTCAACCACCGTGGGGCGTGCGATTTACACTACTGTCGCAGAACGCATGGGCAAAGTACTGCTCGAGTTAAGCGGTAACAATGCCATCATCGTTGATGAAAGCGCGAATCTGGAACTGGCTGTTCCCGCGATTGTCTTCGGCGCTGTAGGCACAGCAGGGCAACGCTGCACCACAACACGTCGCTTGTTTATTCATGAATCCCTTTATGACAAACTGGTAAACGCATTGGTCAATGCCTATAAAAAAGTCACGATTGGTGATCCGCTCGATCAAAAAAACCTGATGGGTCCGCTCATCGATCAGCATGCTGTTGATCAATATGTCAAAGCCATTGCCGACGCCAAACAACAGGGTGGTAAAATTTTATTTGGCGGCAATGCCATTAAACGCGAAGGTTTTTTTGTGGAGCCAACGCTTATTGAAGCGCAAAACGAATGGGATGTCGTCCAGCGTGAAACTTTTGGCCCGATCTTGTATGTCATGAAATTCAAGAAGTTGGATGACGTTATTGCACAGCATAATCACTCGCGATTTGGCCTTTCTTCCGCGATGTTCACGCAAAATCTGCAGCATGCCGAAGCTTTTCTTTCTGCGCGCGGCAGTGATTGCGGTATTGCCAATATCAATATCGGCACTTCCGGTGCGGAAATTGGCGGCGCATTTGGCGGCGAAAAAGACACTGGCGGTGGTCGCGAAGCTGGTTCAGATGCATGGAAAGCCTACATGCGGCGTCAAACCAACACCATCAACTGGAGCAAGGCTTTGCCGTTGGCGCAAGGCATCAAGTTTGTCATTTAATTTGCCTCTCTCATGACATCGGGCGCTTTGCGCCCGGTTCTGCTGCACCCATTCTGCTAACCCAGACGGTCAAAGAACATGACCCTTATTTGCCCTTCCCTTAAATTATCAATTTTTGTACAATCAGCCAAATAAAAATCAAAACGAGGCAAATTAGCATGCAAAATAGACTTCAAACCGTATCTGGTCAAGAAATGTATTCGCCAGAAACAGTATTTAACCAAATGTATGCGCTGGCAAAAAATCTAGACGAAAATGCGCTACGCGTTTTCCTTGCATTACAAAATTGCAGCATCAATATGCCCTGGAATTTGCATACTCCCGGCAGTCTCTTAGCTTTTGAGGGCCATCATGAAGCCGCCATTTTACTGGCAGACCGTTTTGGCGCAAACATCCACACTATTGTTTATGGGGCTGCATTAGGCCGACACGTAGCCCAGGTAGCCTACTGGCTTAAGCAGGGTGCCAGCAGAGGTCATGCGATTTGTGGTTTTATTCAAGCGGGCTTGCAAAAGGAAGCGGATGATTTGCTTGAAGCAGCGATTGCAGATGAAAAATATGATGTACTTTTACAAGCGGTTAAAGGTCATTCCTTTGCAGGTTCATTGGAAAATATACAACGCATATATAAAAGGGCAAAAAAACTGGACTGGGACAATAAAGAGCTGCTCCCCGACTATGCAGTCTGGGCAGCGGCTGTTCAAGGAAGAGCCGATCTCGTCAACGATCTCATTAACCCCATATTATGCAAGACAAGCTTAAAAGCGCGGAATTATGTTGTATCAGCTTATGCGCAAAGCGGCTTTCATGACTTGATAAACCCGATCATTGCAGATTTTGAAGGAAAAATTACCCCATTTTATCTTCCAGATATGGCTCTTGGTTATGCAATCAGCGGTAACAAGAAAAAAGTGGAAGAAGTACAGCTAGCCATAAAAGCAACTAGGTATTATGCCTCGTTTTTCATGGAAGTCCTGCGTGGATATGCTGCAGGATGCCATACCGTCTGGCTTGAGGATTTATTGAAACAGCATGATCACCATAAGGATCATATCTGTTACACTTTGGCAGAAAATAATCATTTTGCCCAGATGGAAAATATGCTGTCTCGCGGCGCTTCGATAGCCAAAGCGGCGCGTGGCCTTTTAAAAGGCAATGCGTTCATTAATCCAGCCATATCACTTCGTACACTGAGCTTTATTCAGAATAATGACTATCGCATTGCAATAGCGAAAGAAGTAGATAAGGCTGCAAAAAAAGCCGCGAGAAACTCAGGCAAAAAAATAGCATTTAATATATTGCCATTGCTTACACAAGCAAAAGTTATCCACCACCTTATGACGTATGAGCACTTAACCTATACGGAAAGTTTGCATCGCGCAGAGCTCAGCTCAAATCAAAGTAAAGCTATTGCGCAGCTGTCTATGCGAATATGGCTCTTGCAAGGCATTCAATTGGTTAAGTGCGGAAAATTGTCGCATGATTTATTTTTTATGATTACAAATTTAATGACCCCCCTCACACCTCAAGAAACCGGTGAACTTATAATTAAAGCGAATTTATACGTCAAAGCATTCACCAAACATAATCAATTAACCCTATTTAGCCAGAAGATCGCATCGTCTCCCATCCTTGAGATGAGTATTCATCCTGGAAAAGAAAAAGCAGACGGAAAGCAGTATGGTATCGGTCGATAAAAATTATTTATTTTTATCTAATAACGTATCTACAAATGTTTTCAACTTGCTGTAATGTGTTCCCTGCCAATATAACCGTAGGCAGGATTCACATTGAAAGAATTGGTCTTGCATTTCTTTTACGCCGGGCGGCACAGGTTGTATTATATTATTTTCTTGACTTAAAGGAATAATCTTCCCGTTACATTCCAGGCAGCGTGTAAAAGGTTTACACTGACGCACTAGATCAAATCGCCTTATAATTTCCACTACTTGCTTCTTGGGCTGTGTTTCACGTAGCCAATAACCATGGGTTACCTGTTTATTTTTGAGTATGCCAATATCACGCGTGAGAATGATGCGATGTTCACGCTGTGCCAGATCAACAATTTCACTGTCTTTGTAATGGGTATCATATAGCGTATCAAAACCCAACAAACGTAAATAACGCGCCAATTTTCCCAGATGAACGTCCAGGATGAAACAGGGCTTGCGCAAGGGGCCAGGATGAAGCCGGGTGATGGAGGTAATATCAAGTGATTCAAATACTGGGTAAACAGAAACATGGTCACCGTCCGACAATGGATAAGAAAAATCGACTGATTTTCCATTTACCAATATCAAGTCGATTTCCGCATGCGGAACGCCTAATGACTCAATCACATCTTTAATGGAGGCAGTTAACGGAAAAACATGCGGGAAGGATTTTTTGCGCTTTTCGGGCGGAAGAAAATCATTTAATTCTTCATAAAAACGAAAATGAGCGGTTCCTGAACGCATGCCGTCGCCTATGTGCTTTACAATGGCCTCTATTTATTATTCTAATATAGATTAATCATTCTTTTTGCAAGTGGAGAAGCAATAATGAAGGAAATTTTACAAGCGGTGCTTGCTCTACCTGACCTCCCGCCTAGTGATAATCAATTTCAATCGGCTTATTCAAGAATGAGCCAGCGAATCCTAGAATGGAATAAAACTATTGCCAAAACATGGTCTAAAATAACGCCCGACATACTTGGAAACGATGAGTTACTGGCATTAACTGTTGAACTTCTGCCCAATGACAGGAAACAGCTTAGTCAATTGAAAGCTCAATTGGAACGAGCAATGGATAGCGAATTAGCCGATGAAATTGGTTTTACTATTACTAATTTTTACTGTGCTGTTCTTTTCAAGCTTGAAGCCAAAAATGGAAAACCCGCCGCGGAAGAGAAAAAGCTTTATAATAATATTGCATTGACGATCAAAATCCTGAATGAGCAGGAGCAATTAATTACGCAATTAAAACAATTATTCGGCACTCATAAACGCTACCTGATGGGCTTAATCAAGGAAAAATGGAAATCCAACTATCAACTATCGTCAATTGATTTCCAAAATAAATATGCCGATATGAATGGCAACGCCGATATTGTTTTTATTTCAGATTTTCAAAAAAGTCTACCACCCTCTACAGGAAAAGAAGATGAAAAACTGGTTACCATGTTAGAAAAATTTATAATCATCAGCGACATTTACCACACGCTTGAAAAAGAAAACATGGATTATGCGCATAAGCTCGAAGAGTTTGGTGCAAAGCTTAGTCAACATATAAAACTTTTACAAACCAACACTGATGAAAAGGGGGCTAGCTTTTTAGAAACAATCTCTGTCCATTTTCCTTATGCTTCCCATCTCAAAGCTGCCAGGACTTATATTGGCTATGATCGATTTTCGTATTTTTTTACCTGGCAAACAAAAGAAGATAAATTCGCAAAAAACATCGCGGGGATAGCTGAAAAAATCGGTTATCAATCAACAGAACCAACAAACAAACCAAGATAAAAAATCAATCTAATCAATAGGATATAATTCTATAAGACTATCTTAAGATAAAATTTATATTATTAAAGAATACTAATATTATTCTAAGAGAGAGTGGCATGCCATTACAGCTATCTAATCAACAGCCAAAAACCCAAGACTTTGTTGATGCGCTTAGAAGAAACGATTTTCTTTCTTTTGCTGGATTCGCCAAATTTATTCATGATAAATACCAAGGTATTTATGGCGGAACTACCTTTATGGGAAACGACCAATTAAGCGACTTGATTGTATACGAATTTTGTCAAACTGACATCAACATGGAAGATGTTAAAAAAGCAACCTTTGTTCCCTTTCTTTTTCAAAATGTTGAAATCAGCGAGGCTCTTGGTAATCAAGGAATTAATGCTGGTGAGTTGGACTACCATATAACTAATTTTGCTGCAATTGCGCAACGCGTTCTTGCCTTTAAAAAGCTCGACAAGAAAGGCGAAATTCCTTCTCTAAAATTGGCTAATAAAAGCGATGTGGATTCATTTCATCAAAACATGAACGAAGTAACTAGAAAACTGATGGAAAATTCCAGATATACATCTCTGGAGTCGCAAATCGCATCACAATGTCTGTTTCAGGATGAAAAAGGAAGGTTAATTCAATCTTCTCAAAAATCAAAAACGGGAAGATATATACCTCTGTTTGAAATTAAAAAAGATGCTTTTGTTAATAATTATTGGCTTCCATTTTTGGCAAAAATAGCATTCAATGCTAATAGTAATACATTGGAGAAAATCGAATCATCTCTGGGTGAACCCACTAACAGAAATTTCAATAGAATTTTTCTTGAGTTAATTTTAAAAAATTTACATCTCTATCGACAACAGCAAATAAGCATGACTCACCATGCAGCTATAATATCGCGCTCGAAAGAAATTGAAGAAACAATAAAGTTGCCAACAACCTATCTTGAATACTTAGATATGAGAGAAACTTTGGGCAATGATCCAAGCTTCTCTGTGGAACATGCATTATCAGATGTATGGCAAAAACAACATAAATATTCTTGTACGAATCCAGACCCAACCTTGCTTGCTGACACAACACATGACATTACCAGGAAAGCAATCCTTAAGGCTCCTGCAAAAACAAAATTGCGTGATAAGGATATTTATTTAGAATTAGAAAAAACTGACCCTAAATTAAAAGCGCAATTGGATGCCGATTTTAATGACAAAATCCTACCGCGATTGAAAAATGAAGCAAAAGAATTGGCAACGAAACAAGCCACGCGGGAATTTGAAGCTGATATTAAAAAAACGGAAGCGGAAATTACAAGAAAACTTTTAACGAATTTAAAAAAATATATTGAGAATGCCAACTGGAAGACAAGTCTGTTTGGTACAGGTATTGGGGTTAAATTTCATTTAATCGGAGGAGTGAAAAAGAAAGTTCCCTCTCATATTGCTAAAATATACGATCTTTGTGATATCGCATTAAAAGCGGATAACAATGATCTGCTTAGCAAATATGAAGATATTGAAAGTATAGCTATTAAGGCTGGTAAAAGCTTATCTTTTTCCAGGTTTTTCAGAAATAAAAACACTCAGGAATTTTACGATTTGTTTAAAATTTCTCGCGAAGAAAGAAATAAATTAAGTCGATAGTAATCAACCCTGCATGCAGAGATACTTGATCTCCACATAAGGATCAATACCATATTTAGACCCTTCGCGCCCAATGCCGGACTGCTTGACGCCGCCAAAGGGCGCCACTTCTGTTGACACAATCCCCGCATTAATTCCAACCATGCCATATTCCAGCGCTTCCGCCACTCGCCAGATGCGGTCGATATGCTTGCTATAAAAATACGAGGCAAGACCAAATTCAGTATCGTTTGACAGCAGGATAGCTTCCTCTTCCGTATGAAAACGGAACAAAGGAGCAACAGGACCAAAGGTTTCTTCTTTTGCGAGACGCATGGAAGTATTTGCGCCGGTTAACACGGTGGGCTCAAAAAACAGGCCGCCGAGTGGATGCGGTTTGCCGCCGCACACAACTTGTGCACCTTTTGCGACTGCGTCATCAATATGTAATTTAACTTTTTCAAACGCAGACTCATTAATGAGTGGCCCCTGCTGAATACCTGGTTCAAGGCCATTGCCTACTTTCAACTGGCGGACGGCGTGCACTAATTTCTTGGCAAATTCAGCATACACGGAATCCTGCACCAATATGCGATTGGCACACACACACGTTTGGCCTGTGTTGCGAAATTTGGATGCGATTGCGCCTTCCACAGCCGCATCAAGATCAGCATCATCAAATACAATGAAAGGCGCATTGCCGCCCAATTCCAGTGTAATCTTCTTGATGGTAGGAGCGCATTGTTTCATCAACAACCGGCCCACTGCCGTAGATCCTGTAAACGAAAGTTTACGCACAAGCAGGTTGGCGGTAAATTCTGCGCCAATCAATTCCGGAATGCCGGTTATCACATTCAATACGCCAGCCGGTATGCCTGCCTGCTCAGCTAAAACAGCAAGCGCAAACGCGCTGTAAGGCGTTTCTTCATCCGGCTTTACCACCACGGTGCATCCCACGGCGAGCGCGGGCGCGATTTTTCGGGTAATCATGGCAGCAGGAAAGTTCCAAGGAGTAATGGCTGCAACCACACCTACAGGCTGCTTAATGACAACGAGATGCTGATTCCGTTTATTTGAGGGGATAACATCGCCATATACGCGGCGACCTTCTTCAGCAAACCATTTGATAAAACCATTCGCATAATCAATTTCGCCACGGGATTCTTCCAGCGGCTTGCCCTGCTCCTGCGTCATGATACGGGCAAGGTCTTCCTTATTTTGATCGATCAAATGTGCCCATGCCCACAGCAGGTCAGAGCGTTCCTTGGCAGACAAATTACGCCACGGATGCCACGCTGTATTCGCTGCCTCAATCGCACGCTGGGTTTCTTCTCGTCCACATTCAGGGATATGTCCTAGCACATCGCCATTAAAGGGATTTCTAACGGGAATCGTTCTGCCGGAATCCGACTGCATCCATTGACCGTTAATATAACAAGCTTCCTTAAACAGTCTGGCGTTATGTATTCCCTGCATGATGACTTCCTTTTTTTATTAAACCTCAATACGTCGTGGCTTACCACGGAGAATCATTCCCCGTGTGACGAAATTAATTGAATTCACCCTGCCTTTTCACCACCAAGCGCGTGTTTGAACTTCTCCTGCAGTGCGGGATCATCCTGGAAATTTTCCAGAAATCGTTTGATCTCTTTGCGCCATCCTGCGCGCAGACTGGATAAAGCAGCATGCTCGGCCGCACCATCTAAGTCAATCAATCTGGGATTTTCCTGATCGTCAATCAGCACATTGGTGATTTTCAAATCGCCATGCGTGACTTCCAGCTTGGCAAGATTTTTTAGCAACTTGGCGATTCGTGCCACCATTTCATTTACTTTTTCTTCCTCGCCGCGATGGCGCATGAAATAACTACCGCCATGCTCACCGGGAACATATTCCATTACATAATACGATTTGCCGCGTAATCCAAAATATTTTTTCTCGATAAAGGCCACGGGTTTTGCCGTCGGGATCCCGAATAGTTTCATTTTCTGTGCCAGTCGCCAGGAAGTCGCTGCTCGTGTCGTACGCAAACAGCGGCGCAAACGATGCCAGAAATTTTTCAGATTATAACGTTTGATCACCAGCTCCTGCTGATCCAATGTTACCTTGATGACGGTCGATGAACGGCCAGCTTTTAATACAACGGCTGTAGCATGATGAAAAGCCATTTCGGGATCATGAAGAAAACGTTCAAACTCAGGTTTAGCATAATTTCGGTCATACACCCCCCATTTGCTCCACGTTTCCATACAAGCAAATTCGGAACTTTCTCTAAAAATTTTCTTTTGATACCGGAGCCACCGCTCATGATTCCATTTTTTAATCATCATAAAAAGTTCTGTTGTGTCTTCCGGTTTTAGCAGCCATCCGCGTGATGACGCATAATGATTAAATAATTTCATCTGCAGCTCTTCTGTTCCCACCCCCAACTGGGAAAGAAACAGCGCGAAATTATGCATGCTTGTTTTCTTAGATAATAAGACAGGAAAAAGTTCAATTTGCGCGCCGTCCAGCGTATAAATTTTTTTTCTGGTCAGTAGAAAATTTTTCAAATGCAAATCATTCTGCAAAATACCCAGCACATGCTGGGTCGCCAACTCAACGGTCACGCCCTTCAAGGCCGGCAGCAAGCGCTCAGGATTTTTCTTTTTCAACCAGATATCGTGCAAACTTTTTGCGTCAAAAATACGTTTGAACAGTAAAATGTAAATGCGTTTATCTTTGCAGATGCCATAATAATAAATAGGCGGCGTTGGAATTTTATTCTCGCGCAGTCTTTCAACCCCGGCCAGGTCTTCTTCCATATGGCGCTTGGCATGCTTTTTATCAAAAAAGAGTTTCGCCACCACCGGCTTTTCCTGCCAGGTGCCAAAAGCCACCAGCCGCTTTCCGGGTATGATGCGGATAATTTCATCGGCTGAAAACACCTGATCATCAATCAGGGGAATTTCAAAAGGTGAATCGAATGCAAAATGCGCTGCATGCAGGTCCTTCCATGTCAGCGTGTTTGTTTCACGCACGTCCTCACCCGGTATGGTCACGGTATAATTGTTCCCCACGCTTTTTCACCTTCTGCCAAAAAGTTTTTTCCGATTGAATTATTTCACGCAAAGGCCGATCTTGATATACCCGCATGAAACGATACAAATCCCGTTGTGTCAGTCCACAGTCTTTACTTGAAAAATATAATCCCGCCAAATCCTTGATAACCCATCGCTCAGGGATAGAACGGCGCATTTGCGCACGATGCAGGTCTATAAGATAGAGTTTGAGTTTTTTCGCGGTGAGATCAACCAAACCATGATAAGTGTCCAATAAAAAATGACAGATATAAAAATCACGATGGTTAATGCCATTCTGATGCAAAATACGCGCAATACGGGCGACTTCTTCGACAAGCATACGCTTAAATGCAAAAGGCGGCGGCACGCTGCGCCAGTTTTTGCAGAGGGTTTCGAGACTCACTACAGGAGCCAGCTCTTCCATCAGAATAAAGGATTTTAGTCGGGCAGGATTCAATCCACGCTTGCCAAACGCGACCACAGGCGGCACAGCGATTCCAAGCGCTTGCAGCCGATTGAGCGAAGCCCATTCATTTTTGGCACTCAGCACGGGCAAGCGTAATTGCAGCAGGTTCTTGACGATTTCTTTCCAGCCCACCCCCCGGTGCTGCTTGATAAAATAGCTTTTTCCACCCAGCATGATACGCTGCGTCAACCTGCCCTCCTGGTGCCGGAAGCGTTCACCTGCCAGGGTCATGATCTGGTCAAACTCAGCGCCTGGCACTGGAAAATATTTTTTTAACCTGTCGTGCAGATAGAAGTTCACGTTTTAGCCCTGCCACACTCAATCAGATCGGCGGCTTTTTCAGGTAGCGAATAAATATCCGCCTGCCGTGCAAAGACCAAGCCATTTTGCCGCCATGCTTTTCTGTCTTCTGATGATAATAACATTTTTTGCAAGGCTTCATTCCACGCTTCCTGCTGAAAAGGAGAAGGTAGAACAACGCCGGCATCGGCATTCCGCACATAAGACGCGTAACCGCACACATCCACGGTCAAGACCGGCAAACCTGCTACTGTTGCCTCTAGCAACACAGTGCCCGTATTTTCATGGTAAGCGGGGTGAAGCAGAACATCCGCCGCCAGCAGGAAATCAGGCACATCCTTGCGTCCCCCCAGAAAACGCAGGCGGTCTTTAATCTGCAGCTGGTCTGCAAGCTTCAGAAAAGTATCCGGATTATCCTGTCCGATGACAAACAGGTGGCAGCGCGCTTTGATGGCGGGCGGCAAGGCGGCAATGCCCCGGAGGGCGCGATCCAGTCCTTTGGTTTTAAAGCCTGAGCCCACCATCAGCAGCAAAAAATGATCAGGGGAAATTGCATAAGTGTTGCGTACTGTTTCACGAATAGCGGCGGCGTTTGGTGGAGCAATGCGATCTTTCGCAATGCCAGGCGGCAAAAGATGAAAGCGTTCCGGTTCAGTGTGGTAATAGCGCATGTATTCTTTTTGCTGCAAAGGCGAAATCAACAATATTGTCGTTTTGTTACCTGGTGCGAACACCGCCTCTTCCTGCGCAGTCCATTCACGATAGCGTGGCAGCAGCCGGTAAAAAAAACTGCGCTGTTCGCGTACGCGTGACTGATAACAAACATCAGCCGCATAATAAAAATCAAGCGATGGCATCTTGTTAAAGCCAATGACCCGATCGAACGCTTCTGTTTGAAGCGCGGCTTGGGCTTTCTGCACAAAAGAACGGGAGCGTGTATGATTTTGCAAGCCACTTGCCTGCAGCACATGCAGTTTGAACCCGGGTTCTGGCTCACCTTCCCAGCGCATGGTATAAACGTGGATCTCATGGCCCCGCTCTTTCAAGACGCGGGCAATACGCAAAAAATCGCGTTGCAATCCGCCATAGGGAAAGTATTTAAAAAGGCAAAAGGCTAACTTCATAGTGATTGCTTTTCAATAAATGTAAAATTTTTTTGTGACATCGTCATGTGCCAGGCTATTTTGATATAAGGATACCCTATGCGTTCTATTATCGTTTCAGGACTCGTTATTTTACTCTCAGGCTGCGCAACCACAACGAATAACTATTATACAAAAACCGTGGACAGTTGGCGCGGGGGACATGTTAGCGCCCTGGTCAAACAGTGGGGTCCGCCGGACCAGCGGGTCACTGGTACGGGTGGCAATACGGTTTATGTATATAAAACAGAGAGTTATCACTCTTCTGGTGGAACCGCTTCTCCTTCGGTTGGGGTGCATTTTAGCCCGGGTGGCAAGCCTGTGATGACGACCACCCCCAGCCTTAACCCTGCCTGGAACCGCGGCATGACACTGGCCTGTATGGCAACCTTTGAGGTCAACAGTCAAGGTATTATCACGGAGACCAAAACCCTGGGTAATGCCTGTTATGGCAGTGAAAGCTTCGCCTCCCGAATGAGGAACCCGTCTGCCCCATAGCGGGTATATTAGAGTCAACAAACTAAGGCGTTCACAAAACTGTCATCCTGAGCGAAGCGCACTACTGTCCGGTGAACCTGTATCATAAATAAACAGGTCTCCTTGAAATTAAATAAATAGGAGGCTTGTATTGTCTATTGCGATATTCTGCAACATGCAAATTATGTCTGATCCAGACTAAAACGAGATGTAATGAACGTTTCTCATTTGAAACATTTTTAAATATTTGTATCAATATAAAAGCAATCAAGGCTGTTGCTATTTGAATTTTAACCGCATTAGAAGATCGGCCCAGAAATTTTTTAAGTCGAAGATTTTGCTTGATCCATTTAAAAAATAGCTCTATTTCCCATCGGGCTTTATAAAGCTTAGCAATATTTTCTGCTGGTAAATCTTTCAAGTTAGTTACCAAAATAAGAGGAGTTTTTCCTTCTCTTTTTACACTTATATATCTCAGCGTCTCGCTATATTCCATGCGTTTTCCACCACGTGGAACTTTATTTGAAATTCTAAAAAGACAATCTTGTAAGATGGGTTCGCGAGTATTTTTTTGCCGGCTTTCTATAACAATGGCCGCATTCTTCTTTAATCGAGTCACAAAATAAGCCTGCCTTTTGTTGATGCTCCACCACCAATTGTAATCGTAGTAACCTTTATCAAACACATAAAGGGTGTTTTTAAGGATTGGCCATTTTTGTCCCATCGTCGCATCATTACAATTTGGATGACTCAACTTCATCCTTAAGGGCAAATCTAATCCTAAATCATATTCAACATGTAGTTTTAATCCTTGTATATGCCGAGTCGCATATTGCTTTGACCACTCATCGTACCCTTGGCCTCTTAGCTGTATCGGGCTACTATCTAATATCCTGATTACTTTTTTTATTTCTTTATGTTTTTTCCTGGGTAACAAAGACATAAGCTGTTCTAATATCCAAAAGAAACTTTCGGCTGGTCGTTTTCGATTGGCATCACTTAAGGTCGAGCGTTTTACTTGCGTTTTTATACCAATTTTTTGACTGTTTATCGCAACCTCTAACGTGCGTAAGCTTTTAATTTCATTAATATGTGCATAAATCATCGTTTTTAAATGTTCAAATGTATTAAATGATTCATAACGATGATCAGATCGAAAGCGTTCTATACATTCCTTCATTAATTTTTTTGTAACGGGTTTTAATAATCGTTGAAAAACGGTATCTTTCATCAGTTCGTCCTTGGTGCTAAATGTGGTGTTTAGCGCGCTATCATAGCGCTTTACCAAGGACGATCAATTTTTAATCTGGTTCACCGGACAGTAGTGGAGCGAAGCGAAGGATCTCCCGATGCACAAAAAGAGATCCTTCGCTTCGCTCAGGATGACAGCATTGTCGAGCATTTTGTAAAATAGCCAAGGTGTAGTTTCATCAGCGAAACAGGTAACCTTTACAGCAATGACAAGCAAATTTTTATGCAACAATGCCGAACAAACCGCGGGGTTCGGACGCTACAAAGCGAGAGGAATAACACCATTTAACGATCAATAGCAAGGAAGTGATTATGCAAAGCGCTAAATCGATTATGCTTCTTGTCTTTATCTCTCTTTTCGCCTGCGTTGCACCCGCGTTTGCCGATGAAGATTCAGGCATCGTACATGAAACCATTTACCCTGTGTACGATGAAGTCGATCTCATCCCCACCGTTCGAATTGATTATGCCAAACCCCGGATTGTCGTCAGATCTACTTATCCTCGTCTTACCAGTATAGGCGCCAATGAACATGTTGAGTTGTTTAATCAACTGGTCAGCGACCTGATAAAAGAGGAAACAGCTGAGTTTAAAAATCGGGTGGCTGAAAAACAGGGCTTGCAAAAAAACCTTGCTAAATCCGATATCAAAAACGAATTGACCATTGATTTTGATACTTCTGTTGTCAATACCCATGATAAACCCATTATGAGCGTCCGTTTTAATATACACGGCTATGTTGCAGGCACAACGCGCCCCTATCATTATCATCGTGTATTGAATTTTGATCTTGATAATGGCCAGAAAATAGAATTGGCTGATTTATTTAAAATAGACGAAGATTATCTGACGTTTTTATCTGATTATTCGCGTAAAGTGCTGAGCAAAAAACTGCGAAACAAGGAAATGATCCGGAACGGTACACAGCCCATTCCGGAAAATTTCAAACGCTGGAATGTTAATCCCACTGGATTATTAATCACCTTTGATGAATATCAGGTCGCCCCTTACGTATACGGCACACAAACCGTATTAATTCCTTATGTAGCATTGAAGCAATTCATTATGCCTGATTCGCCTATTGGCCTTTGTCTCAAGCAGCGGAAAAAATGCCTGCGAAATCATTTATTGACAGGTGGATTTATGAATGAGGCTTAGTTTTGAGCTTACATCAACCAATCCGCATCACCGTCTCTTCGATCCACTGCTTTGCCAGCTTTAGAATCTCTTCGGCCGTACGGCCTTTGCTTTCAATCAATGGCCCAATCACCACACGCACTGTGCCAGGCTGCTTGATAAATTTTCGACGCGGCCAGAATTTGCCTGCGTTATGCGCAACGGGAATAACCGGATAACCGGTGGCTGCAGCAAGCCGCGCGCCGCCCAATTTATAATTGCCTACTACGCCTGGAGGAACGCGCGTACCTTCAGGAAAAACCAGAATCCATCGCCCTTCATCCAGACATTTTTTTCCTTTCGCTATAATTTGCTGCATGGCATTGGATTTGCTGCTGCGATTAATTGCGATAGGGTCCGAAGCGGCAAGGCCCCAACCAAAAAAGGGAAGCCACAATAGTTCACGTTTCAAAATGATGGCAGGATCATGAAAAATAATCGGCAAGAAAAAGGTTTCCCAAGTCGACTGGTGCTTGCTGAGAATAATGCCATTACGGTCTTTGGGAATATGCTCAAGCCCCTCTACCTGATAATCAATATGACAGATTTTTTTAAGCACATAGATATATAAACGCAAATAATTGCGTATTAGTCCATGGCGATAACGCAACGGAAAAGGCAGCGACAAGACGCAGACGAAACTGTACAGCATGATTGTGCTGACAGAGTAAATGGAAAAAATCAGGGAACGGATAAATAAATTGAATGTAGACCGTTTTTTTTCAGTCATGGTTTTTGCCTTGCTATGACATATTCTACAGCACTCGCCAGATTGGAAAAATGCGGTACTGCTAATAGCTCTGGGTATTTTTCAAGTGATTGTTCACCCTTGCCCGTTAACACCAGCAGAGGCTTGCAACCAGCGGAATGCGCCGCCTGCACATCTACAAAGGAATCGCCAATGAAAAATGTTTCGGTCAAGTTCACCAGATATTTTTCCTGAATCTGATACAAGAGGCCAGGTTTCGGTTTGCGGCAGGGGCATTGCTCATCGGGATGGTGCGGGCAGAAAAAAATTTCCTCTACATAACCGCCATGCGCCGCCAGTTCGCGCAGGAATTTTTCATGAATATCATCAAGGATATCAATATCATAATAACCGCGCGCCACGCCAGACTGGTTAGTGGCGACCACCACCTTGAAGCCTGCCCGGTTCAATTGCGCAATAGCGCTCAGGCTCCCGGGAATAGGGATCCATTCATCGGGTGTTTTGATATATTCTTCTGAATCGTAATTAATGACCCCATCACGATCGAGGATGACATAAGACATACTTATCACTCATTCACTATCTGAAAAGGCCGTACAGTATACCAATTTTCTTCCCGTTTGAACGGTTTTCACCGCAAATTGAATAAAAAATGCTCGGCTTTAACCTCTGAAGCTCTGTACACGCCAAAGCTTCTAACCGTTCGCCCTGAGGGGGCGTAAAGAGATAAGCTAAAGATGAGAAAAGGAAATTATCCCCGTGCTGAAGCACGGGGATAACCGTTTGATTAGTCAAACTTGTAAATAAGGCCCAGGTTGAACTGGTCAGTAGCAGGTGACAGTTTGTTACCGCTAAAGTTGGCGGAACGATAACTGGTGTAGTCATATTCACCGCGCAGATCAACGTTCTGCGTCAAGCTGGTTTGGATACCGATGCCTAATTGTCCACCTGTTAAGGTTTTGCTTTGTGAACTGGAGACCGGAGCGGACTCTTTCACTTCAAAGCGTGAACGGACGAGACCGGCACGGCCATACACCATGGTATGATCGCTTAACATCACGCCTGGGATGAAGCTGATACCATAACCATACTTGTTTTTAATGCTGTCTTTGACGTTGTCTGAGTCAACTTTGATGTCTGCTGAAGTAGAGGTCAGGTTTGCAAATACTTCACCGCCCAGATAAATGTTCTGGTTAACAGTTGCGCCATAACCGCCAAAAATGCTGCCAACAGCACCACGGCCACCGAAATCAACGCTGCTGCCACTGTCATCTTTTAAATTGAAGGAACCCGCTTCAGCGCCAAGGCTCGCACCCACATAAGGGCCGTCAGCAAAAGCAGCGGTGGATGTTGCGGCTAGAATAGCACTTGCAAGTAGAAACTTTTTCAACATGTTCACACTCCTATTTTTTTGGATTTATTGACATCCTCCTTACCGATTCTCGTCCGTTATGAAGAAAAGGCATATGCTCCGTAATTTTTTTGTGAGCATAAATCCTTCTATCTGCGAGCGTCCGTGAATACAGCGAACTAATTTGAGCAGTATCCAGATACGAAGTGCGAGGAATGATAGCTTACATTGAATACATATTCAACATTTGCAAGTTGAATGAAACAATGCTATGCAAGCTATCTTGTTATTTTTTGTCTACATCGTAAGGAACAAAAACTTCGTTCAATTGTCGAGCAACCCGTATAAACGTTGTGCGCTTGGAAAGTTCTTTTAAACGGTGTGCACCTACATATGTGCAAGTTGAACGTATGCCGCCCAGAATATCCAAAACCGTATTTTTAACCGGCCCGCGATAAGGCACATTCACAGAGCGGCCTTCGCTTGCGCGATAATCAGCTACGGTTCCATGATGGCGCTCCATGGCTTCAGCAGAACTCATGCCATAAAAACGCTTCATTTTTCTGCCATTCATTTCGATCACTTCACCCAGACACTCATCATGCCCGGCAAACATGCCGCCCAGCATCACAAAGTCCGCGCCCGCAGCAAATGCTTTTGCCACATCGCCGGGTGTAACGCAACCACCATCTGCGCAAACCTGCCCGCCTAATCCATGCGCTGCATCAGCGCATTCAATGATTGCGGAAAGCTGCGGATAACCTACTCCGGTTTTTTCGCGCGTGGTGCATACCGAGCCTGGTCCAATACCAATTTTAACAATGTCGGCGCCTGATAAAACTAGTTCTTCCACCATTTCACCCGTGACAACATTCCCCGCCATGATGACAGTATCAGGATACTTTTCACGCAAATGCTCAAGACAGGAAACAAAACGTTCCGTATAACCATTCGCCACATCCAGACAAATGTAAGGAATATTAGTTATTTTCATGATGTCATCGAGCCTGGCAAAATCCGTATCGCCAATACCAACGGATACAAAACAATGCGAAAGCGCAACGGGCTCATCTTTGATGAACGTTTTCCATTTGTCGATGGGAATGAATTTATCGAGCGCCGTTAGTAGATTATGTTCAGCCAACGCTTTTGCCATTTCAAACGTACCCGTATGATCCATGTTCGCTGCAATAATAGGCACGCCGCTCCAAGTGACTTTGCTGTGTCTGAATTTGAATTCACGCTCAAGGGATACTTCTGATCTCGATTTTAACACGCTACGTTTAGGTCGAATTAGAACATCACGAAAATCCAGTTTCTCATCGTATTCGATACGCATGGCGTTCCCCATTAGTCATTGATCAATAATTTTAGACGTTAACAGCGCGTCTGTCACCCGAATGTGAAACGGCTTTTTCTGCATCATTCACATTTAAATTAAAGCCTTTTACTCACCCGCGCATAGTAAAAGCCATCCATTCCATGCATCCCCGGAAGAATCTGCCTGCCGATGGCACACGGCACACCCCAAGTGTTTTCCAGCTTGTCTTCTGCGGCGTCTGCATGGACAGCAAGAAAGCGTCGCAACACATCTGTATTTTCCTCTGGAAAAATGGAACATGTCGCATACACCAGCAATCCGCCTGGCTTCAACAAAGGCCATAAAACTTCGAGCAAATGAAGTTGTTCTTGAGCGAGTCTTTTTATATCGGAAATCTGCCGTAATAATTTGATATCAGGATGTCGGCGAATCACACCGCTTGCAGAGCAGGGCGCATCCAGCAATATGCGGTCAAATAACTGCCCATCCCACCAGTCTTTTATTGCAGCAACATCGTGACAAATACATTTTGCTTTGAGCTTAAGACGTAGCAGATTATCTTTGATGTCCGGCATGCGTAGAGGATCTTTTTCAACAGCAATCACTTCTGCTAAGTCCGGTTCCCTTTCTATTATATGTGTCAGCTTACCACCAGGCGCAGCGCAGGCGTCGAGCACCCGCTGCCTTGGTGCGAGCTTTAATATTTCCGCAGCCAGTTGTGCGGCGCCATCCTGTACTGAAATATCACCCGCAGAAAAACCAGGCAGGGTATCGATGGGTGCAGCCATTTCCAGCACTATTCCCTGTTCTGTTTCAGGAATCACAGAGGCTTTTAAACCCTTCGTTTCCAGCTTTTCAAGATATGCTTCGCGCAACAGATGTTGTCTATTCACACGCAGCGCAAAAGGCGGATGTGCATTGTTCGCTGTTAATATTGCTTCCCAGTGCTCGGGCCAAGCTTCTTTGATTGCTTCAATCCACCAGGCAGGATGGGCATAATCACTTTCCGGATCGGATTTTATTTCCTTGTCCATTTCTTCTTTTTTACGAAGGTACTCGCGCAGTACCGCGTTAATTAACCCACGAGCCCAAGATTTTTTGAGCTTGTCTGCCGCATTCACTGTTTCAGCAACTGCTGCATGGGGCGGGACACGCATATCCATGAGTTGATAGAGACCTACCAAGATAAGGGCATGCACATCACTGTCTTTTTCTTTCATGGGTTTTTTTAACAAGCGGCTTAAAACAATATCCAGTCGCGTATAAAACCGGCAAACGCCATATGATACCGCCTGTACAAACGCCCGATCCCGCGCATCCTTAATCGTCGTCAGAGATGCATCCAAACTATCCGAGAGAGAACGGCCATTCGTAACATCGTTAATGATTTGTGCAGCGAGCAGGCGCAGGTTAACACTCATTCTTTTTTCCTTGGACTAATGGAGATAAAGCAGTCGTTATCATGAATGACAGGCTAATCAAATGAATTTTTCGCCAGTAATAAGTTCGTTGTGCTTGGCGTTATAAAAATCGGCCGCCGTTAAGACTTTTCCACCCGGTAACTGTAACTGCAGCAAACGCAGCACCCCTTCCCCAGTAGCAATATCAATGCCATCCTGTGAGGCATGCACAATGGTACGCGGCTCGGCAGACTGCTGTTTTGCGATTGCCTTTGCCCGCCAGATCCGCACATGTTGACCTTGCCAGGAAGTATAAGCAATGGGCCAGGGATTAAAGGCGCGGATTTCGCGTTCCAGCTCTACTGCGGGGCGCGTCCAGTCAATCAGGGCTTCTTCCTTGGTGATTTTATGCGCATAAGTAGCCAGATGATTTTCCTGGGTCTTGGGCTCCATCTTGTCCGTTGCCAGTAAATTCAGCGTTTCAATTAATGCTTCTGCACCCAATTTGGCCAGCGCATCATGCAGGGTTTGGGAAGTCTCGTCCGGATCCATGACATATTGCCGGGTCAATAAAATCGGGCCGGTATCAAGGCCTGCATCCATTTGCATAATTGTGACACCTGTTATGGTATCCCCTGCATAAATAGCACGCTGAATGGGAGCGGCTCCGCGCCATCGCGGCAGCAGGGAGGGATGAATATTAATGCAGCCCAGGCGCGGTATACGCAAAACAGTCGCCGGCAGTAACATGCCGTAGGCGGCAACGACCATCACATCTGCTTTGCCGTTAGCGATCAGTTCCTGCTCATAAGCCCCTTTGAGTGACGTAGGCTGATAAACAGGTATCTGGTATTGAATGGCCAACTGTTTTACGGGGCTCGCGGTCAGTTTCAATCCCCTGCCCGAGGGACGATCCGGTTGGGTAAAAACGGATACCACCTGATGGGGTGAATTAATCAGTGCTTCAAGCGCCACAGCCGCAAATTCGGGTGTACCCGCGAAAATAACTCTAAGGGAAGGATGTGCCACTATTCAGCCCGACGTTTGGTTTTCTCGATTTTCTTGCGTATCCGATCTTGCTTGAGACGCGAAAGATGATCAATGAATAAAATACCATTGAGATGGTCAATTTCATGCTGAATACAAGCAGCCATTAATTCTTGTGCATCTAACTCAAACGTCTTTCCCGCCAGGTCCATGCCCCGTAACCGTACCTTGGCGGCGCGTTCAACCTTATCAAATGTCCCTTCGACTGAAAGGCAGCCTTCCATATCCAATTGGGTGCCTTCGCGGCTTAAAATCTCAGGATTCATGACACAATAGCGCTGATCACGAGTTTCGGATACATCCATCACAAAAATCTGTTTATCGATACCGACTTGCGTTGCAGCAAGCCCCACCCCATGACTTGCGTACATGGTTTCATACATGTCTTCAACAATCTTGCGTATTTCATCATCTATCTGCGTCACAGGCTTGGCCTTAATGCGCAAGCGAGGATCAGGATAATGAAGAATTTCTAATAAAGCCATAAGGTTATCTCATATCAACAAATTATATTATAGCTAATTTTTGCACTGTGATGCCAGCAATGAGCCTAGCACATACCCAAACTGGACGTTGGCCATTTTTAAGGAACGGTATTTTAGTTGAGAGGTGTTTAAAATTCAAACTATAGCGTCCAGTGCTGATGCCATACGCGGCGAGGTTTGTTTCAGTGCAAGCGCGCCAATCAGATTCAGCACGGCACACGCCGTCAGAAAATAAATGGGTGCCAAAGCATCATGGGTCAAATTAAATAGGAACATGGAAACCAGAGGCGTCACGCCTGCGAAAATAGTGACACCCACATTCAGGCTGAATGCCATACCCGTGTAGCGGATTTCCGTCCTGAATTGTTCAGCAATCGCACAACCATAACAGCCATTGGTAATCGCCGCAACAAATGCAAGACCGATATTAAAAATGAGCATGTGGTAAGACGATAGCAGCATGTTGAATAAATAATAAGTGATAAAAATAGTTAAAATTGAACCCAGCAGGATGAGCTGCTTCCGCCCTATATAGTCTGAAAGATAGCCAAATACAGCTGTAAACACACTGACAATGACAAAGGCAATCATATTGTTGAGGTAAGTGTTAGCAGCAGGATAATGCAGGATGGTGGACATATAACTCGGCATGTAAAGCAATAAAGCAAAGGTTGCGCCAGGCAATGCAGTCAGGCTGATGCCAGTCAATACTTGCAGCCATGATGTTTTTAATAAAGCCATAAAAGGAAACCTCTGTTTTTGGCTTTCATCCAGCGCCGTAAAAATGGGCGTTTCAAATGTGCGGCGGCGAATGTAGTAAGCCACCATACCCAGAATAAATCCGATCCAGAAGGGGACTCGCCATCCCCACGCGTAGAGCGCTGATTCCGATAAAAAATGCGTCAGCATAAAACCAGTGAAGCTGCCCAGAATATTGCCGGAAGCGATCGCCATAAAAATCAGGCCCGCCGCAAGACCACGCCGTCCAGTCGAAACGTGTTCAGTAACAAAAACCGTGACACCACCCACTTCACCGCCCAGTGAAATACCTTGAATGATGCGTAACAAAATCAGCAGCAACGTTGCGGTTAATCCAACGTGCTGATAAGTAGGCAAACAGCCAATCAAAAAAGTCGCGGCTGCCATCAGAAACGCAGCAAGGGTAAAAGACTGTTTGCGCCCATAGCGATCGCCCAGGTGACCAAACAGAATGCTGCCCAATGGACGTCCCACATAGCCAATGGCAAAAACGGCATAGGTATTGATGAGATTCACAACGGGATTGGCCTGAGGAAAAAAAGCCTGCCCCAGATAAGAGGCAAAGAGAGCGTAAATCACAAAATCAAAAAATTCCAGTGCACCGCCAATACCGGAAAGCAGGATTAATTTAATTTGTGAACGAGGCACTACTCAACCCTGCTCGCCAGTTGGACCAAACCTTCGCGGTATTTTTGCATGGCCTCCTCTGTTTCACCCAGCTGCTCAAGCAGCTTGCCATACGCAAGTGATGCGTCTGCGTTGGGGCTGAGGTTCAGGCATTTCTGAAAATAATCTTTGGCTTTGCCCCACAATTGCACCTGCGTGCACAATTTGCCCAATAGCAATAACAATTCCGGCTTTTGCCCATAAAGCTTCAGCCATGCGCCGGCAATGACCAGTTGTCTGTTCAGATTGGTAAATGGCAGGGTTCCGTATAGGTGAGCGAGTTCCGGTTGCCATTGATACTTAAGTGTTCTACGAATTAACTCTTCAACTTCTCTCGCCGTTTCTTCATCTGGCAGCGTATTCGCTTGGAAACGATTTTGTTCAAGGAGAAGCCCTTTAACATAGGCGCACACCACGTCTGGATTTTTCTTCATGGCTTTGGGTACATTATCCCAAATAGCGCGTAATTCAGCGCGTGTTTTGGGATAAGCAGCCTGTAGAATTTCACAATAAATATTTTTTTCAAATAACACAGCCTGTTCCGCATTCAATACTTTTGCTTTGCGTAACGCAGGCAAAAGCGCCAATAAATTTTGCCAATCCGCAAGCCGTACATAGACTTTTTCCAACAATTGCAGAATGCGTGGATGATGCGGCGACAACTGGCGCAAATGGTTTAATGTTGCTTGCGCCTGCTCAAGCTGGTCCTGCGCAAGAGCAAGCTCTGCCTGGGTCAACCCGATCGCGAGATCCGCCTCAGGCGCAAGGTGGTACGCTTTTTGAATGTAGCGGTCACGTCTGTCATAAGCACCCAATTCATGCGCTGCTTTCGCTGCACCCAGATAATTCATGAGCGGTTCAAGCGATTGTGTTGCCCCTGACAACAACAGATTTTCTGCTTTTTTCCAGCGTCCTTCGATTAATTTGACAAGGCCCTGTTGCGTCTTGCTATAAGAACGGTGTTCGCGCCGCAAACGCAGCCAGTTTTTCATGCGGAACCATAAAAATTGCAACCGATCGATGCTGTCAATCAGCAGATAAAAAAGAATAAAAACGATAATGAGGCTCAATAAAGCAAACCACAAGGGCATTTGTATCATCCATGGCTGATATACCATGAGCAGATAACCCGGATTATGAATCAGTTTGATACCGACCCAGACGGAAGCGATAAGAAATAATAAAAATAAAATTAAACGCCGCATTCGAGCCTCCCTATTGCGCCGCGCCCGCTTTCGCAAAATACTGGTCAAAAAGCTGTAACGAGTTGGCAAAATTAACCGTCGGCGGCTCTACATTGACTTTAATCAATTCCTGTAACTGCTGCAGCATGACCTGGGTAGCCTGTGCATCCTGATCAAAATAACGGTGCGTCCAGACCATTACGCGCGCAAGACTGGTTTGATAAACAGGCATGTCGCGATGCAGCACGGCCCACATGGCACCTTCCATTTGTGCATGCATATTCTGATAGAGAAACGCCTTCTCCTCTGGCATGACGAGCGGAAGTGAAGGTGAAGCATCGTAACGAACGATCACGATTTTACGCAGCGAATCCCAACTGCGATATAACCCTGCTTTCCACCATGGCATGTCTTTGGTCTCTGTCACGGCTGACGCCGTTTCCGTTTTAAGCGGTCGCGGCGGCAAGGGCAGTTGGTCTATTTGATGATTAAGCGCCGTTAACTGTAAATAAAGCGCCGTCGTATCCACTTGGGGCACCGCCTGTAAGCGAGCAAGGTCTGCTGCGAGTGATTTGCGAATTTCAAGCAAATCAGGCGCCTGCACTTTCTGTAATATGCGGTCAGCTCGTGTGATTAATGTCGTGGCTGCAGCGACATTATGATTGAATTGCAACTGGTCATCCGCCAGCTTAACGAGGTATTGCGCTTCCGCCACATACCATTTGTCAAGATTGCCCTGTTGAGCTGCCTCCCAGTTAGCAATCATTTGCTCTTGTTTACTGGAAAGTTCCTGTGATTTTTGCACGGTAAGCTGCATCGCCTCCTGAGAAGCCTGTAAAGCTGCGATGTCTTTTTGGTTTTTTTGTGCCTGTCTATCCAGGCCAGACACCATGCGAGCCAGTGACGTGTTCACTTTCGCCAGTTGAAAATAGCCATACCCAAAAGCGCAAACAAAAATGACGATGGCAAGCGTGGAAAAGAAAATACCCAGAGCGGCCCAGTTGATCCCCTTGCGGTTTGAGGTTTTATCCGGCTGTTTCGCTTCCGTTATTTCGTCTGTTTTATCTGCCATATTTCCTTCCTTTTCTGCACTAGACATTCCAAAATAGCAGGATGGCTTGCGTTGCGTGCTACCCATATTGTCTGAAAACCCAAAGCGTGTGCAAGCGTTTTTATCCTTTCGCTGACCACAATAAGCGGTGTGCTGCGGAGAATGGGCCAGCTTGCGTCCGTAAATAATTTTTTAATATTTTGCACGCCTTCAAACGAAGTGCAGATCACTGCATCTAACCCCCGCTGGTTTAATAATTTAATAAAAGGCGCCATTTCCACATTGGGCAATTGGCGCTGATACGCGATGAGCTGTGTGATTGTCGCGCCGCGGTCAGCCAAGGCTTTAGGTAAACGCTCGCGACCGCCTTCGCCCTGAATGATTGCAATTTTTTGGCCTGCTACCGACCGAAAAGCCGGCAATTCCAGCACGCTTTCACTGTTCCATTCTCCCTGCGGATGCACAGCCATCAAATAACCCGCCTCTTTCAATGCCTTCGCCGTGCCTTCACCTACGGCGGCAAATTTAAGCTGTGGCGGCAGCACAGGCCATTTCTTCCGAATCGCTGCAATACTGGCATAAACCGCCTGCGGGCTGACGAAGAGCACCCAGTCCTGCTCCCCCAGATGATCGAGTGCGGACTGAAAATCGGGTTGATCCACTAGCGGCTCAAAACGCATTGCGGGAAGATGCACCGCCTGATCTCCTTCTGCTTTAATCAGCGCACAAAGCATTGATCCCGCGGGATCAGGACGCGTTACCAGAATAGTGAGACAGGCTGAATCGTTCATAAGCTGCTTAATCAATAAATTCTTTTAAAATTTTCTCAGCACCCTGCTGTATTAATTCTTCCGCGGCACGTATCCCGACGCTATCTGCACAATGAGGATCGCCCTCATGCCTGACACGGAGAATACGCGTCCCGTTACGGTTTGCGACAAGACCGTGCAAAGTCAGCAAACCATGATGAATCTGCGCATAAGCCGCAACCGGCACCTTACAGCCACCGCCCAACCGGCGGCAAAGCGCGCGCTCGGCACTCACGCAAGCATAAGTGACCGCATGATTGAGTGGCTTAATCAGCGACAGAATAGGCTCGTCCTCTTCCCGGCATTCAATGCCCAAGGCACCTTGTCCCGCCGCAGGCAAGGACTGCTCAACGGACAGATAACTGCGGATGCGCGCATCCAGATGCATGCGCTTAAGACCCGCCGCTGCCAGCACGATGGCATCGAAATCCCCTTTATCAAGACGCTTAAGTCGTGTATGGATATTGCCGCGCAAATTCTCAAAGGCCAGATCCGGGCGCTGCGCGCGCAACTGGGTCTGGCGCCGCAAACTGGACGTCCCCAGTGCAGTCCCGCTGCCCATTTGATCGAGCGAAGCGTAGTTGTTGGAGACAAATACATCCCGCGGGTCTTCACGCTCAATCATCACTGGCAAGCTCAGCCCAGGCGGCAAATCCATCGGCACATCTTTCATGGAATGCGCCGCAATATCGGCACGTCCGTCCAGAAGCGCTTCCTCCAATTCCTTTACAAACAACCCCTTTCCACCGATTTCTGTTAAGGTCACGTCCAGCCGCTTATCCGCTTGCGTGGTGATGCCAAGCAAATCAACGGACAAATGCGGGTGATGGGCAATTAATAACTGTTTGATCGATTCAGCCTGCTGCAGGGCAAGCGGGCTCTCGCGGGTTGCAATCACAAGATGTCGTTTAGTCATGGCAGCGCTCTTGAGTTTTTATTTTCATCAGCACATTATCTTATGATTATGGCGAAGTCAAAATCTCGCCGGCGCAGGAACAACATGACAGAAATAGATAGCAATTAATATCAAATAAAACCAGCGGAATGCCTTATGCCAAAACAGTTATTAAAAAACTTCGCCATAGAAATTCAGGAAAAACTGGACGAAAAGGAAACTCCCCAAGGCAAGATAGCCGTTTATCAAACGGTTCCTTTTGGAAAGATACTAAGCTTGAATGGAAAAATTATTATGTCAGAGCATGACGGCTTTTTTTACCATGAAATGCTCGCGCATCCCGCTCTCTTTACGCACGCATATCCAGAAACCGTTGCGATTATAGGTAGCAGTTTCGGCACCTGCCAAGAAGTCATCAAGCATTCGGCTATTAGCACCATCGACTGTATAGATAACCAAATCACTTTGCAGAAAATGCTTCGACATTATTTCGCTGAAGTCTATCCTGAAACCAAAGATACACGCATTCAATCTTATGACCTCGATACAAATCAATGGCTATCACAATGCGAATCCGATCGATTTGATTTGATCATTCAGACTTCATCCACTGAAACAGCCGTGCATGAAGATCTGTGTCATTACTTTCGTATATTGAAATGTGATGGATTGATAGTGCAGCCCTGTGTGGCTTCGCTGCTTCAGCCCCAATCTTTAAAGCTTTGGCAGCAAAGCCTGCAAAACGCAGGCTTTGCACATTGTCAGTTTCTCAGTTTTCCCCAACCGAGCTATCCCGGTGGCTGGCGTACCGTGGCGTTAGCCGCAAAACGGCCAGGCATTTATCGTATGCGAGAAAAGCGCATTTATAACCGGACGTTTGCAACACGCTATTACAACTTTGACGTACACAAAGCAGCCATGGCCTTACCTGAATTCATGCGCGAAGAACCTGACCTATTCCAATAAACATTAACAGCACATCGGGCTGATGCGATGGCGGTTCGTCATTTCCTTTTGCAATAAGGGGGCCTTTTCATTTTCATCTGTTCCAATGATATCAATTCTGACAACACTATCCGATTTAGCCTCTTGCTCAGACAGTGCCGATGCAGTCTTGGGGCGGCTGATATAAATCACACCCGCTGCGACAGCAAAACCTATCGCCGCGCCTCCTACCTTGAGCATTTCCTTCATTCCCCACCCGGTTGTATCAGCATGCAATAATTCATCTACATAAGGACTGACAAATTGGTTAAGCAGATCAAGCAATTCGTAACTCGCTGCCGTATACAAAGTGGCTGCGCTCACGCCTGAAAGCACGGGATGCCGCTTCCATGAACGGTTCCAGGTGCTTTTAAAAAAAGCGTTCCAGGAATAATCGCGCTCAGGCAGCTGATCAAGCAGGTTAATTTGCTGCTGCAAAAAATCATGCGAGGCAATAATCAAATCGGATAAATGCGGGCCGTCGTCTTCTTCTAATGTTGGTTCATTTTCTTTATGCTCACTTTCCATTGACTGTAATTCCAGCGTTGTTTTTTTGGTTTCTTTTTTTTGCGTTCTTCTTCTTTTACATTCTCATTAAATGCAATGTCGAATATCTCTTTTGCTCTTTCAACCATTTTCATATCCGCTTCAAAGATATCCCAGCCCTGATTGCCTTTTTTCTTTTTGATGCCGTTTAGCGCAGTATTAATTGCATTTATCACCGTACGCATTTTCGTATCTACTTCCTTTGGCATCTCTTTTACAAATAAGACTTCTAATGCCTGTTCACACGCCTGCTTGATTTCTTGAAATTCAGTCTTGTTCTTTTCTTTTCCATATTTTTGATGCAGCGCAACCAGATTTAAAACCAACCCTGCAAATTGAGCGTTCACGCTTTGTTTGACCCATTCCATAATTTTTTCCTTGTCACCTATTAGTAAAATAACGCGGGGACGAATTATCCAACAACCCGAAGGCGATAGACAAGCCCAATCCTATCTGCCAGCCTATCTATTTACGGTAAATCAGCTATAATGAAGCCAAAAACATGGAAGGGGATTGAACGCATGACCAAAACAGACTTGCTCAAAAAGCTTGCTGCTCAATTAACGGATGCTCTGCCGTCACATTTAAGCACCTTCAAAAAGGATTTTGAAAAAAATTGCCAGCGCATCCTTTCCCGAACGTTTACCAAATTTGACCTGGTCACGCGCGAAGAATTTGATACGCAGACCAAAGTATTACTGCGTTCACGCAAAAAACTGGAAGAGCTTGAAACGCATATCAAACAACTGGAAACGTTATTAAAAAATAAACGCCATAAATAATGCAGAATAATCTACAATCTTTTTCCCAGAATGATTATGAAATCATCCGGCGTGAAGTGCTTTATCAGGGCATTTTTCGCCTTGCCCGCTATCACGTACGCCATCGGACTTTTAATGGCGAATGGAGCCAGCCGTTTACACGGGAAGTACTGGAACGTCAATCGAAGTCTTAAGCGGCCTCGAGCCGGTGCGTCGCCGCCCAGGCATGTATACCGACACAACCAACCCCAATCATCTCGCCCATGAAGTAATCGATAATAGCGTAGATGAAGCCCTGGAAGGATATGCAAAACGCATCGACGTGATCCTGCATAAAGACCATTCCCTCGAAGTGATCGACGATGGCCGCGGTATGCCTGTTGATGTACACCCGGGCGAAAAAGTCTCGGGCGTGGAACTCATTCTCACGCGTCTGCATAGCGGCGCGAAGTTTTCCAACAAACAATACCGATTTTCAGGCGGCTTGCACGGTGTCGGTATTTCTGTCGTCAATGCGCTTTCTAAAAAGCTGGAAGTCACCATCAAGCGTGACGGGAATATTTATTCCATGCAATTTGCGCATGGCGAAAAAGCTTCCAAATTAAGCATAACAGGTAAAGCCAACAAGGGTGAAACTGGCACCAGCGTACGTTTTTGGCCGGAAGAAAAATATTTTGATTCTCCCCGCTTTGCCCACAATAAATTAAAATACGCCCTACGCGCCAAAGCCGTGCTCTGTCCTGGTTTACATGTCACTTTTACCGATGCCAGCACAGGGCAGACAGAAGAATGGTATTACGAAAACGGCCTCAGTAATTATCTTCAGGAAGCCATTGGCGAAGCAGAACGCATTCCCGAAGAACCATTCCTTGGCTCTTTTGCGAGCGATCATGAAGCAGTGGATTGGGCCGTCACCTGGCTGCCCGAAGGCGGCAACATCGTAAACGAAAGTTATGTGAACCTGATCCCAACGCCGCTTGGCGGCACCCATGTCTCGGGCTTTCGTGTAGGCCTTCTGGAAGCGCTGCGTGAATTCTGCGAATTTCGCAATTTATTGCCCCGCGGCATTAAACTTTCGGCAGAAGATGTGTGGGACCAGTGCGCACATATTATTTCAGTCAAATTACATGATCCACAATTTTCAGGCCAAACCAAAGAACGACTGTCATCGCGCGAATGCGCCACTTTTGTCTCGGGTGTCGTCAAGGACGCTTTTAGCTTATGGCTGAACCAGCATGTTGCGCTGGGTGAAGCGCTGGCCAATCTGGCCATTTTGAGCGCGCAAAAACGCCTGAAAGCGGCGCAAACCGTAGCCCGTAAAAAAGTGACCGCAGGCCCTGCCCTGCCCGGCAAATTGATTGATTGCACTTCACAGGATGTCGGTCGCACGGAATTATTTTTAGTTGAAGGTGATTCAGCAGGCGGATCCGCGAAACAAGCGCGTAATCGCGAATTCCAGGCAGTGATGCCTTTACGCGGCAAGATTTTAAATACGTGGGAAGTGGATTCCAATGAAATCCTGTCATCGCAGGAAATTCATGACATCGCCGTGGCAATTGGTGTTGATCCCGGCTCCACCAATTTACAAGGGCTCCGTTACGGCAAAATCTGCATCCTTGCTGACGCAGATTCTGACGGTAACCATATCGCGACGCTTTTGTGCGCGCTTTTCCTCAAACACTTCCGGCCGCTGGTGGAAGCGGGCCATGTGTGTGTTGCCATGCCGCCGCTCTTTCGTGTCGATCACGGCAAAGAAATTTATTATGCGCTGGATGAAGCGGAAAAACAGGGCATTCTTGACCGCATCAGTGCTGAATATAAAGAGAGAAAACCCAAAGTCAATGTGATCCGGTTTAAAGGATTGGGTGAAATGAACCCCATGCAGCTGCGCGAAACCACCATGGACCCGGATACACGCCGCCTGATGCAGTTGACCATCAAACCCAAAGATCACAGTGACGAAATGCTTGATATGCTTCTCGCCAAAAAGCGTGCCCAGGACCGCAAGGCATGGCTGGAAAGCAAAGGCAACTTAGCGGAGATTATTTAACACATGGCTACGGCAAATAATATCGAACACATCCCCTTGCGCGAGTACGTTGAAAAAGCTTATCTCGACTATTCCATGTATGTCATTCTAGATCGTGCGCTTCCTCATATTGGCGATGGTTTGAAGCCCGTACAACGGCGCATTATTTATGCCATGTCCGAATTGGGATTGAAATCCGTATCCAAATTCAAAAAATCGGCGCGCACCGTGGGCGACGTGCTCGGTAAGTTTCATCCACACGGTGATGCAGCCTGTTATGAAGCCCTGGTTTTAATGGCGCAGCCTTTCTCCTATCGACACCCCCTGATCGAGGGGCAGGGAAATTTCGGCTCGCCTGATGATCCAAAATCCTTCGCCGCCATGCGCTATACTGAATCGCGGCTGTCTGCTTATGCAGACGCACTGCTCGCCGAACTGGAAGAAGGAACAGTAGACTGGGTTCCCAATTTTGACGGCACCCTGCGTGAACCCGCGTTATTGCCAGCCCAGGTACCGAACGTTTTACTCAATGGCACGACAGGTATCGCAGTAGGAATGGCAACGGATATTCCTCCCCATAACTTGCGCGAAGTGGTCAATGCGCTGGTACACTTGCTTGACAACCCAAAGGCGACACTCTCAGAAATATTCGCTCACGTGCCTGGCCCTGATTATCCCACTGAAGCGGAAATTATTACGCCCAAATCTGATATCAAAGACATCTACCGTACAGGCACAGGTTCTATCCGCATGCGTGCGGTTTATACGGAAGAAAATGACGAAATTGTCATTACGGCACTGCCTTACCAGGTGTCCGGCTCAAAAATACTGGAACAGATTGCCCAGCAAATGCAGGACAAAAAATTGCCGCTGGTCTCGGATTTACGCGATGAATCCGACCATGAAAATCCTACACGCCTTGTCATTATACCCCGTTCCAATCGCGTGGATGTGGAAGCGTTAATGGATCATTTATTCGCGACAACCGATCTTGAGCGTACTTATCGTGTCAATCTGAACATGATCGGCATTGATGGCCGGCCCCAAGTCAAAGGCTTGCTGCAAATCTTAAATGAATGGCTGGATTATCGTGCCACCACGGTCAAACGCCGATTACAGTTTCGACTGGATGATATCAACCATCGCTTGCATATTCTGGCTGGCTTGATTGTCGTTTATCTGAATTTGGATGAAGTGATTCGTATTATTCGCAAGGAAGATGAACCCAAGCCCGTGTTGATGAAGCGGTTCAAGCTTAGCGAAGAACAGGCTGACGCCATCCTCGATACCAAGTTGCGACATCTTGCGCGTCTTTCTGAAATGCAGATTCGCAAAGAGCAGGAAGAGCTGACCCAGGAACGCGATGATATTGAAAAAACACTGGGTTCTTCTGCACGACTTAAAAAATTAATTCGTCAGGAATTGCAGATTAACGCAGAAAAATTCGGCGATGCTCGTCAATCACCCATCGTTGCACGCAAAGAAGCGCAAGCGATGAAGGAAACCGAAATTCTGCCCTCTGAGCCGATCACCGTTGTTCTCTCCAATAAAGGCTGGGTACGCGCGGCAAAAGGTCATGACATTGATCCTTACAGTTTAAACTACAAGGCTGGCGATCAATTCCAGGCATCCGCCGTTGGGCGCAGCAATCAACCCGCTGTCTTTCTGGATACCACTGGGCGCGCTTATTCCTTGCCCGCACATACGCTGCCCTCCGCTCGCGGTCAGGGTGAGCCGCTAACGGGCAAACTCAATCCCCCGCCCGGCGCGGAATTTGTAGGCGTCATGCTGGGCGAATCCGATCAGCTTTATGTGCTGGCATCCGATGCAGGCTATGGATTCATAGTAAGGCTGGGCGAACTTTATGGCAAAAACCGCGCAGGCAAAGCCGCCCTCTCCGTTCCCAAAGGTTCTCGCTCACTCGGCCCCAGACTAGTTGCTGACATTGAAACTGAATACCTTGCTGCCGTTTCCAACATTGGCCATCTGCTCATCTTTCCATTAAAAGACTTACCGCAACTCGCAAAAGGTAAAGGCAATAAACTGATCAGCATTCCTAGCAGCAAGGTAGGAACGCGTGAAGAATATGTGAAGGACATTGCGATATTGAACGAAAATCAGAATCTGTTGATTATTGGCGACGGCAAGCCCTTTACCATGAAACCGACGGACTGGAAATATTATGTGGGCGAACGCAGCCGGCGCGGTAATCTCTTGCCGCGCGGCTGTCGTCATGTCAAGACGCTGAAAGTGGAGACCACTTAACTACGGCTTAATACACTTTATGCACTTTTGGCGTCTGCTCATACGCTTTTTTCGCATTCTGCCAATACTGAAGCGTAGCTTCTTTCTCATCAATCTTTTTTTGTATTAGTGTAGGCAATGCATCGATGATTTTTTTATAATCTTCTCCCCACTTAGTCAATGTATCAGTGGTTCCGGCTGTGTTTAGGTTCCTTTCCCGTAGCCCTCGGATATCATCCGCAAGGGACACAGCATCACAATATTTTTTTAGCCAGTTAGCATTTTTCTTAATGTAACCTCAGTTATGGTTAAGCAATTGAGGACATCCAAAATTTACTTCTGCTGATAGACGGTTTTTTTGCTTTTAAACAGTAACCTGCTAAACCACTAACAAGATTAACCAGAAAATTTACCGGACTGCGATGTCGAGTATGCTCAATATGGCAGATAGATTTAAGTTGATCAATGACGGTTTCTACAATGCTTCGCTGATAAAGAAAAAATTTTTCGAACGCGCTTAGCATTTTTTTCTTCATGTTTTTTCTAACTTTCGTAATCAATTTTATGCCTCGTTTTGCAAGCGACTCCGCTAATTTTTTGCTGATGTATCCTTTATCGCCCGCACCAAAACCAGTTAATCCTTGCATTAATTTTTCAACAACTTCTCTATCATCAACATTTCCTTTTGTAATGCAAAAACTCATAATTTCTCCCTGGTGATTGATCGCTAAATGTAATTTGAATCCATAAAAAAAGCCTACAGAACAGTGTCCGCGTTCAGCAATGCCTTTAAAAACTTTATTTCTGTAAATTCGACGATTGTGGCATACAACCATTTTTGTAGAATCCAAATAATACAATCCGGTGTGTTTTCCTGTTCTTGATAGTACATACGCCGTTAGTGGTGCAAGCAACCTTGGCATGAGTGCAACAAAACGTGGATAGCTTACCGCTTTAGGAAATTCTCGAAAAAGTTGGCCTAACACACAATCCAGATAAAAATCCTTGAATGTGCGATAGTGGCTTAAGTGAAATAAAATCATGATCGTCATCATCTCGCTTTCACTTAATTCTGTTTTCCTCTGACGTTTGCCTTTAGGTAAGGGCAAAATTTTATTTGCAGATTCTTTTACATGGTTCTTGTAAAACTCATCAATATCACAGAAAATTTCAACGATCGGCGCTAGTAGCATTTTGACTCCATTCAAAACCTTGGGCGGTTAAAAATGGCAAAATTTACCAAGCGCCTTTCTTATTTTCAATCTTTTCAAAAAGTTAAAATTCGCTTATCCATAACTGAGGTTAAAATAAATAATGCTCTCTTTAGCATAGTCAATTCTCCTTTTTATGCGGATTAGTAAGTAATATGCCATATTCCTAAATAAACAGTGTTTAATAGGAGTCATCATGATTATTTTTTTCATTAAGCACGACATTGCACTCATTTCCCTTTCAATAAAGCCGGCAAATAATCCTTACCGGCTTTGTATGAAATTTTATTCTTCTTTTATTTGAATTTTTTGTGACAAACTTTCCTTTGCTTTTGGAATAGTAATTTCTAATACACCGTGTTTACTCTTGGCACTAATCTTTGACGAATCAGCTGCATTAGACAGACTGATGGTACGATAAAAGGATCCTTGTGATCTTTCGACGTGAACATAATTTTCACGCTCTTCCTTAGTTTCTGTTTCTCTATGTCCCCTAATTGTGAGCATGCCTTTATCGATACTTACTTCTATATTTTTGGGATCTACACCCGGCACATCTGCTCGAATGACATATTGATTTGCTTCGTCTTTAATATCAATGGTTGGCGTCCAATTTGATCCAACGACATTCGAAAGCCAGTTTTCACGATCTAAGAAGGAAGATGGTTCAAACATGCGATCAAGGGCTTGATGAAGTTCCGATAAATTTGAAAAGAGAGGGCGTTTAACAATTTGATTCATATTTAATTCCTCCATGAAAATAAATTCTACCCTAGGCTTAATTAACAATTGAAAGGAAACGATTTATTATAACAGCATTATTGGTGTTAAAAGAAAGCGTCATAATTTTGACTTACTTGTAATTTTTGGTATTTATTTGATCATTTGAAATTTGAACCCCGCCAATAATCAGACAGGGTTCTCACCGGTCAATAAATTAATCACATCATATCACCCATGCCGCCCATTCTTTCTCTTCCCATGGGGGATTTATTTTTGGGTAATTCAGTGATCATGCACTCCGTTGTAATCATCATGCCAGCAACAGAAGCTGCTTGCTGCAAGGCAGTGCGAGTGACCTTGGTGGGATCCAAAATGCCCATTTCTAACATATCGCCATATTCGCCGGTTGCCGCATTAAATCCATGATTACTTTTATTCTCTGTGACCTTATTTAAAACAACAGATGGCTCATAACCAGCGTTAACAACAATCTGTCTAATAGGTGCTTCTAGTGCACGGCAAATGAGTTGTACGCCGATTGATTGGCCGTCATTGTTGCCTTTAAGATTTTTTATTGATTGCATTACGCGAACCAATGCAACACCACCACCAGGCACAACACCTTCTTCGACGGCGGCACGAGTCGCATGAAGAGCATCTTCTACACGAGCTTTTTTCTCTTTCATTTCGACTTCTGATGTTGCGCCTACCTTGATGACGGCTACTCCGCCTGCTAATTTAGCAATACGCTCTTGCAGTTTTTCACGATCATAGTCAGATGTTGTTTCTTTAACGCGTGCTTTTAATTGTTGGATGCGGTCTTCGATATCCTTTTTCCCACCGCCACCATCAATAATGGTAGTGTTGTCTTTGGTGATGTGTACGCGTTTTGCTGTACCTAAATCATCTAATTTCACTGATTCCAGTGTGCGCCCTACTTCTTCGGCAATCACTTGTCCTCTGGTGATAACAGCAATATCTTGCAACATTTCTTTACGACGATCACCAAATCCGGGTGCTTTGACAGCGCATACTTTTACAATACCGCGCATTTGATTGACTACTAAGGTAGCTAAAGCTTCGCCTTCTATATCTTCTGCAATCATCAATAAAGGACGACCAGACTTTGCAACTGCTTCAAGTAGTGACACCAAATCCCGGATAGTAGTAATTTTTTTGTCGGTTATAAAAATGTAAGGATTCTCTAAATCAGCAGACATGGTTTGTTGATCCGTAATGAAATAAGGCGATACGTATCCACGATCAAACTGCATCCCCTCAACAACATCCAATTCATTTTCTAACCCAGAACCTTCTTCAACGGTAATGACACCTTCTTTACCCACTTTGGCCATTGCATCTGCAATAATTCGACCAATGGCTTCATCCGCATTGGCAGATATTGTCCCTACTTGTGCAATGGATTTATCGTCTTTACAGGGAACAGAGAGTTTCTTCAATTCTTCGACAGCTTGAGATACAGCCTTATCAATACCACGTTTTAAATCCATAGGATCATAGCCAGCAACCACTAACTTTAATCCTTCGGCAAAAATTTGACGACCTAAAACAGTAGCAGTAGTTGTGCCATCACCTGCTTCATCAGAAGTACGAGATGCAACTTCTCTAAGCATTTGTGCGCCCATATTTTTGAACTTATCTTTAAATTCAATTTCTTTGGCAACAGTCACACCATCTTTAGTAACAAGTGGCGCACCAAATGATTTATCGATCACCACATTGCGACCGCGTGGTCCAATAGTAATTTGCACAGCATTCGCCAAATCGTTAACGCCAGAGAGCATTAACTGTCGTGCTTCTTCACTGAATCGTAATTCTTTAGCTGCCATAGTCTTTATCCTCTTTTTATTTATTAATCAAACGCTGTTATTCAATAACACCTAATATATCTTCCTCTCGCATGACGAGGTATTCTTTGTCGTTCAACTTGATAGTTGTTCCAGAATATTTCGCAAAGACGACTTCATCACCTGTTTTAACTTGTAAAGATTGTATTTTGCCATCCACATATTTTCCGGTTCCTACGGCAATGATTTTTCCGCGCATGGGTTTATCTTTATCCGCTGTATCAGGTAAAACAATACCGCCTTTGGTTTTTGTTTCTTGCTCTTGAGGTTCGACAACCAGTCGATCGTTTAACGGACGAATGTTAAATGTAGTCATAGTAAATTTTCCTTGTAAATTATCAATAAATGACAGATTACTTCTATGTAACAGTGAATATAGGGATAGTTAATGAGAGTTCAAGTCAAAGTTAGCTTGAAAACGCTGACGCTAGTCAAATTTTGTTTGCATATTTTTTGTTAGTGATTGAATAAATATAATTATTTTTTCTCTTATCATGCGTGATCTCTATTCTAAAATACTATAATAAAAAAGGAGTGGTGAGAAAGGGGAAAAAAATGGGTGATTTAAGTACCCTCTTCGACCATTATTTTAAATCATTTTAGATATCTGCTTGTGGCATTGTGTGCGGTTAAGCCTAGTGTCACAGAGAACCAGAAAAGAATTGGAAAAGCGGTCAAGATCAGGTGTTGAATCGCCTCTTCATATTCAATTGTATTGTGATAAAAAGATTGTTGTTTATGCAGAATAGACAATATTGCATCATAAATGAATTAAATAAGTATGCACTCGCTGTCACAGAAGTAACATGGCTCACTATATTGACTTGTGAAAAGCGGATAATAATCTATGAAATTGATAAGATTTATGAGAATACCATTCCATTTATGATGTTTCCAATTTTATGGATAAAAATATGGGCTCAATAATTGGAATTGAATCGTTTTATTTTTATAGTTAGAAAAATGATTAATTAAAGAGGAACCAGGATGTCTCTTTCGATTGAAGAAATTCAAAAAATCGCCCATTTGTCACGGTTATATCTTGCAGATACAGATATTGCGGAATATTCAGTACAGCTTTCACGCATTTTAGATTTCATTGAAGACATGAATCAAGTTGACACCACCAACATTGAACCACTTGCCCACCCATTAGATATTCCTCAACGTTTGCGCGAAGATAAAGTGACAGAGCCTAATTTGCGCGATAAATTTCAAGCTATCGCACCTCAGGTGGAATCCGGGCTTTATCTTGTCCCAAAAGTCATTGAGGATGAATAATGACGTATAATCAATAAAGAAGAATGGAGGACTCTCTATGAAAGATAAATTAAATCAATGGACCGAAGCTAATAAGCCCCAAAAGGCAGCCGACTACTTTATTAATAGAATGGCCTTTACTATTGGGCCAGGAGACTTATTTGATGAAATGAAAAAGAATAAAGACGACGTTAACATTATCGATGTCAGAAATGAGGAAGATTTTAAGAAAGGTCACATCCCTGGAGCTATTAACCTTCCTGAAGAAAAATGGCATACCTTATCAGGCCTCAACAAGGATTTGATGAATGTCATTTATTGCTACTCAGTGGAATGTCATTTAGCAGCAAAAGCCGCGGCTCAATTCGCAAAGTCGGGGTTTCATGTAATGGAACTCCAAGGTGGCTATGATCGTTGGAAAGAGAAGAACTTTAAAATAGAAACAGAAGAATAGTTCTTATTTTCACTCGAATTTTGAATTTAAACCCACAAAAATCCTAATAGATCGTATGATTTTTATAAAAATCATACGGTTAAATACAATTATTTTCCTTATAAATCATACAGTTAAACTCTTGAAATTTTAAATTTAATTTTTATAATAATTACTAGAAGGGACTCTCAAGCATACGGTAAGGAAGTAAAAATGACTCAACTTTGATGATAATTGTTCGGAGGTAATGATGTATGAATACGTTAATACCTTATGAACCAGCGAAGTTGATAAATGATATGCATAATCTCATGGAAAATTTATGGCAGCGCACATTTGATTTGGATACGAGGAATGCAAGTGGAAGAACAGGTCAATGGTTGCCTGCTATTGATATAAGAGAAGAAGAGGATAAATTTTTAATCTCGGCGGATTTACCAGGCGTAGATCCAAAGGATATCGACATTTCGCTGGAAAATAACGTGCTGACATTGAAAGGAAAACGAGAGGAAATACATGAGGAGAAAAAAGGATCTTTCTATCGTATGGAACGTATGCAAGGACAATTCTATCGGCAGTTCACTCTACCGACCGCTGTTGATAGTAAGCATATTACTGCAAAATCAAAACAAGGCGTGTTAGAAGTGATCGTACCGAAGAAAGAAAAAACGGAAATCAAGAAGATTGAAGTAAAAGTGGAAGAATAACCTATTTCCCCGGCAATAAGGAGGTTGTATCGGGAAAATAGGGTTATATATAAACTAACCTCAGTTATGGTTAAGCAATTGAGGACATCCAAAATTTACTTCTGCTGATAGACGGTTTTTTTGCTTTTAAACAGTAACCTGCTAAACCACTAACAAGATTAACCAGAAAATTTACCGGACTGCGATGTCGAGTATGCTCAATATGGCAGATAGATTTAAGTTGATCAATGACGGTTTCTACAATGCTTCGCTGATATGCATTAGTTCCGATCTAATCTGACACTTGCTACTTGAAAAAAGTAAGGTTACCCGTTTTGATAGTTATGTCGAGTAAAAATCAAAACATTAAAGAGGTAACCTTATGTACGAGTGTACGCAAAAAATCATTAAAAACAAGGTCGGTCTGTTAAATTTGGCAGAAGAGCTAGGGAATGTATCAAGAGCCTGCAAGGTAATGGGCTTCTCCAGAGATACGTTTTATCGTTATAAATCAGCAGTTGAGCAAGGAGGCATTGAGACCTTGTTCGACAAGAGCAGACGGCAGCCAAACATCAAGAACCGCACCGATGAAGCTACAGAGAATGCTGTATTGGACTATGCCATTGAGTACCCCGCGCATGGTCAATTAAGAGTCAGTAATGAGCTTAGGAAAAGAGGTGTTTTTGTTTCTCCTAGCGGTGTTCGTTGCATCTGGCTAAGGCATGATTTGGCATCATTTAAACAGCGTCTAACCGCACTGGAAAAGAAATCTGCCGAGGAGAACTTAATTCTAACTGAAGCACAACTGGCCGCGCTAGAACGCAAAAAAGACGATGATATGGCCTGCGGTGAAATTGAAACAGCACATCCTGGCTATCTTGGTTCACAAGATACCTTTTATGTTGGCAATCTCAAGGGTGTTGGGCGCATTTATCAGCAAACATTTGTTGATACCTACTCCAAAGTGGCTCATTGCAAGCTATATACCACAAAAACACCGATTACATCTGCTGACCTGTTAAATGATCGTGTGTTGCCATTCTTTGAAGAACAAGGCTTGGGCTTGCTGCGCGTATTAACGGATCGTGGCACTGAGTTTTGCGGCAAGGTAGAGCAACACGATTACGAGTTGTATTTGGCGCTCAATGATATTGAGCACACCAAAACGAAAGCTCAATCACCCCAGACCAATGGCATCTGTGAACGCTTTCATAGGACGATTCTGAATGAGTTTTATCAGGTTGCTTTCCGAAAGAAAGTTTACACAACTATTGACGAGTTGCAAAAAGATCTGGATGATTGGCTCGGTTATTACAACAATGAACGCACACATCAGGGTAAAATGTGTTGTGGCCGAACTCCGATGGCGACATTGATTGATGGTAAAAGAATCTGGAAGGAAAAAGTTGATAATCTCAACTTGAACTGACAGTAAAACCGTAACTGAAAAACGGGTAACTGTCAGATCAAGTCGGAACTTTTACAGCTGATAAAGAAAAAATTTTTCGAACGCGCTTAGCATTTTTTTCTTCATGTTTTTTCTAACTTTCGTAATCAATTTTATGCCTCGTTTTGCAAGCGACTCCGCTAATTTTTTGCTGATGTATCCTTTATCGCCCGCACCAAAACCAGTTAATCCTTGCATTAATTTTTCAACAACTTCTCTATCATCAACATTTCCTTTTGTAATGCAAAAACTCATAATTTCTCCCTGGTGATTGATCGCTAAATGTAATTTGAATCCATAAAAAAAGCCTACAGAACAGTGTCCGCGTTCAGCAATGCCTTTAAAAACTTTATTTCTGTAAATTCGACGATTGTGGCATACAACCATTTTTGTAGAATCCAAATAATACAATCCGGTGTGTTTTCCTGTTCTTGATAGTACATACGCCGTTAGTGGTGCAAGCAACCTTGGCATGAGTGCAACAAAACGTGGATAGCTTACCGCTTTAGGAAATTCTCGAAAAAGTTGGCCTAACACACAATCCAGATAAAAATCCTTGAATGTGCGATAGTGGCTTAAGTGAAATAAAATCATGATCGTCATCATCTCGCTTTCACTTAATTCTGTTTTCCTCTGACGTTTGCCTTTAGGTAAGGGCAAAATTTTATTTGCAGATTCTTTTACATGGTTCTTGTAAAACTCATCAATATCACAGAAAATTTCAACGATCGGCGCTAGTAGCATTTTGACTCCATTCAAAACCTTGGGCGGTTAAAAATGGCAAAATTTACCAAGCGCCTTTCTTATTTTCAATCTTTTCAAAAAGTTAAAATTCGCTTATCCATAACTGAGGTTAATGTAAGTTTCAATATGTTGAGACACTGTCATCTGCTGCAGGTTACTCTGCAAAGGATAAGACAAGAGTTTATCTTTTTTCAATTCGCTTATTGTAGTCTCAATGCTCGTAATAAATTCATTTATTTTTTCTAGATTATCATTGTTCTTATCGGTTGGTTTGGCGGGTTGATCCGATTTGGGTGTAAATAAATTTGGTCTTCGGTTCTGCATAAACTATCTCCTATTTTGTATGGCAAGAACGCATTGATTAGCAATTCCATAAAAATAAATCAAGCGTTATTGACTCTTTTAATAAATATAGCGATGATAAGCGTCAATTTTTATCTTAGTTAGAGTGAGTACAAGGAATGTTAAATAGATACAATGAAGCACCTGAAAAAGCAAAAGAATGGGGCGCCATTCTCTATACTGCATTTCTCGCAACCATGTTTATCGTTACCCTCGCGATGAAGACAAAAGAACTGTTTGCAAAACGCAAACCACATAAAATCCTTCCTCCCAAAAATCATGGTATGGCTCACCATGCTGAAACAACTACAGATAAAAACGAACAAAATAAAATGGTTCGGCATGGCGAAGTGCCAAAAGATAAATCTTTCATGACAACCACCCAACTTTATCTCACTGATCAGTTGGGACGAAATCTGGCCGCTACTAAAAAAAAACCAAGGCCGCATGCCCCTCATTCAAAAAAAGACAGCACAGAAATAGCGAGATTAATTGAACTTCGCCAGGCGAAGAGAGCCGCAGCGAAGATTGCGCTTAAAAACGCGCAAAACGCAAAATTAGAAAAAAACATGCAACATAAGCAAGAATGGCAAAATAAAAAAAAGCAGCGCACAGCTACGATGTTCGCCACACAAGCATCGCATGAAATGATTGCTACTAATAACAATTCTCTCACAACACCCCAGGTTACACGGAAGAAACATAATTAATAAACCGCAAAAAATAAAAAATCTCTGCACACGACAAAAAACTGTCATCCTGAGCGCAGCGAAGGATCTCCTTTTGTACATCGGGAGATCCTTCGCTGCGCTCAGGATGACAGTATTATTGAGTATTTTGTAAAATGGCCAAAGCCCAGTTTATGAGAGGTTATTACAATACTTCCCGACAACCTGTGCCGAAAACCCTGGATTGCTTCGCTACGCTCGCAATGAAGCAGCAGTAAAATTTATTCACATGAGCAGAAACCTTTCACCTTCTATGTGCAACAAGACGATCAGTACTGTATTTGTTGCTGCATGGGCTGCGGCTGCGGCTGGGATGGAGGCTGGGTTTGCTGCTGCTGTGGAAGCGTTGGTGTTTCTGGTTTCCTTAACTCTCTATAAACATCTTCAGCGCTATAGGGTTGATCCTGATAAAGCTGATAATATTTTTCAGGCTGCTGCGAACTGATTAAGTTGTCTAAGCGCTGAGCCTGAGGCTTGAATAGTCTGGCAAAGAAGGAACCGGAGATAAAATCCTGGCCGGGGATATCGCCCGCTTTATAAATATGCAGCATGATCGATATGAAGATGAGGGAAATAATATAACCTCTCGTAAATCCCAGCGTACCGCCAACTTTGCGATTTAATGCGGCATAGGGAAACGAAAAAAACTCAGTAAATCCGGTAACAGTCAACGCCGCTTCGCATAAAGAAAATACGCCAACAAAACATATTAACAAACTGATCGAATACATCACCTGATTAAGCAAGCCCGTTGTTAAAGGACCGGACCCAATCGCGGTCATGAAATTCTGGACAAAGGGGCTGTCAATCACATCGGTAATCTGAGGGGAGCTGTTAAAAAAATTTGCTAACGGAACAGTAAAACGGATGGAAAATATCAGCGCAATACTCAAGCACATCATGGAAATAATTTCTTTTGTCGCGCCCCTGGCCATGCCAAGAATGGTATTAAGCACTAAAATCAAAAAGATAAAAAAATCCAACCCATTCCAATTAGCCATTCGTCTTATCTAACCTCCAAAGTCTGCACCCAGCCTAATGAAGAATATCACGAAATATTTCATTTATTCCAATGCTAAATAGGATTTTAACAAAACCAATCGCCTCATTCGCCATCAAACTACTGGCTCCATCGGTAATGAATGCTTTTTTAACCAGCGTGCGATTGCGCCGGGAATACGGTCGCCCGTCTTATCGCTCACATAGATACCAATATGGCCGCCGGGGAAAATTTTTTGAGAGTAAACTTTCGAACCTACGTGCTCTTTAAGCGGAAGTGAGGCGCTCATGGGCACAATTTCATCCTGACGAGCCATGACATTTAATATGGGTATTGTGATATTTTCTAATTTTATTTTGTGACCGTTTAAAGCTATTTCTCCCCGGATAAATTTATTCTGCTGATAAAATTCACGGATAAATTCAGAAAAAGCACCTGCTGCCTGATCGGGCGAATCGTTAATCCATTTTTCTACTCGCAAAAATTTCTCAAGCCACGCTTTGTTGGACAAGTTATCCATTAACCGCAGATATTTTCTGCCAACCAATTCAAAAGGCCGCAGCGAAACAAAAAACTGCGCCAACAGCACACCCGATACGTTGCCCGTCAATTTTGTTAAGCTGTCAATATTGATATTTTTAACCAATTTCGCGATCACATTATCGTGCGTGTGAAAATCGATAGGCGTCGAAATTAACACCATATTTTTGATGTGTTGAAAAAGTGAAGCATAACATAAAGAGAGCACACCGCCTTGGCAAATGCCGAGCAGATTGATTTGAGGTTGTTGGTCTCTCTCTCTGATGAACGATATACACTGATGCATATAGTGAGTTACATAATCACCCATCGTAATATGTTTGTCGTCAATATCAGGGTAACCCCAGTCAAGAAGATAAACATCCATTCCATTTTTTAGCAAGCCATGAATAAAGGATTGTTCGGGGAATAAATCCAATACCTCAGGCCTGTTCACCGTTGCAAACACAACCAGCAAAGGAATAGCAAAGCATTTTTTTCGCTTTGGTTGATAATGGAAAAGTTTTACCTTCCCGCATTGAAAAACCTGTTCCCTCTCGTTATAGCGATATTCAATTTCATGCGCTCTGCCTAGCGCATTCCATCCTTGCAAAAGTTGCTCATGAAACAACTTGTTTTCTTGCATCATCTCTTCGCCGTAAAAATTATTTGGACAAGGCCGATTGCCAAAATTTAAAAGTTGCATTCATGAATTCGCCATAGGCTTCCTGATACGTTTTAGTCATCAATGATTGCTGATAGACTTCATGGCAACAGGTGAGCCATAAATCGTAGAGTTCGCGCACATTTTTTACGGGATTATTTTCCCGGGAGCGATTTATCCAGCGGTTAACCGTCATATCCAAGGCTTCGTTATACATGCGTGAAATCATCATCCAGTAAAGGTGATACGCCTTTTGCTCCTCGGATAATTGGGAAAATTCCCATTGCTTCTTAAGCATCTCAAGCCACTGATAGATTTGCTTCAGATGCTCTTCAGGATTGGCCAATGTATTCTCTGTAAACAGGTCTTTCAGGTTTTTTTCAGTGATTTCAAAAAACTGCCTGCTTTGTTGCATCCACAATTCGTACCAGTTTGAATGGGTATCAAATTGACTTTCCTTGTCCATGCTTTTCTCCTTATCTTATCTTTGTTCAGCTCTGCGACGATGATAATCATTATTTAAAATTGCCAAAGCGCAGGAAACCGTGCTAAGGCGTATATCATGAATGTGGCTCATCAACACAGGCACCCGACCGCCCAACACCAGACCCGCATTACGTGACTCTGCCAGATATTCGAGTTGTTTGGCAAGAATACTGCCTGTTTCGAGATTGGGCACAACGAGGATGTCCGCTTTACCAATGACTGGTGATTCGATGCCCTTTGCTTTCGCCACTTCCGCTGAAATGACATTGTCAAACGTCAGCGGTCCATCCAGTATGCCCCCCTGAATCTGACCCCGCTCAGCCATTTTGCAAAGTGCCGCAGCATCAACAGTGGATCGTAACGTGGCGCTGACGATATCAGAGCCGGCAAGAATGGCAACCTTGGGTTCTTCTACGCCCAATGCCAGAGCAAAATCAATTGCGTTCTGGGTGATACTGCGCTTGACCTCCAGATGCGGATCCGGATGAATAAAGGTATCCGTAAGAATAAGCGCTTTGGGATAAGTAGGCACATCCAATACAAGCGCGTAACTCAATGCGCGTTCAGTCAGCAATCCCTTATCAGGCTTTTGCATAACTCGCAGCAAATCTTCCTTGATGGCGCCGCCGCGAATAATAATTCCTATTTCGCCTTCCCGTGCGAGCGTGATAGTTCTGTTGATAGCTGCATGTGAGTTTTCCACATTGATGATTTCATAACCGCTCACATCTATTTTTGCCATTTCGGCCGCATGCAAGATTCTTTCTTTGGGGCCAATCAGCATGGGATCAATCAGTCCCGATTGCTGGGCATCATGCACAGCTTCGATAATTTTTTCGTGAATAGGAAAAATCACCCCTGCTCTCAAAGCACCTAGCGCTTTTGCTTTAACAACATAATCTTTAAAAAGCGAATAAGGCCTGCGCAGGCTGATTTCAGGTAATTCGGTTTTTGGTCGCCGTATCTTTTTCGTAGGCGCGATGACTTCAGCCTGCCCTTCCATGACAACTTCATCTTTCTGGTTTCGACACTCACAGGAAAAAATAACACGTTTTTTTTCGGGTATCTTTTCGATAGCGGTCACTTTAACCGTAAGCGTGTCGCCAATGCCTACGGGTTTTTTAAAACGAATGGTTTGACCAACATAGATAGTACCTGGACCTGGCAGTTGCGTTCCCAGCACTGTGGAAATCAGTGCGCCGCCCCACATGCCATGACCGATAATTTTGTGAAACATTTCGCTTTGGGCGTATTCCTCATCAACATGCGCAGGATTGATATCCCCGGACATAATGGCAAAAACCTGAATATCCTTTTCACCCAATGTGCGTGTCAGACTGGCTGTATCGCCTATTTGTATTTCATCAAACGTACGATTTTCCAAATATTCCATGTCATCCGCCTCAGTCCTTTGATGAGGTTAGTTTAACATGTTTTGATGGTCATTCTTGCTGAAAAAATGTGGGAATGGCTTAACGTTTGCTGGAGTCTAACAGATGATGGCACTCATCTCTCCCTTCCCATTACAGAGAAGAGAGAGAAAGCGCTACAACGATCAAGTCTTCTTCAGTACTACGCGATAAATCCAGGCGCAAAGCAGGAAGGTGACGATAACACTTAAGATCCCTGCGAACGGCATATATTCATCGGGCATAATGCGCAAAGCATCAGAGCTTTGCTGGATGGCAAAGGGAATTGCAAGAATCACGCCCATCAATGAAGCGCCTGCAACGATGCCGCACGCCAGCAGTAAGCCACGATGACGGTGTGCGTGCACCTTGGGCTCATCGGCAGGTTCGCCACGATGGTAGAGACGATTCAACCGGGCCTGAATGATGTAGGCCAGGATGCCGCCGATCACCACCGGCACGGAACTATCAAGAGGAAGATAAATACCCAAACCCACCGCAAGCACTGGCAATCGGGTACCAAACCGCTTTTTTAGAATTTCATCGATAACAATGGAAACCACAGCAATGAAAGCCCCTATGCCGATCATGCCCCATTGCAGCTGGTGGCTAAATGCCCCTTTGGCAACGGTCGCCATGAGGCCTGCCTGCGGTGCGGCCAGCATTTGTGCAGGATTCATGTCGGGACGAGGAAAAACGCCGCCAATGCCGTAGGCATTATAGAGCAACTGCAAAATAGGCGGGATCACGAAGGAAGACACAACAACACCCAAGATCAGCATGACCTGCTGTTTCCAGGGCGTTGCGCCTACAATTTCGCCCACCTTGAGGTCCTGCATGGTGTCATTGGAAATGGCGAGCGCCGCGCCTATCACGACCAAACTGCCGATCGCAACCACTGAGCCAATCATTTCTTTCATTTCCTCACTCCACTCGGTTTGTGTGGTGAAGAAAGCTATAAAAATCAGGCAGATAACCAACAATGCGGATACAAGCATGCCGGAAACAGGACTGTTCGTCGAACCAATCAAGCCTGCAAAATAAGCCATGACAGAGCAGAAAACAAAGCCGCCAATTAAGATATAAAGCGTACTAAAACCCGAAATAAAATAACGGAAGCCGGATGAAATGGGCGCATCCTGCGGAATGATGGTAAAAGCGATCAGGAAAAATATGGGAACCAACAAAATAATCGCCGCGATAAAAACATAATGGATGGGAATATCGCGTTCGGTGCGTACACTCGCTTTTCTGTTTCCCAGGCGAATTTCACGCAGTGTCGCAAACGAAGTAGCCATACTGGTTATCACCGGCTTAAACAGTGTACACAACGTCCAGAGACCGCCGATCAGCATGGTGCCCACACCAATATAACGTATGTGTGAACGCCACATCATAATTGCCATCTGATTAGCTGTTTCTGCATCAGGCATGCCATAGTACCAGGTAAGCACAGGCACACCAGCAATCCAGCCTAATACAATCCCCACCAGCAGACTGAGCGCCACATTAATACCGACGATATAACCGGCTGCAATCAGCGCAGGTGAAAGTCCAAGACCAAAACCAAAAATGGTTGTCTCGGCCCTGACCCAATACTGGAAGCTATCTGTCAGTACCTGAAACCCCGTTTGAAACAAAGCAATCACCGCACCGACAATGCCGCCTACCGTGAGCGAATTCAAATCGCCTTTTTCACGATTGGCGCTCGCTTTCAGTACATTGCCAATCGCTACCGCTTCGGGATAGCGGAGCGTTCTATCCTGCAATAAAGCGCGGCGCAATGGAATAGTAAAGAGCACGCCAAGACCACCGCCCAGCAAACCCGTCACGACGGTTTGCCAGTAGTTGAACTTGTCCCAGACATGCAGAATGATGAGTGCCGGCAAAATAAAAGCAATTCCCGCTGTCAGCGCTTCGCCGACTGAAGCCATGATTTGTACCATGGTATTTTCCAAAATATTCGAGTTTTTGAAAAAACGCAGAATACCCATGGAGATCACCGCGGCAGGAATGGAAGCTGAAACCGTGGTTCCCACTTTCAACCCCAAATAAGCATTAGCAGCAGCAAGGACGACGGTCAGAATGACTCCCAGCACAATCACGCGCAGGGTAATTTCAGGCAGCGAAACATCCGCCGGTATAATGGGGCCATGATTATTCGATTCACCCGTTTTTCCTTTCATATTATTCGTGGCACTCATGAAAAAACCTCATTTTTTATCAAACTCCTACACCCGTGGCATGCCACGGTCCTTGCGCGATGGGGTTTCAAACAGGGAGAATCGCGATTCCCCGTTGACGAATTGAATTTTCATTTCTTACAGAAGGCAGCAGTCAGCGGATGGTCATTTATAGTCGTACCATGCGTCTAACACCGAATGCAGCTCATCAATTCCTTTCCCTTTGAGAGCGGAGAAACTTTGCAAAGTAACAGAATTGTGATACCTCGTCAAAGCTGCCTTGACTGACTGGAAGGTTTTGGCAACAGCGCCTTTACTCAACTTGTCCGCTTTGTTCAGGAGGATGTGCACAGGGAGATTATAGCGGTCACAATACTCCAGCAATTGTAGGTCTAACTCCTTGAGAGGATGGCGAATATCCATCACAAGAATGATACCGCGCAGCGATCCACGTGTTCGGATATAGGCATCGACTGTTTTTTGCCATTGCTCTTTGGCGGCCACAGGCACCCTGGCGTAGCCATAACCCGGTAAATCCGTCAGACGCCGCCTTTCATCCAGCACAAACACATTCACGTGCTGGGTTCGGCCAGGCGTTTTACTGACACGAGCCAAGCCTTTACTTTGCGTGATTCGATTCAGCACACTGGATTTTCCGGCATTGGAACGCCCTACCATGGCGACCTCAATTCCTTCATCCGGCGGTAACTGTTTGACATCTGCTACACTTAGAAGAAAATACGCTTTTTGATAGTGTGATGACATATAATGGCTCTTTATTTTTGTCTGCGACAACGCTTACCCGTCGCTTAATCGTTATGGAAACCCACATGATACTGAATTCTTTAAACCCAGCACAGCAAGAAGCTGTGCGCGCACCATTAGGCCATCAGCTCGTGCTTGCCGGTGCTGGCAGCGGCAAAACGCGGGTGTTGACGCATCGTCTGGTATGGCTGGTGGAAGTCGAAAAAGTGTCGCCTTTTAATATCCTCGCCGTGACTTTTACTAATAAGGCTGCGCATGAAATGCGCTCCCGCATCGAATCGCTGCTGCAGATTCCCGCAAAAACCCTGTGGATTGGCACCTTTCATGGCCTGTCACACCGACTACTGCGCGCTCATTGGCAGGAAGCCGGTTTGCCCCAGTCATTTCAAATCCTTGATTCCGATGATCAATATCGCATGGTTCGCCGCGTGATTCTTACGCTCAATCTCGATGAAGACCGGTTCCCGCCCAAAGAAGCGCAATGGTTTATCAATGCGCAAAAAGAAGAAGCGCGCGAGCCGCATCAAGTCGAACCACGGGACATGAATGGCCAAACGATGATAAAGATTTATCAGGCTTATCAGGAAGCCTGTCAGCGCGCTGGCGTGATTGATTTTGCTGATCTTTTGCTGAAAACCTATAAGCTGCTGCAATCCAACGACACGTTGCGCGCTCACTATCAAGACCGCTTTCGCTGTTTGCTGGTAGATGAATTTCAGGACACGAATGCCATTCAGTATGCGTGGTTAAAACTGCTCGCAGGAGAAGAAAATGCCGTCATGATTGTAGGGGATGATGATCAATCCATCTATGGCTGGCGCGGTGCACGCATTGAAAATATTCAGCGTTTCTCCAAAGATTTTCCGGGTGCCAAAATCATTCGGCTAGAACAAAATTACCGTTCTACCGGAACGATTCTGAAAGCGGCTAATGCGCTGATTTCGCAAAATTCCGGCCGGCTTGGCAAAAATTTATGGACGGAAGGCAAAGACGGCGACCTCATCACCGTTTACGCCGGATTCAACGAAACCGACGAAGCTTTTTTCATCGTTAACCGCATTCGCGAACTTCGCCAAAGCGAACATAGCCTGCGTGAGATGGCTATTCTTTACCGCTCAAATGCGCAATCGCGCGTCATAGAAGAAGCGCTCATGCAGTTTGGCATTCCCTATCGCGTGTATGGCGGTTTGCGTTATTTTGACCGCGCAGAAATTAAGGACGCGCTCGCTTATTTGCGCATCATCGCTAATCGTTCCGATGATCCTGCCTTTGAACGCATCATCAATACGCCTACGCGTGGCATCGGTGATCGCACGCTAACAGTCATTCGCGATCATGCTAAAGCAACCGGATTAACACTGTGGGCCGCACTGGAACAATTGTTGCAGCAGAAATTTTTTACCGCGCGCACTGAAAACGCACTGCTTGCTTTTGTTAATCTGATCACCTCCATGACAGAAAAAACATTACCGCTGGAGCTGCATAAGCAGGTGGAATATGTTCTCTTCGCAAGCGGTCTCATGGATCATTATCGCAAGGAAAAAGGTGAAAAAGGATTAACACGACTTGAAAACCTTGAAGAATTAGTCAACGCCGCACACCAGTTTACTCAGGAAGGCGTGCCGGATGATATGCCGCCAATCGCCGCTTTTTTGGCTTACGCCGCGCTTGAATCCAGCGAAGAACAGGCAGAAGCGTATGAAGATTGCGTGCAACTGATGACATTGCATTCTGCGAAGGGGCTGGAATTTCCTGTCGTATTTTTGGCAGGATGCGAAGAGGAACTTTTTCCGCATTACCTCTCCATGCATGATCCCAAAGCCATCGAAGAAGAGCGGCGTTTGTGTTATGTGGGCGTCACTCGCGCAATGAAAAAACTTTATATGACCTATGCAGAATTAAGACGCATGCACGGCAAAGAAGCTTACCATCGGCCTTCGCGGTTTCTGCATGAAATCCCTGCCGAACTTATTCATGAAATCCGATTTCGCGCTAAAGTATCACGGCCCCAACCCATCGCCAGCACTTTCAAACCGGAAGCGCAAGGCAAATTTCGTATCGGTCAGGAAGTCCACCATCGCATTTTTGGCGATGGCACTGTCATTGATCTGGAGGGTGACGGCGATGACATGAAAGTAAAAGTGCGATTCGCAAAAGTGGGCACGAAGATGTTGATTGCGAGCTATTTGTCAGCGAAATAATGCGTGAAAGCGGGAATGATGTTTCTTTTATCCTACCCGCTTTACCGTTAACTTTATGCCCTTCTCCTTTTTTTCTTCTTTTATAATAGCAGATGGATAATTGAATAACAGACAATTCTGGTAACTATATTGCTGAATAACCCGCTCATTATGCTGATCGACGCGCGATAAAAAATCTGCGGGCAACACACTTAACTGATGAGCTTCGTAAAAAAACAACGTCAGTGGCGGGCCGAAAGGCGGGTTGACGATACTAATCACTTCACTGTCCATGATAAGGTTCATTTTTTTATACACTTCCTGATATTCAAGCGAAGTTTGAAGTACTTTGGCTCTAAAAGCTGCAGACAAAGATACCAATGGAATATGATTTCCAAAATCATAACCTTTGATAGGATCAGCTCTAACGATTTTATTTGTTAACATGCTATCGTCAACAAAGTCTATCCAGTTCGACGTGATTGTATGTAACAACTGGCGCGGAATTAATTCATTTGCCCGAGGCTCTGTCATCAGATCAATTTGCTTATTTAAAGATTTATATCCTTCCTTAAAAAAATGATCCTTACATATCTCAATCACAGAAAAAAATTCCGCACCGCCTGATGTTTGACATTTGAGGGTACAGCTATAATCAATAACGGGTGTATTTTCATTATCAGGCAGCACTGACATTGCCAAATCATCCTGCACCGGCTTACGTTTTTCGGAAGAATAATGAATGCACTTCATGTTGGGAAAAAGAGGATCAAATCCTGATGGCGTTATTTTTGTGAAAATAGTTAATTTAGGCACAGCGCCACATTGCACATGCACCACTTGATTGACATAGTGATTTTCATTGATGGCAACAGGAAAAGATGACAGCAGTAGATAAAGATTTTCAGGCAAACTGGAGGCCATACGCTCAATCGCTGTTAGCAATTTATCAAAATCTTTTTTGGTTAATGGGCTAGGCGTATAAAATGCCGCCTCATGAAACAGAAGCCGGGTCACTTCATTTTCATGGCCTTCCTTTAATGATCTTTGCCCATTCTCATCATGAGAAAAATGATTTTGCAGGTGATATTCAGTAGCGATATCTGCTACTAATGCTACCATGTCCCGCATCCTTTTTAATGTCGGGAATTTCATGTGCCGATAAGGATTTTTATATTGAAATTCACCGCGACCCTTGTCCGATTGCCGCACCACAATATCCGATATCGTAACGGGTTGATTAAGCCTATCCAGCTTCCGAGTTTGGTGTTTCTTAAGAACATGATAGGATTTGTCTTTAGATTTAAACGCTAAACGCATTGCAATTGGCGGCCTCGTTTTATTTGTTTAAAGTCATCGGTTTTATGCAGATAATGCGATTAAATTCAGTGCGCTACCGTTATCTACGGCTAAATTATAATTTATTAATATTAACAATAGATTAACAGCGGCACATTTATGTATTCATTGCTAAGAAAAGCTTTATTCACACTTGATCCCGAGCGATCACATTATATTGCTATGCAAGGCCTGCAGCTCGCCTATCAATTGCGTCTCTTAAATCGGCTGCCAGCCATTCCGCCCCGTCCGCGCACTGTCATGGGCCTTACTTTTCCTCATGCAGCGGGACTTGCCGCGGGGCTTGATAAAAACGCGGATTATGTGGATGCACTTGCAGCACTTGGCTTTGCGTTTATTGAAATCGGCACCGTTACACCGCAACCCCAAGCAGGCAATCCGCGTCCGCGGTTATTCAGATTGCCCGAACAGGAGGCCATTATTAATCGCATGGGTTTTAACAATAAGGGTGTCGAATACGTTGCGCGCAAACTGGAACAAACCGCTTATCGCGGCATATTGGGGATTAATATTGGGAAAAACAAGGATACCCCGCTTGAAAACGCAGCAGATGATTACTTGTTTGGGTTTCGCCATTTATGGAAATTCGCAAGCTACATGACTATTAATATTTCATCGCCGAATACCGCAGGATTAAGGGATTTACAGCAGGGCGACATGTTGAAAGCGCTCTTAGGTGCGCTCAAACAGGAGCAGCAACAGATTGAAAAAGCGCATCAAAAATATGTCCCGCTGGTTGTAAAAATTTCGCCGGATTTATCTGCCGACGCACTCCAGGCATTGGCGCAGGTTCTGATAGAGCAACGCATTGATGGCGTCATTGCCACTAATACTACACTGGAACGACAAGGAGTCGAACAGTCTGCGCATGCAAAAGAAACGGGCGGATTAAGCGGCAAGCCACTACAGTCACGCAGTACTGAAACCATCCGCGCGTTACATAGTATGTTGCAAAATCGCATACCTATTATTGCTTCTGGCGGCATCATGGATACTGCTTCAGCAAGTGAAAAATTAAAAGCCGGTGCGAGCCTGCTACAGGTTTACACCGGCTTTATTTACAAGGGGCCGGCTATTATTCGCCAATTAGCGACGCTTTAACCTGGCCAGATGAGCGAAATCTTCTTCAGGACCACTCACATTTGTAGGCAATATGCTATAACGATTGCTAAGAAAGCGCTGATCGCCGGATTTAACAAGTCGCGCATCCTCTGTCTGCAGAGCTTTTTGATATCGCTGCATAACAGATTTCGCCAGATGGGAGGTTGGATCAGCCGCTAATGCCTTTTGGACGTAAGCTAAACTGGCATTTTTCTCACCCAATTTAAGACAAACCTTGCCAAGCATCGCATACATTTCAGCCTGGTGTTCGAATGTTAATGCATTTTTTTGCGCGGACGAGGCGGAGTTAAAACGTTTCACCATGTTCAGCAATACTTTTTTGCATTCATTAAAACTTCCCATCTGATATAAAAGCTCTGCCTCATACATATAACCGCGCCTGTAAAGAGAGGCACTTTGGGAAGCAGCGTGAAATTCTTTTAATGCCTCTGCTTTTTTATTTGTTCTTTCCAGCAGCATGCCATGAACCAGATGAATCTGTGGATTGACTGGATGCGTTTTTTTCACTTCTTTGATGGCAACTTCCAATTGGTGAATTTCATCCTCCAGTTCATCGCCCTTAAGCCCTCTTACCAGCGTCTCAAGTTTATTAATTTCTTTTTGCAGGGAAAAATAATTAGTATTCTGTTTGCCGTATTGTGTTGCATTACCACGTTGCTTAAAAAATCTAGTTAAAGACATACTCACTCCATTTGATCTTATTAATTCGCAAAAATACGAATCAGGCTGCGAATAGTCGGCATATATTATTTTTTCATGACAGTGACTAACAGGCATGAAATTGTATAAATAACACGCTTCAAATAGCAGACCGGTGATTGACAACGATTGGTTTTATTCTACTGTCACTGACTTCGCCAGATTACGCGGCTGATCCACATCCGTGCCTTTGAGCACAGCAACGTGATAAGCGAGCAGCTGCAGTGGGATGGTGTATAATATCGGAGTTAGCAAAGGATGCAAGCTTGGCATAGGAATAATGTGCGCATCTGCAAATGCATCCTGATGGAACAGATGCGTCTGGTCAGTCAGCACATACAGCTTGCCGCCGCGTGCGCGTACTTCCTGCAAATTGGAAAGGCTTTTTTCCAACAATGTGCCGCCCGGAACAGTTGCGATCACCGGCATACTCGTGTCTACCAGCGCAAGCGGCCCGTGTTTTAATTCGCCCGACGGATATCCTTCGGCATGGATGTAGGAAATTTCCTTCATCTTTAGCGCGCCTTCCAGCGCGATCGGATACAAGGTACCGCGACCAATAAAGATTGCATGCTGTTTTTCGGTAAAAGCTTTTGCCCAATTCGCAATCATCTCATCTTGCTGCAGCACTTTTTGTATCAAGCCAGGCAAATTCTGAAGCTGCTCAATCAGCTCTCTATCTATTTTTTCATCCGCCTGTTTATTCTGCTGACGCAATGTCAGCGCTAACAAAAGCAATGCGGTCAATTGCGTAACAAAGGCTTTAGTGGACGCCACACCAATTTCTACGCCTGCGCGCGTCAGAAAATGCAGATCGGCTTCCCGCATCATGGTGCTGCCTGGTACATTGCAGATAACCAGAGAGCTCAAATAATCCATTTTTTTAGCAAGCCGCAAAGCAGCCAGCGTATCTGCGGTTTCGCCTGACTGCGAAAGCGTGACAAATAAACTGTTTTTTGATTGCGCCATTTCACGGTAACGAAACTCGCTTGCCACCTCAACCGAACAGGGAATCCGGGCCAATGATTCAATCCAGTAACGCGCAACCATCGCCGCATGGTAACTCGTTCCGCAGGCAATCAACTGCACATGTTCCACTTGCGGGAAAATAGTTTCTGCCTTGGGACCAAAAATGGCGGGCAGCACATGGCTTTTGGTAATACGCCCTTCCAGGCAGGAAGCGATCGCCTCCGGCTGTTCCATGATTTCTTTTTTCATGAAATGCCTGTATTCACCGCGCTCAATCGCATCCAGTCCTACTGAAAGTGTATGTGTTTCTCGGTTGACAGCCTGTCCCTGCCTGTCATAAATCTGAAAAGCATGCAAGCCAAGGTCAACAATGTCGTAATCTTCGAGATAAATAAACTGTTGGGTAATGGAAAGCAGCGCCAGTGGATCAGAAGCAATGAAGTTTTCATTCTGGCCTTTACCGATAACGAGCGGCGCGCCCTGGCGTACGCCGATGACCCGGTCAGGATAATCGGTAGAAAAAACACCCAGCGCATAAGCGCCTTCCAGTTCATTCACGGCGGCGCGCACGGCGGAAAGAAAATCGCCCATTTGGGTATAGTGATAATGGATAAGATGAACAGCCGTTTCCGTGTCGGTTTCAGAAAGGAACTGGTAACCCTCGCGTAGCAGCTTTTCGCGCAGGATGGAATGATTTTCGATGATACCGTTATGAACCAGGGCAAACTTGTCATGTGAAATAAAAGGATGGGCATTCTGCTCTGAAGGCACTCCGTGCGTCGCCCAACGCGTATGGGCAATTCCCATATGGGCATAAAGCGGCTGTGTGCTCAGGGCATTTTCCAGCTCCCGCACTTTACCCGCCACACGCAGGCGTTTCAATTGGTGCTGCGCATCGATCACGGCTATCCCTGCGGAATCATAACCTCTATATTCAAGTTTTTTTAAGCCATCTATTAACAAGCCTGCAATAGGCCGTTTGGCAACAGCACCGACGATACCGCACATAAAATCCGGATTCCTTAAAACTGACAAACGGGGGATTATAGCGTGATACCGTGATAGAATGCGAGAATTGCTTGGGTTCGACGGGCATTATTTGTGCTAAAAATGAGCGAAATAATTTTGCAAACTCTGTACACGACAAGTGGGAGATGACAATTTCTACAGAAATAGCTGTCATCCTGAGAGCGTTTTTTTGCTCGAAGGATCTCCCGATGTACAAAAGGAGATCCTTCGCTCAGGATGACAGTTTTGTAAACGCTTTTCAAAAATGGCCAAGATCCCGTTATAAACCGGGCCCTGGAATGGGACGGCGTTTGAGTTGAAGGAGCTGTTCATTCAGCTTTTTTTGCACCTTCTTTATATCCAGGCTGTTCTCTTCTAATCCCTTGTTCAACTCTTTTTTTGATTCTTCAATGCGACTGTTTTCACCGAGCAGGGACGTCAATTTTTCTTCCTCACGGTTCAGAACCGTCTTTTTCCATCCTATGTCCAGAGCCAATCCCTTTAGATATTGGGGGCTCAGTATTTGCAGAATCTGATCGATCTTTCCCTTGTCCAGGCGCAATTCTGACATTTGCTGTCCTAGATGATGAAAGGTTTTTTGGGCGATTTCAGCCGCTTTTTTCTCACTCCCAACAGGATTCATCCCCCAAAATACGACTTCTTTTGCCGTTTGTTTTTTAATATCAAGCAGCATTTTGGTCATGGCTGATTTCATGTCTTTTTGGCTGAATCCACCAATATCTGATAATAGCTGTACGGCATTCTCAGCCACTTTATCAAGTTCCGCATGGATAGCCATTTCGTCGTTATGCAAAAACGCTTTTTTCACATTGAGCTCTGATACAGGCTGTTCCCGCGCGTCCTTATCGAGCGCAAGTGTGGCATTGATTCCTTTTAATAAATTGCTCTGTTTTACGACGGCTTCCTGCACCTGCTGTTTCTCTTTTTCATCAACAAGGTTCAACTCTGTTATTATCGCATCAGAGAGTTGAGCCATGCGCTGAAGAGGAGGTGGAGTTCCCAGCACAGCTTTTAAAGCATTCTCGACCGCGGGCGACCAGGACAAGGGCTGGCCAGAAATAGTCATTAACTGTTGCTGTGTATTTTGTAGAAATTGGCCTAGCTGATTAACAAACTGCTGGCCACTCTGCTGATGGACCGTATTCCATGTATTTGCAAGCTCATTCTGACGAGTAATCAGTTGGGCGATTTGCGTCGCCATGTTCTCGTTTTTGCTAAGAAGATTTTGAAGTTCCGTAGTTAACTGAATAATGGACTCGGGCAAAGCTGTTTTTTGGTGTTGCATCATTGCAGCACGCAGCGCTTCTCTTGCATGGCGATCCTCAGCAGCCCGTTCTGCATAATAAGCGATAGCTGTAAACTCTTCTTTCCTTTTTGACTCTTCTCTCAAAGCTGCAAGGACAAGATTAAATTGCAATCTTTCAATATCTTCATGTTTAGCCACCTCCTCAAGTAATAGAGCATTAAATTCCCTATTAATAATGGTACCCGGAATATTAATCGCGCGAGACCAATCAAATCCTGTTCGGGGATGATTAATTTCCTCCAGTATCTGCAATGTGGCTAATAATTTTGGAAACGCTTTTCCCTCCGCCAAGAGGCGCTCAGATTCTTTCCATATTCCACTTCCAAGAAAATTTTTCATGGCTACCTCTCATTATTTCTTGAATCGCTGCGTCTCCTGCTGTTCGTTTTCCTGTTCTTTTTCGTGTTCTTCCACTTTCTCCGGCCCACTTTTTTTAACTATTTCCTCGCGGTGCTGGCTCATTTCCTCCAGTTTGCTTTCTTTATTTTCCAGGCCTTCTTTAATCTTTTCCATATCTGTTACTTTCTTGTGAAACTCCTGCGTGTTGTGGGCTATATTCGACATCAACCCCAAACTTTTTCCATAATCCTCAACATCCTTGGAAAAATATTTTCCCTGCAGTTTGTCTATCCATTCACTAAACTTGAAGTTTTTTTGCATCAACTGCAGCACATCCGTCGGCGTATCCTTGCCACCGATATGCTGGTTTACTTCGCTAAATACTTTTAATTTGCTGAGATAATTGGCTATTTTGACTTCGATTTCAGCTGGATCAGATGGTTTGGTTTCTGCCTGTTTTTCCTTTTCTTCCTTTTCTAGCAGCTCCTTTTTATACTTCTCATATTCTGTGACAAGCTCCGGATATTGACTCTTGAGTTCTTCGGGTGAGGACAGTTGCATCGCGTTTGAGATTTTATCTATCAGATTTTCCATCATATCGACCTTACGCCCTTCCTGGTCGACAAGTTCAACCCTGTCTTCTTCCGGCACATCTTCTGTCAAAGGTCTAATCAGGGTTTCTCTTACTTCCTTTCGCTTTTCTTCCTGCCTTTCATCCCAGCGTTTTGTAATTTTGGCAAGCTCGGTTTTGTCTTCGCGTATCTGCGACGCTAATCCGCTTGCTTCCTGCTGGAGTTGTTTGATTGCTTCTTTATCCGCCGCTATCTCTTCTTCAAGATCCTTCATTTGCTCATCCAACTCAGCCAGTTCAGCAGGCATGATCCAGGGCACTGCAGGAGACTCTGTGGGCTTCCTATCTGCACTTTCGATTTCCATCCGGCGATCTTCTTCTTGCTCGGCTTGAATGGCTTTCTGTAGAAGCTCTTCTTTTTCTTTCACTTTTTCCGATTCGGCGACGGCGTTTCTAATGATGATCAACTCTTGCAGGATATTTTCTTTTACACCTTCTTGAAGCAGGATATTCATCATGAGCTTATAAATAGGCGACAAAGGATCATTCATCGCCAGATTCCATTCCTCTGGCGTCTTGGGATCAACGAGTGCATCAATAATCTTTGATCGTTTTCGTTTAAGCTTGGCTGTCTTCGCCATATTAAAGATGCCTGGTTTAAGATCAGTTCTACTTATTTAATTAGTGTATAACAGGGAGGGCGCTTTTTTATGAAGCGGACGCTAATCCATTGATATTATTGAATTTCAATTTTATTCCACGGGCGTTTTTTTGATTTTTTCAGGCCGGCGCCAACCCGAAATACTGCGCTGTTCCAACCGTTGACTGAGTGTTAACTGGTGGGGAGGAACATCTTTCACAATGGTAGAGCCCGCGCCAATGGTTGCACCTTCACCGATCCTAACTGGGGCAATGAGTTGTGTGTCAGAGCCAATCTGTACATCATCGCCAATGAGGGTTTTGTGCTTGTTAACGCCGTCGTAATTACACGTGATCGTGCCCGCGCCAATGTTTACACGCTTGCCGACTTCGCTATCACCCACATAACTCAAATGATTAATTTTGGTGCTTTCACCCACCACGGTATTTTTTAATTCCACAAAATTTCCGATATGGGCATGCTCTGCCAATACTGTTCCGGGACGCAAACGTGCAAAAGGACCAATGATGCAATGGGCAGCAATTTCTGCTCCATCAATCACGCTGTTTGCCTTGATTTCAACATGGGGGGCAAGTTCACTGTTGCGCAAAAATGTATTGGGACCGATGACACAGCCATCGCCAATAACAACCCGGCCCTCTATCACTACATTCACATCAATGACCACATCACGACCCGCGTGAATGTCACCGCGTATGTCAAGCCGCGCCGGATCATAAATCGTGACGCCCTGGCGCATAAGTTTTTCTGCCTGCTGCAATTGATAAAAACGCTCCAGTCGGCTTAGCTGAACGCGGTCATTAACGCCCAGAATTTCTTGATAAACCGCCGGCTCAACGGCATGGATGGTGATTTTTTCTTCCGCAGCCAATGAAATGATATCTGTCAGATAATATTCGCCCTGGGCATTGCTGTTCTGAAGCATTGGCAACCATTTTTTCAAATAACGGGCAGGGACAATATAAATGCCGGGATTTACTTCCATTATTGCCCGTTCAGACGGCTTCGCATCTTTTTCCTCGACAATGCCGACAATCCGATTGGCCTGATCACGTTTGATGCGACCATAGCCGGCAGGATCAGGCAGATGGGCTGTCAGCATACCAATGGCATGAGCTGGGAGTGATTGGCATAAATGCTTAAGTGTCTGTACTGAAATGAGCGGCACATCGCCATATAACACCAACACATGGTCTTCATCTGCCATTTCTGGCAGGGCTTGCAATAGCGCGTGACCCGTTCCCAGCTGTTCTTTCTGTTCAACCCAGCGCGCTTCATAATGAGAGAGCGCATTGCGTATCACCTCGCCCTGATGGCCGTAAATGATGATCGGCGCACGATCCGATAGCTTGAGCGCGGTGCAAATCACATGCTCCAACAAAGGCTTGCCCGCCAACTGATGCAATACTTTTGGAAGGCGTGAATGCATGCGTTTACCTTGCCCCGCAGCGAGGATAACAGGTTGAATAGCCACTTTATTAGCCTTTTATCGTTCTGTGATGGGGAATTATAGCGTTATTGAAGCTGGCGTAAAAGCTTACGCCTTTTTCTTTTGTCGCTTATACCCTTGTCTCCTTTGTCACCCCGCACTGTTGCGGGGTGACAGAGTAGAAGTGTGGGGTGACAGCGTGGAAGTGCTGGTTGGGGGAAAGGGCTTGATAGAAATCAGGACATAAGCGGTAACGCTTGCAGGTGGTTCATTAGGTCAATGACACGCTTGTCTTCTGCAATCAGTTTATCAACCGAAAGAAAAGCAATGTGTTCCAGCCTGTCTGACATGGCGTTAATCATGATGGAAAAATGGCTGAGCGGCTGGATGATGCCTCGCTCATTTAATACCAGAATAGGATCATCTTCACCTGAATAAGATCTGTGGGGCGTCTCAATTAACGTAAGCTGCCAATCCTGAAATTCTTCTCTGTGTTGCGCTTTGAATTCCCTTAATTCCGCTTCAACCACGGGTAAATCCGCCTGGTCCAGCCGCAAAATTTTTGGCATTTTGCGGTACTGGAGCCGGGCGGCAATTTGTATAGCGGGATGTGAATCGCACATGCCGGCGAGCTGTTTGATTAATGCAAATACGTCATAATCACAGAGTTCTTTATAGCTGTCATAATTTCGTTTAAGAAACTCACGCTTGTGCTCAGGACACATCGCGGCCGTTTCCGCCGCCTGATTGAACTCGTTAGCAGCGCTTAAAAACTGCCCCAGTCGAGTACGGCGGATACTCGCAAACGGAGCATGGTAATCCAGGCTTTCAGCGAGACTCGCCAGAAGTTGAACCAGAAAATTTTCCAGCGCCAGCTTTTTCTGCGAGTGGTAAATGTTGCGCGTCATCAGCCGCCGGGCCATTAAATAATGTTCGACTACGCCGATGCCCTTGTGAGTGATTCCCAAGCGTTCGCCATCGCTGGACTCCACAATCGCCATGCAATGCAGCATCCAGCGGAAATCAAACTCGCCGTAGCGCACACCGCAGAAATGGCTGTCACGCAGCAAATAATCCAGTCGGTCCGCGTCCAACTGGGAAGAAACAATATCCGCCAGCACGCGCTTGGCAACCGGCTTGTGCATAATCATGTCAGCCACCTGATGAAATTTTTCTTCGGTGAGATGATAGCGTGGGTTTAAGCGGTTATATTGCATGAAAAATTCGGCCGTGCCGTAATCGGCGAGAAAATAAGGCGTCCAGTCCTCATGGCGGATTAATTTATGATGAAAAATTCCCTCAAACGCATGTGAGAAAGGACCGTGGCCAATATCATGCAAAAGGCAGGCGATCATCACCAACTGACGCTCTTCATCCGCCAGCCCTATTTTATGAGCAATCTGGCTCGCCACATAGCAGCAGCCCAGACAGTGGTTAAAGCGGCTATGTACGGATCCCGGAAAAATAAAATCGCCCAGACCTAATTGTTTGATATGTCGCAGACGTTGAAAATTAGGGCTGTCTATAAAAGGCTTGACCCAAGTATCTTCAGCCGATGTGAATTGCATCGTGCCGTGCACCGGATCTTTGATTACGTGAAAAATATTATTCATGATTAAGTGAATCTATCGCACGTTCATAGGCTTCGTAAACTGTCTCATCGAAACAGACAAAATGGACCTTTTCAATTGCTTCGTTTAATTCCAGAAAATTGGCTGTTTCTTTCACTGCAATCATGGCCGCTTGTGAAACCGGATAGCCGTAAACTCCGCAGCTGATGGCAGGGAAAGCAATGGTTTTTACACCATGCTCCACCGCCAATTTAAGGCTGGTATCATAGCAGGAAGCCAGTAATTTAGGCTCTCCTTTTCCACCGCCGCGCCAGACGGGGCCTACTGTATGTATGACATATTTCGCCTGCAGCCTGTATCCTTTTGTGATCTTCGCCTGTCCGGTGGAACATCCATTGAGTTGTTTGCACTCCTCAAGCAACTCAGGACCTGCCGCGCGATGAATTGCGCCATCTACTCCGCCGCCGCCCAGCAATGTGGTATTCGCTGCGTTCACGATGGCATCGACCGGCAAGGTTGTAATATCGCCTATGATGAGGTGCATCTTTTCTTTGACCATCCTCTCAAACCCCGCTTTATCCATAATGGATCGATTCTAAGCGCAATGACGAAAGTAGGTCTAGGCTTGACATTGCATTCACTTGTCATTTGCTTGTTCCCTGCACTTTACTCCTTTAGAATGCATTTTTTCTGACACGAAGGAACAAAGCTGTGACGGCAATAAAATCTGCTTCTCTTGCGATTGTAGATTCCCACTCGGGTGATCGCGTGGCAAACACGGAAAAACCGTTTATTTTAGCATTAAAACAGGGAGAAAATCTGTTTGAAGCCATCCTGCGCTGCGCCGATGCCGCTCATTTAAAATCAGCCAGCATCAGTGGATTAGGCGGACTCGACAATATCAGTGTCGCTTATTACAATCTCCGCACACAGCAATATCAGACTAAATTATTCGAAGGCATGCATGAACTGATTGCGTTGAATGGCAATATTACGCTTTTGGAAGGTAAGCGCTTTCTTCATATTCATGCCGCGCTCGGCACGCATGAGTATAATGTCATTGGTGGTCACATCATGGATGCGACAGTCAACCCTTCTGGCGAAATTACCATTCTTCCTTTATCCGCACCTATTGCGCGCGAATACGATTCCATAACAGGTTTAAAATTGATGTGTCCTCTGGCGAGGTAAAAATCCCTTTAAATTCAGCTCCTCATTAATTTTAATTCACATATCGCTGCTGGTCAGCAAGCTGCGATGGCGTTGACGATAATGCGATATTTTCTCCTGTTATTCGGAAGATATCTTCCTTTTTTAGGTTGAACAGCGTCTGGGCAATAGTAAATGCACTCATGTAGAATTGACTCGTTACTGCTGTATCGGTCAAATCTGCGTTTAAGTAATCATTCATAAAGCTATAAAAACTTAGGCTGGTTTTTTCTTTGGTAAAAAAACTTCGTCTCAATGTATCATTTTCTTCGGTTGTTTTTTTATTACTTCTTAATAGATCGGGAGAATTGCTCCTGACTTTTTCCAGCAGACTTTTCAATAAACGCCTTCCTTTTTCCTCGTCATTTTTCCAATCTTCGGCTTTACTAATCTCTTCTATCATTTTGCCTATTCTTTCAGGGACAAAAACTTGCGCCTGTGTTTTTGATGGATGCTGTATTTTCATACCGCCGAGTGTTACCTGCTTTGTCCAGAAATCCACATTAACAATCATTGCCACTAACAATTTACACGTGCGCATAAGGTTCTGGTCTTTAAAAGAGGCATATTTCTCCTGCTTTCTGTCTGCGTTCCTTGCGTGAATAAGTGACTGCGAGGCAGCATCCAGTTGTAGATTAGCAGATTGGATCTGTCTGTTTATCTCTTCAAGGCTGGCTCCACGCTCAACCAGGTCAGTTAAGGCCTTAATTTCTATGCCTGCCTGCATGAATTGAGCATGGGCCTTATCCTTAAACTGAATAGCAAATTCATTATTACCTGCTACCAGAATAAATTCGGCTTCCACCACTTTATAAGCTGTCTGGATTTGCCTCAGAGACTTTAGCTCCAATAGATTGATATAAGCTTGAATTTTACCAATGTGCAGTTCTGCTCGTTCATTCTTGGCATCTAGTTGAATGATTGGATCGTTTTCAAACGAGCAAGTCTCTTCACAAAATCCTACTACTTTATCGCCCTGATCGAGCACATAAGAGGAGATCTGCATTGCATCGTGTAAATGCGCTTTAGCTTTATCAAGAATAGCTTGAAAAGGGTCCGCTTCATTTTTACATTCGCGCTGAGAAAGATGAAGTTCTTTTTCACGGATTCTATCAGCCAACGCTAAATATCTATCAAATTTAAGCGCCCCATTAAGACAGTTAAATGCGCTAAACAATTTTCTTGTGCCAGACTGCAGCAACTCGAGCTGCTCATCAAAACGGGCGTTGTCGCTCAAGCCTTCCTGAATTGACGCCAGCTTGGATCTATTTGCTTGCATTGCAAGCAAAATGGTTTGCATTGCTTTACTTGCTGAAGGAAAACTATTTTCCAGCATATCTTTTTTTTCTTCCATAATCTGTTTTACAGCCAGGCACATTTTTTCAATGTTGCCCAATGCGTCTTCCATTTTTTTTTCTTTTATTAATTGCCGTTTTTTGGTTTCTATTTCTAGCCGTATCGCTTCATAACTTCGCTTGATATCGCTCGTCTGTTTATCCGCGTCCTGAACAAGTTGCAAGGCGCTGCTGCCATAATGATCCAGGTTTGAAAGTGACTCGCTTGATTCATTGAATTGCGTTTGCAAGCGCTTTTCAAGCGCCAACGTTTCCGGACTCCAAGTCAATTCCACGCTTGAGTATTTAAAAAGCGGAGGCGTGAAATTTCTATTGACGGCAGTCAGATGGTTTTTGACCGCGCTTAATGACCGGGATCTTAATTTTTTTTCTGCCTGGCAAGTCTTTAAAACATTGCTCGCGATCAACGCCAAATCAGCCAGACTGATTTTTTCTATCTCGATGCTATTGAATTTCAATCCGCCACTGCCATCCAGCTGGGCGATATCCTTAAATTTCTTGTTAAAATCTGCCCGCTTGTCCGGGCTCTGCTGCTCTTTTCTGCTGAGACGTTGAGAATAATCTTTCGCCGCCTGCTGCAAGGCATAAACTAGGTTTTCCTTGGCATAATTCAGCTTGTTGAGTGTTTTTCTATAAGCTATATAGCAACTTTTGAATTTATCGTTAAACTGTTCGCGTAAATCCCCGGCTGCTCTGAAGCTTATGGCAACTTGATTCAAAGCTGCATTGCAATGCTCATCTAAGCGTTTGTCCTGAATGTAGCTTTGTACATGCGCCTGCAGTTTCGCATCATCATAACTTTTTATTCCTGCATCGGGGCGCCGCGTCCCTGTCTGTTTGATTTGATCGGTAACCTGAATAATTTCTTCCAGCGATTTTTTAATCTTCTGTTCTTTTTCCTGAAGAAAGGCATCATTTGCGTTAATCGCAAATGAATACCAGATCTTTTCTATGCCATAGTCTTCGCCGTTATATTCGCTGTAAACCGGCCTCGCAATTTCCGGAACTGCGAGTTTTTCATTACCGGATTTGAAAGCCCTTTCAGCGATTCTTTGGTATTCCCTGCGCTTTGATATCAAAAGGGCTTCGCTGACTTGCAGCCGCCTCGGCAAATGGGTATCTGGGACAGTCTCTACTTTGAAGTCGATGAGTGGTGGACACGCACTGCTTAAGTCGATGCGGCTTTGGCTGGCAGAAGCGATAAATTGGTTATCAACCATGAGCAAAACGTGTGAGGCCGGTGCCTGATTTTCCACAGCAGGAGCTTTCACTACCCTGTCTATGTAACGCATTCTCTCTTCAGAACCGAATGACTGACTCAAATCCGCCGCCAGATTTTCGCATATTCTTCTGTAGAGTTCATTCGCATTTCCCCAGGGCAAAAATTCAAAAGTCTGGTCATGAAAATAGACTTCACAATTTTTGGAACCTACTTTGAATGATACTTTTTTCATGGCGGTCACCCTCTTTGTGTCTGTTATTTTTCAGATCGATTTTTATTATTACTATCATTATCCGGCCAGCATTGCTAGCGTATTTATTTGCATGGAGACACTCTGATAACAGAGGTTAGGCTAGCGTGACAAACAGAAGCATCATCATTCAACGCCCGCTGGAAAGGTTAATTCGCTCAAGTGGGGTATAAACAGATCCTTCAGGCTGGGGTTCACTGCGAAATGCTACCACTTCATTCAGCTCAATTTCCTCAATAGCCGGCAATTCCACTTCGTTCAGAAAACCCAGTTGAATGCCCTGCGGCTGCTTGATTCTGCCCAGAGTGAGATGACCACGAAACGGCCTGTCTTCCACTTCGTACCCAGTTGCCTTAATGCCGTGGCCTATTAATTCGGCCAGACTGGCCAGCTGCTCTTGCGGTGCCACATCCAATACAATCACGCGGGGACGATAGGGCGTGGGAAACAGGTGCAATGTGCCCAGCTTGATTGTTGAACTTTTATCCAGCCGAGCCAGCCGGCCTCGCACATTGCGAACCAGCTCCGGCAAATCTGCTGCTTTTATTTCAGCTAAAAATTGCAGGGTAATGTGTAAATTCTCGGGTTTTGTCCAGCGAATGGCGTTCGATTTTGACTTCTTCTTGAGCGCGCCTATAAAGCTTCCTATCTTTTCTTTTGCCGATAAGGGAAGATCAATTGCAAAAAAAATCCGTATCGCGGGAGGTAACGTCATTCCATTTCTCCTGATGTTTTATTAAGATGGACATGCGAGCCCAGCTAGTCATACAGGATTCCATTATGGTTAAAAAACGTGGTCTTGGTAAATCATTAGATGCACTGCTTGCCTATACAGGCACGGAAGCGCGCGTCGCACAGGAGCCAGGCGCGGAAGCGCAATGGCAGGAAAAACTCTCCCAATTGCCTGTGGATCAAATACAACGCGGCAAATACCAGCCTCGACGTGAAATGGATCCCGAATCCCTGCAGGAACTGGCCAACTCCATTCGCAGCCAGGGCATCATCCAGCCACTGATTGTACGTCCTGTGGGGGATAAATATGAGATCATTGCCGGTGAACGGCGTTTTCGTGCCGCCCAGCTGGTTGGCCTTAACGAAGTGCCCGTTATCATCCGGGTAATTCCCGATGAAGCTGCAGTTGCCATCGCGCTGATTGAAAATATTCAGCGGGAAAACCTGAACCCGGTTGAAGAAGCCATTGCCCTGCAACGGCTAATTGAAGAATTTGGCATGACCCATCAACAAGTGGCTGAGGCGGTAGGCAAATCACGCACCAGTGTCACCAATCTATTACGGTTGCTGGCGCTGCCCGATGAGGTCAAAAAATTAATTGAACAGGGCATGCTCGAAATGGGCCATGCGCGAACGCTCATCACGCTTCCCGCTGCCATTCAGCTTGAGGCGGCGCAAGTCATCGTTGCCCGTGGTTTATCCGTGCGAGAAACAGAAAATCTGGTTCGCAGGCTACAATCGCCGTCCGATACGCAAAAATCCAAATCCATGGATCCGGATATTGTGCATCTTCAGGAAAAATTATCCCATCAGCTCAAGTTGCGTGTTGCTATCCATTGTAATGCCAAAGGAAAAGGCAAGCTGGTTATCCATTATCGAAATTTGCGGGAGCTGGATAATCTGTTGTCGCAATTTCAGGATACATAGATTGGATCCCTGTCATTCCTTGGCATCAATATTTACCTGGTCGCCCACAAGGCCTTGTTAACTTATTATTGCAATACAATGAAGAAGAATACTTCCTTTCTTAAGCCTAATTTAAGCAATTTTCGGTAACATGCCGTCACCAAATCAAAATAATCACATTAAACGAGGCGTTGATATATGGATTCCCGTAGTTTAGCCAACTCATCTATATTGAAAAGCGAAAAAAAATTCGTTCAACTGTTTGGAGCACCAGAAAAAATTAATATCGCTGATAAGCCACCACGTCTGGGTGGAAAAGTTACGCCTGTTTCCACGAGCGAGTTTGCAAAACAATCCAATATGACCGCCTGGACGGAGTCCATTGTCCTCGAATCTGACGCCAGTCATCAGATTAAAAATAAATTTTATATAGGTGAAACGTTCTCCCCTTCCAGCGTTCAGAAAATTATAAATCAAATAAAAATAAATACCGGAAAACAAGCGATATGTTATATGAATGAGCAAGTGGGTCATGGAGTTTTTGCCTTAGAAGATATGCCCAAAGGAACATGGGTGGCGATGTATGCAGGGTATGCATTGCCTGTATCAGAGCAGCACCCTATTGAGACTCACAATAATATATACGCAGTTGCTATCCCCGGCATCAGTGGTAACATGATAGGCACAGTTAATGCTGAAAAATATGGAAACATAGCACGTTTTTATCAGCATTTACCGCAAACAGCAAATCAAAGCACTTCAACCAATGATATCACCTTGGATGACTACCAATTTTCTGGCATTAACAAACATGATGTTGCAGCCGCCAATCTTGAAGAAGTCTTAATTTCTTATCAGGGCTATCCGGTCGCTTTTTTTAGAACAAGCAGAGATGTTAAAAAAGATGAACAATTAGGCTGGGATTACGGGCGTAAATATTGGCCCGCACTGGATATTGTGCCTTGTTTATTTGATAAAAAGGGAACCCCGATTAATCCGTCATTATATCTGCCAAACAAGGTTTTGTTGCGAGTTTGTGAAAATGTAAAAAGAAAAAGACATGCAGATTTATTTATTCCGTTAAAAGATTTTTATCAGGATTTTAGAAATGGGCCCATTAAAATTGATGCTGAAAAAATAATATTCACCATCACACAGGCAGACTTTGATCAGGCTTTTGAAAAGTATAAGCATTCACCGTTTATCATCATTGACAAGCCAAGTCATGTTGAGCAAGTGGCGCTTCAAGATCAAACTACATCCATCGGTAGTGGTCTTAAATTTGGATTTCACAAAGAAGATAAATCAGAAATAATTCGTGAGGAATTGAATCGAATCACAGGGTTATTAGGGCTTCCCAAATGGGGTTATAATAAAGCAAAAAATATCGCTTTTTTAGCTGCTGAACACGTGGAATCTGAAGGCGTGATACGCGACCTAGCAGCGTACCTGGAATCAAAAGGATTGAAGATCAAAGTTGGCCATCATAAAGAAACAAATAAACCGTTAATTTACGTAGAAAATGCAGATAAGCTGCTGAGTCCGAGCATAGAATATATTGAGGAAATGAAACCGCTTTTGAATCAGACGTTAAAAAGCCTGATTCCAAACAACCAGCGTCAATTTGGGGCTCCTCCAGGATGAAAGAAATAGGCACCCGCATGGCGTATTCGAAATGAGGCCATGCGCGAACGCTTATCACGCTTCCCGCGACCGTTCTGCAGGAGCTCGATAATTTACTTTCACAGTTTCAAGATGGCTAGAAAGGCAAAGATATTACAGAATGGTGACTTCAGCGGTGGCAGGATTTGAATTGATATAATTGATTCCATCCCATACAAGTTGAAATGTCTCGATCACTTGTTGCCGATAAGAATAATAAATGGTCATGCAACTGTATCCGCCGCCCACGACGGACTTTAACTGAAACGCATCAATATCCACAAAATTTCCTGTCTGAAGCAAGTCAGAACCAATATTGTAAATAGCGCTGTATTGGCATGTGCCGTTTAAAAACGTACCCACATAAGCGGTTGCACGAACAGGAAAAGCGCCATTATTAGGTGTCAGAAAGTAAGTAGTGTGGATAACAGGGCCTATTGCTCTGCCTTTTGCGCCTATATTCCAAGCATGGCCTGAATCCACCATGATCATCACAATCCCAAACAAGAAAGTCCATTTCATGAGTTGATTCATGGCTCATGCCCCTCTTTATTTTTATTATAAACCCCTTATCGTCACAAAAAACATGCGGGATTTACCTAGAGGTGTTCTATTCTATCTTGGGATAAAATATAGGATATAAAATTTGAGCTTATTTGGTGACGGCTATCACACCCAACTCTATTTTTTTATCCGAATCATCCACGGTCAGCTCCGCTTTTTGTCCATAACGCATGGCCAATTTAGGTGCTGAAATAATATTAGGTTTCATGCCTGTATCCAACACTAGAAAGCGCATCGTTACATCTTGCGAGCCGGCTTTTTCTATTTTGGTTAACAGGAGGAGCTGGTTTAATTGGTTGTAGGGTTTGGCATGAATAGCTGTCCATTGATGATTATGTGTCGTTGTCTTTAATGTGTGTCTGATAGCATGTTGCTCGAATGAGCCATTTGATGTGCGTTGTTGATACTTAAAGTTAACGGTCAGAAACAGATTTTGATGTGCAAACGCGAATATGGGATGCAGTGTTAATATAAAAATCACAAAAGCAGCGAATACCTTCATACATACTCTCCATGATAAAGAAATTAAATCTTACTCCAAACTAAATAACGAATAAATCTTCCGATAAAATCAGCGAAATTTTATCTTTATTTCAGCCAGCTACAGCATAATATTGGCGCGCCTTTTTTGAGCTAAAATGAATAAAACAAACAATAAAAAAAGGAGTGGTATTATGCCAATCAAAAATGGTCTCGCCGTTATGACGCTGCTTTTACTTTTTTTTACACCGCTTTTGTACGCCATGCCGCAACGTATTAAACCTCCTGGAGAAAAAGTCATTATTGTTAACCCACGAACGCATATGTGGGGCGCTTATAATGCCAATGGGAAGCTGCTGCGCTCAGGTATTGCGACAGCAGGTGCAAAGTGGTGTCCTGATATCAAGCGATCTTGCCGAACTAAATCCGGCAGTTTCCGGATTTATTCATTAGGTAGTCCGTCATGTAAATCCAGCAAATATCCTTTACCGCGCGGCGGCGCACCAATGCCTTATTGCATGTTTTTTAATGGGCACCAGGGACTGCATGGCTCACCCCATGTAGTACGTGGAAACCGCAGTCACGGCTGTGTTCGCGTCACTGTCAGTGCAGCAAGATGGCTCCGCTATCATTTTGTAACACATGGCACACGCATTATCATTAAACCTTATTAATCCCTTTCAGACTGGAATATTGCACCAGGGAATGGTGCACTACCTGTGGCTTATTTCTTAATCCGATGAAAACTTTCCACAACATTTCAGTTCCGATTCAGTACCTAAACTTTTCTTAATTGGATCACAGAATTTTTTGGTATAATCACGCAATAATTTAACTGAATAAAAACGGGGAGCTTGTTGATAATGACTGCGAACAGAACGGTCACATTTCCATTATTTGATCTACCGGAAGAAGTAAGAGTTACAGAAATATATCCCCATTATTTACCAAAAGAACTCTGTTTTTTTGCACAAATATCGCGCCAAGCTGAAAAAGAGACAGCATTCTTACGGCTACTGCATACTGTTGTGTTTGCAATGCCTGAGTCTTATAAACAAAAAGACGAGACGAGATTGGCGGCGATTGCTATTTTGAAAAGACATCCTGGGTTATTGTTTAAAGAAGGAATAGTAACAGATCACTTTGGCCGAAAGATAAAGGCTTCTCCCTATCAACTTTTCCTGGGTGCCGGTGATAGTTGGGCATTAAAGCAAGTGCACGAAGCCATCATACCGAAGATCAAAGACGGGGAAGTCCAAGCGCAAGCCCAATTTCAAGCACAGTTTCCCAATTGCTCATGGCCATTCGATCCGAAGATGGGCGAAGAAGCGCTATATGACGATAGAAATAAAGCACAGATCGCACAGGTTCTTGCCCAGTTAAAGACGATTGTTGAGAAGATAACAGCCGATCCCTGCACCAATGGTCAATCAACGCTGGATGAGACAACAAAAGCAGTTGCTGGACTATGCCAAATTTTTGCGCCCAAGAAAGGGGAAATCATCAAAACAGGATTGCATTTTCCATTAGCCATTATGAAAGAGATATACAAAGTATACGATGATCAATTCACCCCATGGAGTGTTGATCAGTTATCATTCTTTTCATGCGCAGTGATAGGCGCAGCGGAAGCGGCATTAACGGCGGTGGATGGTCAGTGCTGTAAGCATGGGTTAAACCAGCTAGATATGAACAAAGGCCCTGATCGCCGAGATGGTTTGTTCTGCTGCCATCCTAAGGGCATTCCACAGGCATTGGCCCCTATTAATGACAAGCTCGGCCATACGATGTTCGTGGATCCTTACAGCGGATATTCTTGCGTTCTATCTTCGGAGCCAGGTACCTTTGATTGGTACTATAAAAATGGGCGGGTGGCGCGCGCGTTGTCGGTGGTACGTGTGGAGGTGGCGGCGTGGATCGAACAACTTATGGAGAACAAAAGCGGAAGATTAAGGGAGCTATTATGCAGCCACGCATCGATGCGTCAACACAGCGTCTTGATGACTATGCTAAACCAATGAGATGCATGGTCTCTAACCGGCGTAATAATAATCCAGGGGAGCCCTCGCAACCGCCAGAGGCGATGCGTGATTGTCTAATCGGGCATAATAAAAATCCTGCGGCATAAGCTGCAGGAGTGATATCAAAGCAGCTCGACAAAACCACTGTATGAGCTTGTTTTTTGCTCCAATCGTCTACTGTTTCGTTCCACCATTGGATCCAGAGAGTTAGTTGGTGTCGCGAAATAAATCTTTCAATTCACTTAATTGACTTTTAAAGCAATATCCCACACATAGCCAAAAGGATCTGTTAGACGAGCCTTTTTATCCCCCCAGGGTTCAACATGAGGTTCTTCCAATGACTTACAGCCTTTTAATAATGCTTCAGTATAAATTTTATCCACATCATCTACATATAAATAAATAATAAATGGTGGAATAGTGCTTGTAGTAATAGGGGCTTTCCCATCAAAATTAAATGCCCCTTCCTGATTCAAAGTGAAGTTGGCTCCTCTATAACGCATACGAGCAAAAAGTATCCGGCCAGTTTCATCGGGCAACTCAAAAATTGGCACAATACCAAAAACTTCTTCATAAAAATTCATTGCTTGCTTAACATCAACTACGACCAACATAGCTGTTAGCCAATTTAATCCTGGCCATGGATGCGGTCTTTCATCTACATTGTCAAACCAATTCAGACGAGAAAATGAAATTGTAGTCATACAAAATCTCCAACAACAAATGTAAATTTGCGCATTATTATCTTTAATTAAAATAGAGTCCATTCATTACTCAACTCAATCCCTCCAAAAATCTTTGAATCGATTCGGCGCAAGTTCAGTATATTTGACCGTATACATGATATTCGCATGACCTAAGAGTCAAAGAAGTCGCTCTGCAGAAAATCAATCGCAAATATAACGATCCACCTGATAACCCCTTAGCACCTGAGTGCTTAGAACAACTCATCAATCGTCGTTTGGGTATAGAAGGTATCATAGGTCACCTAAAACGCCGTTGGCAGATGAGGACGGTCACGCATGAAATCCGACCGCTCGACGGGAAGCTTGGATTATTGCGCCCTGTTAGGGTTTAATTTGAGCCGATTAATGCGAAATTTGAATGGAGAAGTTGTTAAAAAAGCGGCAGAACGTTTATAGAGGATAGTTTGCCCACAGAAAATCACACCTCTTTTCAATAAAAACCTCGATGTCATTGCTAATGAGATGGCCATTATAAACAAATTTGACTTAAATAATACTTAATTCAAATAAGTTAAAATCGTTATTTCGCAACACTCCCATCTATCCACAGAATCTGTGGATAACTCCTTGGGTAACTACCGTAAAACCTGGGGAAACAGCGACAGGCCGGGCTTTGGCGGGATATGTAAAAAAATTAACCTGTGAACAAGGCGGTTGATAATACAGTTTTAGATGCCTTCCCCGGTTCTTCACAGACCAGACGAGGCACCAGATAGCCAGGCAGGGCCTTTCCTAAGGCAGCATGCAGTTGAAAGGCTTTATCACGCTCAAGATCAAAATGCGCCGCCCCTTGCACTTTATCCAGCACATGAAGGTAATAAGGCAATACGCCCGCTTCGAACAGGATTTCACTAAGCGCAATCAATGTTTCTGCCCGGTCATTGATAGCACGGAGCAGCACGGTCTGATTAAGCACACAAATGCCCGCCTGACGCAGGCTGAGCAGCGCTGCTTTAACTTCCGAGCTGATTTCCTGAGGGTGATTGGCATGGATCACCATGACTGTGTCGAACGGAACCTGCACCATCCATTCGATCAACGCTTGAGTAATGCGCTCGGGTAAAACCACGGGAAGACGGGTATGGATGCGAAGCCGTTTGATATGCGGTATACCCACGAGCTGGTCAGTAAACTGTTTCAGAAGTCTGTCATTCGCTGCCAGCGGATCACCGCCGCTTAAAATCACTTCGCTAATCGTTTTGTCCGCTGTGATATACGTTATCATTTTTTCCCACCCCGCTCGGCCCGGATTATTTTCCGCATAAGGAAAATGCCGTCGGAAACAATACCGGCAATGCACCGCACAGGCACTGGTCAAAGTCACCAGCACGCGGCCGGCATATTTATGCAACAAGCCGGGTACAGGGTTCACATTCGCTTCTTTTAATGGGTCTCGTTCAAAACCTTCGCTTTCCTGCAATTCAATTCCAAGGGGCAGTATCTGTCTTAACAACGGATCATGCGGATTTCCTTTTTGCATACGGGCAACAAAGCTACGTGTTGTCTTGAGCGGAAACAAACGGGCGGCCGCATAGGCTGCATCCAGCCAGTCTGGATGCAGTTCGAGCAACGTTAATAATTCCTTAGGATCGGTGACGAGATCTGAGAGCGCTTCCTGCCATGAACGTTTTTTTTTCAAGTCACGGGACGCTTGCGGCATTGGCAAATTAACCCTTGAAACTAAGCCATTGAAAATGAGTCTAAAATAAGCCGATTATGAAAAATTGCTATAATCGTTGATAGGAGTCCAATAGTCAAATAAGAAAGGAGTGCATCCGCCGTGTTTGATGCCGACCGTCCTATCTTCTCAAGCGAGCAGGACCGCCTGAATCGTGCCGTATTTGCCAAATACTTAGCGCGCTGCATGCTGGATCATCACGACTCAGAGAGCCTGGTAGTCGGATTATACGGCGGCTGGGGCGCAGGCAAAACTTCCGTAATTAACCTTGTTGTAGAGGAACTCAATTTTGCTGCAAGTAACATGGAAGATGAAGAGAAGCCCATCATCCTTAACTTTAGTCCCTGGAGTTATTCCGGACAGCATCAACTGATCTATAATTTTTATCGCCGGCTTTCTTCAGCCTTGCGTAGCGTGCCCTATCTCACTCATTCAGAACGCATCATCCATTTGCTAGAGTTATACGCCTCGTTCTTTACACAAAAACCTATCCCGAAATCCTTGCGGCCAAAACAATCGTTGTGGAGAAAACTGACTTTTAAAGAACAGGAAGACGTTTATGCTTGGGAATCCGGCCGTGATCTTACACAGGTGAAAGCAGAACTTAACGAATTGCTTCGCCGGCAGCGTCATAAAATCATTATCATTATTGATAATATTTCACGCCTGTATGACTACGAAATAAAACAAATTTTTCAGATTGTGAAATCCATGGGTGATTATGAAAATACGATCTATCTGTTGGCGTTTGACAAGGAACAAGTCATTCACGCTATCAACAAAATAGATGATAGTCACGACGGCGAAAAATATGTTGAGAAAATAGTTCAATTACCCTTTGAAGTACCGCCCATTCTACAACAGGATCTTGAAAATATTTTAGCTGATCGCCTGGAAGAAATTATTCTTACCATACCTGAAGATGCATGGAACACGGAATATTGGGCAGATGTGTTTTATAGTTCATTAAAATTTTTCTTCCAGAATTGTCGCGACATCACCCGCTATGTTAACACGCTCAATTTCAGCTATTCCCGCCTGCGTGATGTGGTCAATCCGGTAGATTTTTTTGCGCTTACAGCGATCGAAGTTTTTATGCCGGATGTTTATTTTGGGATACGAGACAATAAAGATTTATTCACCGACCTCATGGACAACGTCTACGTCCTGGATGAGGAAAAGCGCGCCAAAGATCGCCTGCGTTGCGATGAAATTCTTGCGCGCAATAAACGTGTACCACGTGAAATTCTTCTTGAGTTACTCTTGCTACTTTTCCCGCGGTTACGCCAAATTTATCAGCCCGATCTGCCTTTTTTCCACTCCACTACGGTCGCAAGAAAGCTCAAGCGCATTTGCAGCCCAGATTTATTTGATGCTTATTTTCGTCTGTCTTTGCAAACGGGGCAAATCCCCGAGTCTGAATTTAAAACCATACTGGCGCTTGCCGCCGATGACGAAGAATTTGATCAGGTATTAACGCGGTTAAATCAGGACGATCGAATTATAAAATTTCTTGACCAGCTAGATAGCCAGGTTATCAGTCACATACCACACGAACACATTCACTGTATTGTTAATTCGCTGATTGATAACGGCGATCTTTTTCCACAAGGCATCAGCGGCCCGCTCAGCCTTAGCACCCCCATGCGTATTCATCGCATCATTCACCGTTTATTGCAACGCATCAATACATCGGAAGATCGGTTTGCCATGCTGCAAAACGCGATTGCCCGTGCAAGCAAAAGTCTTTATATCATCGTGCATGAATTAACTGAGCAGGCGCGTGAGCATACCGAAGAAGAAGATACTTTTCTACCCATTGAATTCAGGGATGTCACACCAGAACAATTGAATTTACTGCGAAAATTAGCGGCCAGTCGAATTGAGTCCTGGGCCAAAACGGGACGCCTCAGCGAACATCCGCGCCTGCTGCCCATTCTTTTTGCCTGGCTGGATTGGGGCAACGAAGAAAACTGTCGCCATTTTGTAGAGCAAATGACGGACTCTGATCGCGGATTAATTACATTTCTGAGCGCAACACTGGATAAACCAATCACAGAAGCCATGCATCAATATGAAAAAAAACCAGAATGGGAAGAATACCTGAAAGATATTGAAGCCTTCATTCCCACCAAAAAACTAGAACCACATGCCAAAACGCTGTTTGAAGATCCTTATTTTGAAAAATTAAAAGAAAGGGAGCAACTTGGTTTAATGATCTTCTTGGATTTAATAAAAGCCAGCACCTCCAAAATCATTCCGCAAACATCTCCTTGAAATGCGGTACGTTATGTAAACTGGACTACAGAATGGCTGTCATTCTGAGCGTAACGCATGACAGCTGGTTAATTCAACGACGCCACCAAGCTGAAGAACACGCGTGGTCTGCGGCCTTGGCCGATTAACTCTTCTGCAGCCACCTCCTTGGTAAGCGTTTGCGTCCACATCAGGTTGCCGCTGATATATTTTGTGATGAAGAAACGCGTCCCAATGCCGGTGGACGTAGCGCTTTGTTTCCTTGGCGTGCCCTCGATATTCAGCATATTCCAGATCATGCCCGCATCATAAAAGATGTAAATCTGCAAATTCGTAAGAAGACGCGTAATCGCAAGGTCATAGCGCGCTTCCAAGCTGCCGGCAACGCCGCGGTCACCAATCAGCTCAGCCACGTCGTAACCGCGTCCTAAAATCGGTCCGCCAAACGTAAACTGTTCTGACGATAACAGCGGATTAAAAGCCCATTGACCGCTAAATATGCCATAAACAGAAAAAGGCCCTTTGACCGCCTGAAGCCGGCTTAATTGCAGCATGATTTTAGTATAAGCACCGCGACCACCAGGGCGGGATGTTTCGGCTGTTGCGACATTGGTATCAGACGTATAACCCAGGATAGGCAACCCTTGGCGCAGATCTGCGCTGATAAGGTTTGCTCCATAAAATCTGTCCGCAAAATTGTAACTGAATCCTAAATCAAGATTGCGCAGGTGGTCTGCATATAATGGTTCATCAAAAGTCGTGACACGGCTATCCAGATAATTAAATCCTGTGCGGAAGGTAAAGCTCTCTGTGCGTGTACGAATCATGGGGAACTGGAACGTTGTATAGTAGTTATTTGTCAAACCGTCAATTTGAGAAGGCTGCAACACAAACAGTGGATGGGTGCCGGCGCGTGTGTAGCCAAATAACCCGCGTATGCCTTCATCGCCCACCGGAAGATTATAATTCAAATCGGTATAAGTTAATTCTTTTCCTTTAGGCGTTTTGGTATAGGTGAACTGCGTCGCATCGCCTGAAGCAATCATGGAATTCAAAGCGATATTACCTGTCATTTGCTGGGGACCAATATAACGTGTACCGTAATTGTCATACGATACATAACCGCCAATCGGCTTATTCTCTGTTACCAGCGACAAGTCTGCCGCGCCGGTAGTTGTTTTAGACGGCGATAATACTGCCCTAACAGTTGTGCCTGGAATTTCATTGGCAAGCAGTAAATATTTTTCCATTCGCTTGATGGCTAAAGGCGGGCATGCCCGAATATTTTCACCATATGCCTTAACCAAACATTTTGCACCGCGTGGATTTCCCGCTACATCCACTTTGTCAATAAAGCCTTCAATGATCTGGATGCGAACCACACCATTTTTCACATGCTGCGGCGGTAAAATAGCGCGGGAAATAATATATCCATTGTTACGGTAGAAATTGGTAATGCTTTGCACGATATTAAATAGTTCAGCGACACTGATTGTTTTGCCAATTTTATCCTGATAGAGCAGCTTCAATTGTTGATCGCTAAAAACGCGATTACCGTCGAGTATCACACCATTCAACTGAAATTTGATTTTTTCCGCTTCGGCGCCGAGTGGGGAAGGCGCTTTTTCCGCAGGCTCAAGAACAGGGGGAGCACCACGCGCAGGCGCAGCTGGCTGCTCTTCTGTCAAAGCCCGGCTAACGGTTTCAGGCTTGGCTGAAGCTGGAATGGATTCTCCGCCTACTGACCATGCTTTACCAGCCAGTACGATCAAAGAAACAATGCCCACGAGCTTGAATGGTATTGAACGCATTCTGAATTCCTTTCATTTTATCTTCCGTTATCAGGAAAAAATAACAAGCCAGGGTTATTTATTCAACTTATTCCCTAGCTTATGTGGGCGCTTTTAATCTTTAATAAAGCTAGTTATTCCTCCTGGTACGTAAAACCCGCTCCCCTTTAAAACATCATAATCAAACTTATTGAAATAATTAATAAAAACATTTTATTTCTTTTTTAAAAAGCCAAAAAAGCGCTATCTATGTACTAAACTTAATATATATGGATAAAAAATCTACTCCTGGGGAGGGGTGGGTGAATGAAAAAATCCTTTAAAAGTAAAACCATAGGCTATTGGCAAAACCAATTGATAAAGGGAATAGTAGCTATCGCAACCGTTTTTTTAACATCCGTTGTGGCTGCTAATCCTGTATTGGATAATGTTGCCTCTGGTAATGTCTCTGTTCAACAATCCCCTAACTCCACTGTTATCAATCAATCCAGTCAAAAAGCTATTATTAATTGGCGAAGTTTTAATATCGGCCAACCTGAATCAACACATTTTCAACAACCAGCGGGTGGTGTCACCCTGAATCGGATCAGTCCGACCCAAGGCCCCTCCTCTATTTACGGCAGACTGACCGCAACAGGGCAAATTATATTAATGAATCCCGCTGGTATTTTTTTCGGACCTTCTGCCTATGTCAATGTTGGTGGTTTGATTGCGACAACAGCAAATATTTCCAATCAGGATTTTTTAAATGGCAATTATCGCTTCACCCATGTATCGCCTTATTCCGGTTCCATCATTAACGAAGGACAAATTATCGCAGCCGAGCACGGACTCATTGCGCTCGTCGGTAACAACGTACAAAACAAAGGTCTCATACAAGCCCGTATGGGAAAAGTCGTATTAGCATCAGGCAGTGCTTTCACGATGAATTTCGATGGTTCTAATTTGATTAGCTTCACTGTCGATGAAAAAGCTGTGGGTGATCTAAGAGGTGTCAGTAACACGGGCATGATTTCAGCCGATGGCGGCAAAGTCATTGTCACAGCTAAAGCAGCGCAAGGTGTGCTCGATCATGTCATTAATATGGATGGTATCGTACAGGCACGATCAGTGGGCGTACAAAATGGTGAAATTATTTTATCCGGTGACACGGATGCAGGTGTTGTACGTGTTGCTGCAAAAATGGATGCGTCTGGTAAAGGCGCGGGTGAAAAAGGCGGCAAGATTCATATCACCGGCAATAAAATTTTAGTCGACTCCGGCGCAGAGATTGATGTCAGTGGTGATAAAGGCGGCGGTGAAATTTTAATTGGCGGTAATTATCAAGGCAAAGGCCCGCTGCCAAATGCCAACGCAACGGTCGTTATGCCGAACACTAAATTAATTGCGGATGCCCTTACTGATGGCAAAGGTGGTGACATCATTGTCTGGTCTGATGAGGTGACAAAAGTATATGGCAACTTGAGTGCTCGGGGCGGTGCACAGGGCGGTGACGGCGGATTCATTGAAACATCCGGTCATCATATTTTGGAAGTCGGCGACATCGCCGTTGATGTCAGCGCGCCTTACGGTAAAACCGGCGAATGGTTATTAGATCCCTGGAACGTCACAATCACTGGCAGCACAGCAAATGGTGCCTTTGATGGCGGCAGTCCTAATATCTTCACACCCACAGGAAGCCCCGCAACTGTTTCCGCCAGCACGATTGCCAGTAATTTAAATACCGCCAATGTCACGATCACCACAGGCTCAACCGGCGCCGAAGCGGGTGATATTACGGTTTCAAGTGCTATCACCTGGATTTCGCCTTATACATTACTTTTAGATGCTGCTAATAATATTATTATTAACGCAGGCATCACTGGATTAACCGGCACATTGCAATTGCGTGCAGGCAACCTGGCTAATACGATTACCACCGGCGCGAGCGGCACGATTAATGTAAAAAATTTCAATCTACTTCGTGGAACATGGAGCCAGGTTTCAACCACACTTCCCAGCTTTAATGTTTCAAACAATTTCCAGATCAATTCCGGCACGATGGGCGCTGCCAATACCGATGCGGCCTTCATTCGTGCAGCGAATGCTTCATCCACTAACCTTGGACAAGCCAGTAATCCTGTCGAACTGGTAGACATTTATGGTTTACAAGGTGCGGGCTCCACCACTACAACATTGGGTTATTACTATGTACTTAACAATAATATTGATGCAACGGTGACTTCCAAATGGAACAGCGGCAGTGGCTTCGTTCCCATGGGCGATTACACCGGCACCTTTGATGGTCAATCACATGTTATTCAAAACCTCTATATCAATCGCCCGACCACAGTCAATGTAGGCCTCTTTTCGGTTGCCGATAATGCCACTATTCAAAATCTCGGTCTTATTAATCCGGATGTGACAGGTGAATCGCAGGTAGGACCCATGATTGGTATCGTATTTGGCGGAACATTAACTAATCTCTTTTCCGAAGGCGGTACGGTACGCAACACAAGCGACTGGTCCTTAGGCGGTCTAATCGGATTCCTGTGGGATTTTGTGACCTTATCCAACTCTTATAGCAGCACAACTGTCATTGGCTCTGGAAGTGGTGATATAGGTGGACTGGTAGGTACTTCCGGCAATAATACCATCAGCAACACTTATAGCACCGGCGCTGTTTCAGGCCCGGGCAGTATAGGCGGTTTATTTGGAACAATTCGTTCAGGCGGAAGCATTAGCAATAGCTTCAGCACAGGTCTTGTAACGGGATCTGGCACGCCAGGAGGATTGGTCGGCGCCATCGGTGCAGGCGGCGCAACCATTTCAAATAGTTTCTGGGACACGGAAACATCAGGACAATCTACCAGTGCAGGCGGCACAGGCAGAACAACTGCTCAAATGATGACAGCCTCAACGTTTAGCGATGCTGGATGGAGTATCGCAAGCTCAGGCTTTACAGGTGCTACCCCGCCTGCTGGTACATGGCTAATTCTAGACGGACAAACGCGTCCTATGCTTCGTGCAGAATGGTCTACCAATTTAAATACAGCCCATCAAGTACAATTAATGTCTACAGCACTCGATGCTGCGTACACACTCACTAGTAATGTTGACCTTTCGGGCATAAACAACACGGCGGATATTTGGGGCGGCAGCAGTTCCGGGTTTATACCAATAGGAACAGTTAGCGCCGCCTTTACGGGTTCATTGAATGGTCAGGGATATGAGATTAGCAATCTGTATATAAACAGACCCTCATCACAATATGTAGGATTATTTGGATTAATCGATGATGCGGCAGCCTCGGTTCAAAATGTCGCTTTAACCAACGTCAATATTACGGGGCTTCAACGTGTTGCCGGGTTAGCAGGAAGATTATTTACTGGCAGCATTAGCGGCGTCTCTGTGACCGGCACAGTGACAGGTCTGGATAGCCCAGTCGGCGGTATTGTTGGCGATAACTATGGACTGATCGATCAGAGTTATAATGCAGCTAGCATCGTGGGTGACCTTCAAGCGGGAGGTATCGCTGGTTATAACTATGGCACGATTAGCAACTCCTATAATATTGGCAGTATATCAGGCGATGTATCCGGTGGGCTGGTAGGGGTGTTGGATGCGGGAGGAACGATCAGTAATTCTTATAGCAGTGGCTTGGTTACTGGGTCACTCAATACCGGCGGTTTAATTGGAGTAGATACTGGAGGTACTGTCACAGCCAGTTATTGGGATACCGACACATCAGGTCAATTAACGAGTGATGGTGGCACCGGCTTAACCACTGCTCAATTACTCGATTTCACTACCTATGACACTGATGGCTGGAATATCAGCAGCACCCCTTCCACAGGAACCACAGCTCCCGCCGCAACCTGGCTAATCTTTGATGATGCCACACGTCCTATGCTCGCCGCGGAATGGAGTACAACAGTCAGAAATGCGCATCAATTGCAATTAATGGGTATGGCGCTGGATGCAGAATACACCCTGGCTAATGATATTGATGCGAGCAGTACTATTTCTTCGACAACTTATGGCGCGGATGTTTGGGGCGGCACCAGCGGCACAGGTTTTGTTCCAGTGGGCCGTACAACGAGTGCACCTTTTACTGGCTCCCTAAACGGCAATGGATATGTGATAGACAACCTTACTATTACGCAAACGCTGCCCACATTAAGCGGTCTTGGCAACTTCGGTGAAGTTGGCGCAGGCGGAGCAGGTACAACACCCACTTACGTGGGTCTATTTGGTGTAGCAACCAATGCGATCATTTCTAATATTGGCTTAACGAATGTCAGTATCACCGGCGGTGCAGGCGGAACAGGCGGGCTGGCCGGCGCCCTGACAGGCGGTACCTCCACCGCAGCAATTACCAATGCTTATAGTATCGGCAGTGTCTCGGGCTCAGGTGCCGTAGGCGGTCTGGTAGGTATTAACCAGGGCTTGATTGCCCAGTCATATAGCGGAGGCCTGATGACAGGCAGTGCTGTGAGTTTTGCTACGGGCGGCTTGGTTGGTTACAACGAATTAGCCAGTTTTGGCGTAGGTTCAGGCACAGGTTATATTGAAGATAGTTACAGCTTTGCAAACGTTGTTTCAAACAGCACCCGCACGTTAGGAAACAGAAGCCATGCTGGCGGCCTGGTGGGTTTTAATAATTTTTCTACAACAACCACTCGAAGTTATAGCTTCGGTAGTGTAACAGGAACGGCTAATACCAATCTCGGTGGATTAATCGGCACGAATAATTCAGGTACGGTGTCCAATAGCTATTGGGATACGCAAACCTCTGGTCGAGCATCCAGTAGTGGCGGCACCGGTAGAACGACTTCACAAATGATGGCGCAAGCGACCTTCAGTGGATGGGACTTTACCGATGTCTGGGGTGTTATTGAGGGACAATCGTATCCCTACCTTCGTTCTTTTTATACTTCTACTCCCCGTGCTATCTCCGGCACTTCATCGAGCGCCAATTCAGTTGTCAACCTGGTTGTCGATGGTTCTATTCTTGATAGCACGTATACAGGCGCAAACGGCTTCTTCTATTTCCTAGAGGGAGATAATCAAATCGGCACCAATAATACCATCGCCGATAGCACCGGCATTCTTGTCTATCTTGATAACGCAGCAACGCAAGCAAATGTGGTTGCTGTTACACCGGGAAGTGGTGGCAGTCTCTCTGGCAGCACCCAACTTGCGCTCACGGCTAATACCGTTCAAATCGGCAATAGCGCATCAGCTAGTTTTAGCAATACCTTGCTGGATACGGCCAAAGGCAGCCTTTCTGATGCTGATATTTTATATTCAGTCTCCAGCAATAATCTGACATTAGGCAATGTTACAAACCCCAATGTGAGCTTAGCTACAACAGCAACGACAACTTATAACATCAACGGCAACATCACCGCCAGTGGAACAGGAGCGCTTACCTTCAATGGCCCAGTACTATTAAGTGCTGATCCTACTCTCACCACTGCTACGGGTAATATTAGTTTTAACGACACACTTGACTCATCTGTTTCTGCGCGTGCGTTAATAATTAACTCTTCAGGAACCACGACTTTTGGCGGCGCAGTGGGCGAAGGCTCGGATTTATTAAGTATAACTGCTAATTCAGGCGGCTCTACTGTTATTAACGGCGGCAGCATTAACACCACAGGAACGATCGATATTTCAGACGCAATAACATTAGGCGCTGATACCACTATCAATTCTGGTAATCTCTTTTTTGGCCTGACTGTAGATAGTGATGGTAACAGCACGCCACGTGCTTTGACCATTAACACTGGTTCAAACCAAATTGGTTTATTGGGTGATGTTGGCAATACCTTTGCTTTGGGCGCCATCACGTTAAACAGTACAGGCACCACGACATTAAACGGCACCATCTCCGCAGCCAGCCTTGCGACAAATAGCGGTGGTACGACTCAAATTAATGGCGGCACAGTTACAACAACTGGTGCTGCTGGGCAAGTATATGGTGATAATGTCACGATCAACGCAAATAGTATATTTTCAGCCAATACAGGTCCCATCTCCTTTGCCGGCACACTCGATGGGTTTGCGACTAACTGGAATTTAACACTTAATACAACAGGCGCTACCACTTTTTCAGGAATGGTTGGCAACGGCGTCGCACTGGGGACATTGGACGTTTCTGGCAGTTCAATAAAAGTGAATGGCGGTCTCATCCGAACCACTGGCACTCAAACTTATAATGATCCTGTCACCATTAACAACAATAATGCGACCTTCACCAGCACCAGCGGCGATATTAATTTTACAGACACTATCGATACAGACATAGCGGCAACAGGTAGCTATGCGCTTACACTTAACGCGAATGATGTACTAACATTGGGTGGCAAAATCGGCACGGCTCCTTTGACATGGGGCATTACATCACTTTCAGCAACAGCTAACACTATTAACATCAACGGCGGAACAGATATTTCACTCAATCCTACTATTGATACATTAGGCACCCAAACCTATACCGGCGCGACTGTGTTGGGAGCTGATACCGTATTATCAAGCTTAACCGGGAATGTATCTTTTATATCTGACGCCACCCATACCTCTACCATTGATTCGGATAATGCTCTGACACCACGTGCGTTAACTGTCTATTTCGGCAATGATAACTACTTCAGTGCCGATATAGGTGCAGGCGTTCCTTTAGCAAGCTTAACTTCTACACCGCTTGCAGCCACAATGAGCATACATTTCCAGGATACGCTTAATCCTGCCAACGTTATTAATGTAACAACGGTTGGCGATCAAACTTATGGCGATGATGTTCATCTGGATAACCCTGTTTCGCTCACGTCAACCGCGGGTGATATCATCTTCACGACTACCGATATTGGCGGACCTATTGTAGGCGGCAATGTCATCGGTGGCGGCTCAACCAGCTTTACGATCAACAATGCAGGCCTTTCCAGTCTCGCTGCCGGCACCATCACTGGTGTCACGCTGACCAAAGAAGGCGCCGGCACATTCCAGCTCTCCGGCGCGAATACCACGGGCACTACTACAATTAATGGCGGCACTTTACGGCTCGGCAGTGGCGCTTCATTGGCCAGTACATCCAGTATTATTCTCGCCGATGTCGCAGGCGCCACCTTGGATCTTAATGGAAACAGCCAAACCATCGCGGGTCTTTCCGGCGGCGGCACAACGGGTGGTAATATTTCCTTAGGTGCAGGCACATTAACTGTGAATGAGACAGGTACCGAAACATTTGGTGGTATCATCAGTGGCACCGGTGGGCTTACCAAAACGGGCAGCGGTACATTAACTTTATCGGGCGCAAACACTTATCTCGGCACGACTTTAATTAACGCTGGCACTTTAGTTGCAAATAATAACACAGCGTTAGGAAGCGTCAGCGCAGGCACCACAGTAAGTGATGGCGCAACGCTGCAAATTAATAATGCGACTATAGGCAACGAAGCGGTCACAGTGACGGGCACAGGCATTGACGGTAACGGTGCATTGATAGGTACAGGCACCGGTTCGCTTTCTGGCGCAATTTCACTTACCGGTAATACAACCATTGGCGGCACAGGTTCATTAACACTGAGCGGTACCATCAGTGAAACGGGCGGCGCAAGAACAGTAACAAAAACAGACACGGGTACAGTAACACTATCAGGCGCTAATACCTACTCCGGTGGAGCAACCGTCAGCGCTGGTATATTAGCCGCACAAAATAACAATGCATTAGGCACGGCTTCTACCACCGTCAATAGCGGTGGTACGCTGCAAATCAATGACGGTATTACCGTCGCCAATGCACTAACATTAAACGGCAGCGGCGCTGCAGGCACGGAAGGCGCATTAGTTGGCACGGGCGCTGCAACCGCAAGCGGTGCCATCACACTCGGATCTGATACAACGATAGGCGCCATCAATCCGACCGATACACTGACACTTAGCAACACCATCAACGGTGCAGCAGCATTAACGCTGGAAGGCGCAGGCAGTGTCATTCTGACAGGTAATATCGGTAACCTGACACGGCTTAGCTCCGTCACTGCCAACAGCACGGCTGTCATTGACGCACCTCTCATTCGTACTACCGGCGACCAGACTTATGCTGGAACCGTCCTCGTCGGCCGTGCCATGACCTTCGATAGCTCCGGCGGCAATATTGCCTTTAATGGTATAGTGGATGGTGATGGCGACTTTGATCTCACCGTCAATAGCAGCGGTACCACCACGTTCGCCGGCACAGTGGGTGCAACCGATGCACTGAGCAGTCTAGCTGTCACCGCAAGCGGCATTAACATCAATGGCGGCAGTGTCGCCACTGTCGGCAACCAGACTTATACGGGCGCCATCACACTCGGCGCTGACACCATCTTCTCTACTGCGGCAGGCTCAGGCAATGTCACCGTCGCCATCAACAATGGCATCGGCGGCAACCGCAACGTCACCTTCGCCGGCGGCATGAGCAGCAATGAATCCTACATGATCAGCGGCGCTATCGCTGCCAACAATGTCACTGTCGCTGGCAGCGGTGGTTCCAATAGCCTCACGGTCAATACCGGCAACACCCAAACCTGGAACATCACCGGCGCCAATGCAGGCAGCCTCGCCACCGCAGGCGTGACCGGCAGCTTCACTTACGGCAATATCCAAAGCTTAACCGGCGGCAGCGGCAATGATGCCTTCACCTTAAACGGCGGCTCGCTCGCCGGCGCCTTAAGCGGCGGCGCGGGCACGAACTCCCTGACCGGCGCTAATACCGCCAACACCTGGGTCATTACCGCTGCCAATGCCGGTTCCGTTACCGGCATCACCGGCGGCTTCTCCAACATCCAGAATGTCACGGGTGGCAGCAATGGGGATACCTTCACCTTAAACGGCGGCTCGCTCGCAGGTGCTTTAAGTGGCGGCGGCGGTACCAATACCTTAGTCGGCGGTAATACCGCCAACACCTGGACGCTAACTGCGCTTAACGCCGGTTCCGTCACCGGCATCACCGGCGGGTTCAGCTCCATCCAGAACTTAACCGGCGGCAGTGGCAATGATAGCTTCAAGCTGAATGGCGGATCACTCGCAGGCTCCATCAATGGCAGCGGCGGCGTTAATACCTTGACTGCAGACAACTCCGCTAACAACTGGACGGTCTCCGGCACCAATGGCGGCACCGTCACCGGCGTGGGCGGCACCTTCAGTAACATCCAGAACTTAACCGGCGGCAGCAGTGATGATACCTTCGTCTTCGCTAACGGCGCCCGCATCACTGGCATTGTCAACGGCGGATCACTTGCTGGCACCAATACCCTGAACTTCGCCCAATACAGTTCTCCAGTCAATGTCACTTTAACCAACACCAATACCGGCAGTGCCACCAATGGTGGGCTCATCACTGCATTTGATAACATTACTAACTTAATCAACAATGGACAATTAAATGAACTCACCTTACCTAACAAGGCAAATACATTGACCATCACCGGAGCCAAATTAGGTTTTGTTAACGATCCTATTTACTTCGACGGCTTCCAGCGGTTCCGCAGTTCAAGCGGCCGGGATACCGTGGTTTTTAATACCAATGCCGTCGTCAATGCTTCTTCTAACGAGGTGATGGTTGGATCGACTACCATGTTCTTTGAAAACTTCACACTCACCGGAGGCACCAGTACTACGGATATCGCCGATGTCATTCAACAAGGCAATCCTACCACCAGTACAGTCACTTCCACGACAAACTGGACGATGACCAGTGTCAACCAGAATATTACCGACATGATTACGCAAGCAGCGGAAGATTACTATGAAACATTAACTCAAGTTAAAATCAATCCCTATTGTTCTCAGGCAAATTAAGTTTGCAGTAAATTGATTTAAGACCGCATTTGTAGCAGGATGAAAGCAGGGACGAATAAAGGACAAGGCATGAGCAAGCGCATTCCCATTTTTTTAGGCCTGATTCTGGTAGCTATCGCCATCTGGTTATTAATCACCCCCACCCGATTTGTTCGCCTATTCATCGAACGCCTTGATAATCTGGGCTACGATTTGCAATTACGCATGCGTATTCTCACTGAAAAAATCACACCGGTCAGCCCCGTGGCGATTATTGATATTGATGACAAAAGCCTCAAAGCTATCGGTCGATGGCCCTGGCCGAGAAGTAAGCTCGCCGAGTTAACAGACCGATTAAAAGAAGAAGGCGCCGCCGTCATAGCTTTTGATATTCTTTTTTCTGAAAAAGAAATTAATATCGCCAAAGCGCTACTTGATACCTTAAGCAAAAAAAATATGGCTAACACAGCACTGGAATCGATTTTGAGAAAAAGCGAGCCATTGTTTGATGAAGATTCTATCTTTGCCAAAAGCCTCGCAGAAAATCCTACTGTGCTTCCCATTGGTTTTTTACCGCGCCCTGAAACGCAAAACCAGCTACCAAAACCACTTTTAACCTTAACACCTGAAGAAAGCCGAGAACTCCATATTATTAAAGCATTGGGCTATATCAGTAACATACCTATTCTGCAGCAGGCAGCAAAAGGCGCTGGGTTCATCAATATTTTTGCCGATAGCGATGGCATCATCCGACACGCGCCATTACTGATTCAATATAAGGGCGGCGTTTATCCTGCCTTGTCACTGCAGGCGGTGCTAGTTTTTCTTGGCGAAAATATACAGCTTGTTACACCCACTTATGGGCACACGAAAGAATTGGAAGGCATCGTTTTTGGGACACGTATGATCCCTACCGATGATAAGGGACAAGTATTAATTCCTTTCATTGGTAAAAGTTATACCTTCTCCTATTACTCCGCGATCGATGTGTTAAATCGCAACATACCCAAAAATGCCTTATTAGGAAAAATCCTTTTTGTAGGTACCTCTGCTACAGGATTGGGTGATCTTGTCGCAACAGCAGTACAAAATCCCTTCCCCGGCGTTGAAATACAGGCAACGCTGGTCAACGGAATGCTCGAAGACAGTTTCTCTTATAAACCCGCTTGGACTTTTGGCGCCAACTTTGTCATCACGGTTTTATTTGGTTTGATAGCTGCTTTTATGTTTCCCTATTTTGGTCCCCGAATACTTGCCTTATTAATTATTCTGGTACCGCCTAGTTTACTGCTTCTCAATAATTGGATTTGGCACCAAACCGGTTATATTTTATCTTTTCTTCTGCCGATTTTTTTAATTTTCGCCATTGCCATTTTAAATATCATCTACGGTTATCTGTTTGAAACACGGCGCCGTGAAAGGCTTAAGGAAATGTTTGGACAATACGTTCCAGAAAAACATATTGATGAAATGTTAAAAACGACCGGCAATTATGGCCTGCATGGTGAAGACAGAGAGATGTCTGTTCTATTTGCGGATATTCGTAATTTCACCACCATTTCAGAAGGCATGTCAGCTGCCGAATTGGTTGATATGTTAAACACTTTCTTCACGCCCATGACAGAAATTATTTTTAAACATCGCGGCACCATAGACAAGTATGTGGGTGATCTTATCATGGCTTTCTGGGGCGCCCCGTTAAAAGATAAAAATCATGCGCGCCACGCACTTGAGTCCGCAATTGATATGCAAACAAAACTGATTACTTTGCAGCCGATGCTGGCAGAGCGAAAATGGCCAGAAATTAAAATCGGTATTGGCATTAACAGTGGCCTCATGAGTGTAGGCGACATGGGGTCACGCTTCCGCCGTAATTACACTGTGCTTGGCGACGCAGTTAATCTGGCGTCGCGCGTTGAAAGTCTTACCAAATTCTATGGTGTGAATATCATTGTTACTGAAAATACAGAACAGCACCAATCAAGATTTGTTTTTCGCTTATTAGATCGTGTCAGGGTAAAAGGAAAAAAATCTGGTGTTGCAATTTATGAAGTCATCTGCAAAAAAACAGAATTAACAACAGAACAGGCAATCGAACTTGCTTCTTATCATAAGGCCCTTGAACATTATTTCGCTCAGCGATGGGATGAAGCAGAAGCCTTGTTAACGCAACTACAACAAACGCACGCTGAAACGAAAATCTATCGAATTTACCTGGATCGAATTAAGGAATTCAAGGCGCACCCCCTGCCGCCAGATTGGGATGGGGTGTATGTGCATGCGACTAAATAGGTTCAGTTGGTGATACAAAAGCTTGAAACTGTTCCCGAGCGTGCGGGTGGCGTTGAAGTACCCGTTGTGCCTACTGCTGTTCCAGCTGTTGTCACACCACCGCCCACGGCAGAAAATGGTGTGATTTTAGTAGGAACAATATCCAGTTTTTCATGAAAGACAGCCGGCTGCTGGCTAAGCGGAACAGGAACAGCTCCCGATGTTGGTACATAAGCGTATTTTGTTTTCTCGCTTAAACACAAGGATCCTTTTTTGCTATCAACGCAAGGTGATCCGCTATAATAGCCTACATATAACTGACCTTTGGGATTAACGTACACGGTATAATCCGTACCACGCACGCCGATAGTAGCAACAGGTGTATTGACTTTATAATCACTGGGATTACCTTTCGCGATAAGGCCAGTAATTGTGCGAAAGCCGCCTTCGATCAAATTCATTATATATTTGCCCACCGAGCCTTTTTTCGCCTTGGGATTATACTGATATTTATCAATATAAAATTTTGTGTCGGGACGAAACGTCATCAATGTGTTATCAGTGAAAGCAATTTGAGCTTTACTTTTGCTATCCGTAATTAATGTATCATTCAAATAGATAACCGACGTTTTTTTCAGCAGACGCTCTTCCTGGTTAGGCATAATGGCCTTTAAAGTTCCCTGCACCCAAATAACGCGGCCAACGGGTGTTGGTAGTGGTGGATCTTCGGCAAAAGCAGGCTGAATAAATGATAAAAATAGTAGCGCTATAAGCGCGATTCCCATTTTTTGGAAATTTATCATTATCATGCCCACTCTCTCGTTGGTAACTCGTTCATTTTTCTTAAGTATAGTCGATATTTTGAAAAAAACCCGCTTGACGCAACACCCGCCCTCCTCAAAAATACCTGACTAATCAATTAGAAAGGATCTCTCACATGTTAAGCGGCTCTCTGCAAATGGCAAACTGGCTAGGAAATTATGTCAATGAAACGCTGGAGGACTATTCCCCTGTAACGATCATTACAGCCCTGCTTTTACTCCAATATGGGCCACGCTTCGCGTATCAAACTTATTCGCTCTACCACGAATGGGACACTAAAAAAATTAAAGAAACCCTCATGAATAATGCGGTTAAAAAAACACTGCAGGTGCCCGTGGTAGGCCGGATAGCTGATAAATTAATCAGAGGTGAAGTGACAAAAAACCTGAATGGTTATAAAGTCGAAATAGAAGCAGACAGAGAAAAATCGGCAACGCCGCCGATCCATTCGCTGCCGCCAGAAGGATATAGTATTGAGGAAATACGTAAAGTATATCCCAAAAAGCAAATAGAAAATAAAAAAGGCCGTTTGTCTGGCGCCATCTATTCAGAATATCCGCCCGAATTTTCTGCGTTTTTAGAAAAACTTTATGGAGAAACTGCATTAACCAACCCAATGCATCCTGTCTTCAAAGACATTAAGAAAAAAGAAGCAGAAGTGATTTCCTGGTGCAGAAAATTGTTTAATGGTCCTGATGGCACACATGGCGTTATTACCGCAGGCGGTACGTTAAGTATTTTTGAAGCCTGCAAGGCCTACGTTTTGCACGCCCGAAAAAATGGAAACCAAGCGCCTGAAATCATTGTGCCGAGCAGTGCACATCCTGCTTTTTGGAAGGCCGCAGAAATATTAAACGCCAAATTAGTCGTTGTGCCCGTTGATAAAAACACAGGCCGGGCTGATGTTAATGCGATGAAAGCTGCCATTAACCGTAATACTTGCATGATGGCAGCTTCCGCTCCCTCTTTTCCATTTGGCGTCATCGACCCCATCAAGGAATTAGCAGAGATAGCTCAAAATAATAAAGATTGGCTTCATAGATCCAAACCCATTCCTTTCCATGTTGATGCGTGTCTTGGTGGTTTTTTAACAGCTTTCGCTAAAAAAGCAGGCGTCGAATTACCCTGGTGTGATTTTCAAAATGAGGGCGTTAGCAGTGTTTCTGCAGATATTCATAAATATGGTGAAGGCCCCAAGGGCGTATCTATTATTTTATTCAGGCGACGCGCGGAAGTATTGATTGCTCCCACACCGACACATACTTATCTTACCTCTTCTGTCGGTTCTTATGTCACGCCAGGTCTTCCTGGATCCCGCACAGGCGTGCAAGTCGTCACCGCCCATGCAGTAATGCTTTATCAAGGTGAAAACGGTTATGTTAAAGATACAGCAGCTATTCTTGCGCTCGCCAAAGAATTAACCGATGAAGTTAAAAAAATTGACGGCATCATCGTTCCCTATTCCACTCAGCTCTCTGTAGTTGGCATGCGCACGACATCTGGAATCAATCCTCTTTTAGTCGCTGAATTAATGAAGTCACACGGATGGGAATTAAACTGTTTATTAACATCGGATTATCAAGCTGATGGTTTTCACTTTTGCCTGACTGCCCTGCATACCAAGGTGCCTGATTTTGTAAAAGACTTCGTAACCGATTTAAAAAAATCGGTGGATTATGTCAAACAAAATCCGCATCAAAAACCGAAAGGCATTGCTAAAGCCTATGGCGTGCTCGCAACCGGTTTCGTGCCATCTGTTGTGCAGGATTTAATAGGTGATATGTATGTCCGCATCGATCAATCGCTGCCCGGCAACAATTATCCCGGCTATTTCTGGCCAAAGGCAACGCCGCAGTCGGCGATAACTGAAACGGATAAAAAAGAAGAAGAGAAGCGCTATACCAAAAAAAATTTGTAGCGATTGCTATCCACATGCTGTCCTCCATTACTGTCCGGTAAATTTCTGCTCTCGCCGTCGTCCGCTATGTGTATCTTCAAGTTTGCGCATAGCGGACGACGGCGAGAGCAATGACGGAAAGCAGAGAGAACTTTTAATTATTCACTTTATAACAAGTATCTTTCAAAATCGTATAAACAGGCCAACCTTTTAAAGTAAGACCCATATAGGGTGACCAGCCGCATTTACTTTCCGTACGCTCAACCGTGCGCGTTTCGCCGAGATTGACTAATACCCAGTCATCTGAAGGAGGCATATGGAAAATGTGGCGAGCGTTTGCTGATGTCAATGCAACTACTTCATCCAGGTTGAGCAAATCGCGGGAGCAGGCATTAAGCAGCATAGGCAACATAAATTCGATTCCCGGCATACCTGAGGGGCATTCGCCATAAGGTAGTGCTTTTTCATCCGGTGTATGAGGCGCATGATCTGAACCAATGGTATCAATTACTTTCTCGTGTATCGCGGCAAACAAATGTTCGCGATGCCTTGGATCACGCAGCGGCGGATTTACTACTGCTTTGCCCGCCAATACATCATAAAGCGTCGTATCAAAAAACAAATGATGGGGTGTCGTCTCTGCAAATACGGGCAAACCAGCCTGTTTTGCCGTTTTAATTAGCGCAACTTCTTCTGCGCTGCTCACATGCAAAATATATAAGCGCGTGCCATAGCGCTTTGTTAGCGCAATCGCTTTTTCGACCGCTTTCGCAGCAACATCAATATTACGGATAACGGAATGCACAGGATAATTCCACTCTCCTTGATAGTTTGCCTTACGTTCCCGAATTAAATGTTCATCTTCTGCGTGTACTGCTACTAGCATATGATGCTTTGCCGCAAGCGAGAAAACAGCATGCAAACTTTCGTCATCATCAATGACCAGGTTGCCCGTACTGCATCCCATGAACACCTTGATACCTACACAGTCCTTCTCAATGTTTGCAATTTCATCCAGATGGCCTTTGTCGGCACCAAAAAAAAGTTTATAACGCAGCGGAATGCCTGCTTCTTTCAGCTGTCGATCGATCAGTGCTTTTTTTTCATCGAGCAGGGACTGGGTAATCGTGGGTGGCTTGGTATTAGGCATGTCAAACACAGTCGTGCAGCCGCCGCGAATAGCCGCCTTGGCGCCGGTTCGCCAATCTTCCTTGTATTCCATCCCGGGTGTACGAAAATGCACGTGCGGGTCGATCACAGCAGGCAAAGCTGTCAATCCGTCCGCCTGAATAATATGATCTTTATTATCTGCCAACACCAAGTCAATGGTATTTCCCTGATAAGTTTTGATGTCTTTTATAATCGTCATTTTAACTTGAAATCCGCTTTTACTATATTTTTACCTTTACCTGATTCCGGTCAAATATTTTTTCGCAGTATTTGCATATCACATGGACACGCTTGCTCTGTTCTTTGATTATAAAAAAGCTTTCCACAGGCTCTACATGCGAGATGCAAGCCTGATTGGGACACGAAAACACACCCTCTATACCTGGTGGCAATTGCGTAATAATTTTCTCGACGACATCAAAATTTTTAATAATATTGATGGTTGCATCCGGTGCAAAAACCGTAATTTTGTCGGCTTCTTCTTTTGTTAAAAGATAATTTTCAACCTTCACCAGGTCTTTTAATTTCATGCGTTGGCTGGATAAATTAAACCCCACTGTGACCTGGCATTTCTTGTTTAACAAGCGCAATAAATGCAGAATACGCAAGGCCTGGCCTGCAGGAATATGGTCAATCACCGTACCGTTTTGAATGGCTGAAACAGATAATGTTTTATTCATGTCAACACCTGCACATTCTCATTTAACATCAAGGCTAAAAGCGCTTCCCGCACATATACGCCATTCGCTGCCTGTTGAAAATAATAAGCATGCGGCGTTTTGTCCACTTCCGCGTCGATTTCATTTACCCGCGGCAAAGGGTGCAAAATTTTCAAATTAGGCTTTGCTGTGGCGAGCAAATCGGGTGTCAGGATGCAGCGTTTTTTAATCAGCTGATAATCTGCATCGTTGAAACGCTCTTGTTGAATACGTGTCATATACAGAATATCTACTTTGGGAACGACTTCTTCCAGCGACTGATGAAATGAAAAGCGAACGCCGTTGCGCTTCAATTCATCGCAGATAAAATCGGGCAAGGTCAATGAATCAGGAGAGACCAGGAATAATCGTATATCAAACAATGTACATGCCTGGGCAAATGAGTGTATCGTGCGGCCATATTTAAGATCACCAACCAGTGCAATCGCCAGTCCATCAATCTTGTTCTGGCATTCTTGTATGGTAAATAAATCCAGCAACGCCTGCGTAGGATGTTGATTCGCCCCGTCCCCCGCATTGATTACCGGCTTTGCCGACGTCTCGGCCGCAAGCCGCGCAGCCCCTTCTTTGGGATGGCGAACGATGATGAGGTCTGCATAATGGGATAAAACCTGAATGGTATCCTGCAGCGTTTCGCCTTTCTTGATTGAAAGACTTTCATCACTCGAAAAACCAATGACCTGACCGCCCAGTCGTAGCGTCGCTGTCTCAAAAGATAGGCGCGTGCGCGTCGAAGGTTCAAAAAAACAGTGAGCAATGATTTTATTTTTTAATAACGCAGGTACGTCTTCTGATTTGAATGTTGCGGCGAGCTCGAGCACTTGCTGAATCTGCGCTAATGACAATTCTTTCATGGAAAGAACATCATGACCATAAAGTAAACTTTTCATTATGCTATCATTCTGATTGATTGTTGATAAGGAACATGCCTCTGTATGTACTCTTGCCATGATAATACGGTCTCCGGTGTTTTTCCCTTAAAGTCAATTAAACATTGCAGCATGATTTGCGCAATCTGCAGATTGGTAATCAAAGGAATGTGATGGTCCACTGCCATTCGCCGGATCATATAACCATCCGTCAGGGTATTGATGCCATTCGCCGTAGGAAGGTTGATAATGAGCTCGGCCTTCCGCTGCGCAATCAAGGTTTGAATGTTGGGCTCACTTTTTTCACTGGCTTTATGGACAAAGTAGGAGCCTATTCCATTTTTTGACAAAAATGCGTGCGTACCGCTGGTGCTGTAAAATACCCAGCCCTGTTCTTCCAGCTGCAGCAGGTAAGGCAACAGCTTTGCCTTATGTACATCCGCGATCGAAACAAGTATGCGTTTTTCCGGCAATGCCTGTTCGGTAGCAAGCCAGGCGCGTAAATAAGCTTCATAAAGATTTTCGCCCAGACAAGCCACTTCGCCGGTAGAAGCCATCTCAACGTTCGCAACCGGGTTCGCACCTTTTAGGCGATGATAGGAAAACTGAGGCACTTTCACCGCCACATAATCCAATTCTAATGTTTCATAAATCATGGGCTTATGCTGACCCAGCATTGCGCGCGTTGCGATGTTGATGAAATTGTATCCTGTGACTTTAGAAACAAAGGGAAAAGAGCGCGATGCACGCAAATTACATTCAATAACTTGAATAAAATTATTTTTCGCAATGAATTGGATGTTGAAAGGACCCGTGATTTTTAAAGCTTCTACAATCTGGCTGGTAATTTTTTTGGTTTTGCGAATCGTTTCAAGATAAAGACGCTGAGGCGGAATGACAAGCGTCGCGTCGCCCGAGTGAATGCCTGCATTCTCTACATGCTCAGCAATGGCATCAATAATAATTTTACCGCGATCGGCCACGCCGTCCACTTCCAATTCTTTTGCATCTAGAATGAATTTTGAAATCACTACAGGATGCTCTGACGAGACAAGTGATGCTTCCAGTAAATATTGCTCGAGCGAACGTTCATCATAAGCCACGTTCATGGCTGAGCCTGAGAGTATATAAGAAGGGCGGATAAGCACGGGATAACCAATCATCTCGGCAAATTGTTTTGCATTTTCAAGACTGGTCACGCGCTGCCAGGCAGGTTGATCGATATTCAGTTGATTAAGCAGGGCCGAAAATTTTTCCCGGTCTTCCGCATTATCAATAGACTGAGCGGAGGTACCCAACAGTTGATAGCCTGTTTTGGCAAGCGGCAATGCCAGATTATTTGCGACCTGGCCGCCCACCGACACGATAATACCAGCCGCTTTTTCAAAGTCAGCGATATCCCGCACACGCTCAAGAGTTAACTGCTCGAAATAAAGCCGGTCTGATTCATCATAATCAGTCGAAACTGTTTCGGGATTGGAATTGATCAGAATGGATTTTTTACCTAACTCACGCAGTGAACGTGAAGTATTTACCGCGCACCAATCAAATTCAACGGAGGAACCAATGGAATAAGGCCCTGAACCCAATACTAGAATAGGCCTTTCGGGAGTCGCTTCAATATCATGTTCAGCGGCATGATAAGTCAGATACAAGTAATTGGTTTGTGCGGCAAACTCACCAGCAAGTGTATCAATCTGCTTCACATAGGGAACAATCTGTTTTGATAAGCGCAGCATGCGCACGTCTTCTTCAGACTGTTTTGTTAACTTTCCAATAGCGCGGTCGGAAAAACCCATGCGCTTGGCATGCAAAAGCAATTCCGGGGAAAGCGGTTCAGCAGCAAGACGCTTTTCAACCTCGGTGATCGCGTGAATATGCGATAAAAACCAGAAATTAATATTACTGAGTCGTTGTGCCTCTGCCACTGTACCGCCGCTCATAAAGAACTGATAGAGCGCAAAAAGACGTCGGTCCGTGGGGAATTCAATTTCCCTTTTAGCGTCAGGAATAGCGTGCGGATAATCACTGAGACAGGATGCGCCGATATTCAGCATACCCACTGCTTTTTGCAAACTCTCCGGAAAAGAGCGGCCAATGCTCATGACTTCGCCTACACTTTTCATTTCCGTACCAATCGTGCGTTCCGCTGCTTTCAATTTATGTGTATCCCAGCGAGGAATTTTCACCACGACATAATCCAGCGCAGGCTCGAAAAAGGCGCAAGTTTGTTGAGTGACACTATTTTTTATCTCATGCAGCAAATAACCCAATCCGAGTTTTGCTGCGACAAATGCGAGCGGATAACCCGTTGCTTTAGAAGCAAGCGCGCTTGAGCGTGATAATCGTGCATTCATCTCAATCACGCGGTAATCCCCATTTTCTGGATTGACAGCGAACTGGATATTACATTCACCGACAATAGTGAAGTGATTGGCAATGGCAATAGACATGTTACGCAAATGCTGATGATCACGATTACTTAATGTTTGGGCAGGCGCTACGACAATGCTTTCACCTGTATGAATGCCCATGGGATCAAGGTTTTCCATATTGCAAATGGTTAGCGCATTGCCGTCCGCATCGCGCACAATTTCGTATTCAAACTCTTTCCAGCCCAGGAGATATTCTTCAATCAGAATCTGCGGCACCGTGGCAAAACATTCTTTTGCACGTCTCGTTAGCTCTCCCTTGTTGGTAATTTTTCCTGAACCAAGGCCGCCAAGCGAAAAACCTGAACGCATCATAATGGGGTAGCCGATTTCTTCAGCAGCAGCGAGCGCCGCTTCCACGCTGGTCACGCAAATGCTTCGCGGTGTGTGAATGCCAATGCTTTCCAACGCCTGCTTGAATAAATCCCGGTCTTCTGTCTGCTGAATAGAACGAACCTGGGTACCGAGCACCTCAACATGATGCTCAGCTAGAATGCCCGCTTTTTCCAGGGCAAGACCGAGGTTAAGCGCTGTTTGACCGCCAAATCCCAGCAGAATGCCGTCCGGTTTTTCTTTTTTGATAATCTGCGTAATGACTTCTATATTTAAAGGCTGCAAATACAGTGTATCTGCCATATGGGCATCGGTTTGCACTGTTGCAATATTAGGATTGGCGAGGACGACATGGATCCCTTCTTCCTTCAGTGCCTTAATGGCCTGAGAACCGGAATAATCAAACTCGCCAGCCTGGCCTATGCGTAATCCGCCAGACCCCAGGAGCAAGACTTTCTTTCCACTAAACCGCATACGTGTGCCTCGATATTTAATTTTTTTAATAAAATTCAAAAGCGTTTTTTAATCTGGGCTTTAGCCATTGTTGACAAATGATGCTGATTCTACAGAAACCGCTGTCATCCTGAGCGCAGCGAAGGATCTCTATATGCACAAGAGGAGATCCTTCGCTGCGCTCAGGATGACAAATTCGTGAATCTGTCAAACGGCCAAAGTCCAGTTAATATATTAATTCAGTAAATCAAAAAACTTCTGAAACAACCACTTGCTGTCCTCAGGCCCGGGCGCTGCCTCAGGGTGAAATTGTACAGAAAAAAACGGCAAATGCTGGTGTTCAATGCCAGCAACGCTGTTGTCGTTCAGATTACGGAATGAAACCCGCCAGTCGGCAGGCAAGCTGTTTTCATCAATGGCATAGCCATGATTCTGGGAAGTGAGATAGCAGCGATTGGTTGAAAGGTCCAAGCAGGGCTGATTGTGCGACCGGTGTCCAAAGGGAAGTTTATAGGTTGTCGCACCTACAGCAAGCGCCATTAATTGTGTGCCGAGACAAATGCCAAAAACAGGTTTCTGTTTCGCCATGGCCTTGCGAATAATTTCAACGGTTTTACCGCACCGCGTTGGGTCGCCCGGTCCGTTGGAGATAAAGACACCGTCAAACGCTTCCTGGGTAAAATCATAATCATAAGGGACTCGTTTGATACGCACAGGAAAAGCTAACAGCGAACGCAGGATATTTTCTTTCATTCCACAGTCAATCGCAATGATCGTCTTTGTTCCCGAACCATAGTAACAAGGTTCCTTAATGGACACTTCTCTGACCCAGTCATGCTGATCAAAATTCTCGAAATGATCCAGCTTGGCATGCAGCGGGGCAATCGCTCCCGGGGCAACACCCTGGGTTCTCAGCACCTTGGTCACAGCTCGGGTATCAACGCCGGTTAAAACAGGTATTTTCTGATCCGCAAGCCACTCGGCTAACCCGGATTGTGCAGCGTGATTGGAATAAAAAGGAGACAGTTCGGATACAATGACTCCGCGTACATGAATTTTTTGTGATTCCCAGGTCGCCCGCTCGGCTACACCATAATTACCTATTAAGGGATAGGTAAAGACAAGAATCTGGCCAGCATAGGAGGGATCGGTCAACGATTCGGCATAACCTACCATGCCAGTATTAAAGACGACTTCCCCAAAAGAGGGATGCTCCTGATTGTCAGGGATGGTACCGTAAAAAACTTCTCCTGATTGTAGAACTAGCTGTGCATTAGGGAGCATATTTTCATATATATCTTATAGTCGCGTATTTGTACCATTTTTAAGCTAGCCGTGCAAATGGTCTTTTGATCCCTCTGCGCAAGGTTAAAGCGAGACTCAAGCATTTACAACCTCATTGATATCAAGTATTTTCCTTATCAACTCAAGGCTTACCGTGAGGTCATTTAGATGGAACAGGAATCGCTCATTTACTCCCTTTATCAAATCGGCGCCATCCAGTTCGGCGAATTCAAATTAAAAAGCGGCCAAACTTCTTCTATTTACATTAACCTGCGTAAAATCATTTCCTACCCGGATATTTTGCGGGTGATTGCAAACGCCATGTGGAAAAAAACTCGCGGCTGCCATTTCGATCTCGTCTGCGGCGTACCTTACACGGCACTGCCCATCGCCACTTGTATTTCACTTGAACACAACATTTCCATGATCATGCGTCGAAAAGAAAAAAAGGATTATGGGACGAAACAGCTGATTGAAGGCGAATTCCAGGCAGGACAGCGTTGCCTGATCATAGAAGATGTGGTGACCACAGGAGGCAGCATTATTGAAACAGCGAATGATCTGGAACAAGCAGGCCTTGAAGTCAAAGATGTGGTGGCACTTATCGACCGCCAGCAAGGCGGCGGCGAAACGTTATCACAAAAGTTTCAATTCCACGCCATCTTGTCTTTGTCTGATATTTTACAGTCGCTTTTGGGCTCCACCCTGCTAAATAAGACAGAACGCCAGATCCTGGAAGATTTTTTGCGAACGAGAGCTATCTAAATGAGACATTTATCTTATACCGAGCGCGCAAATTATTGCCTTTCACCTCTCGCGAAACGGCTATTGCAATTAATGGATGAGAAGCAAACTAACCTCACCATATCGGCTGATGTCACCTCCGCCCAGAAGCTACTTGAACTTGCTGACCAGTTGGGCCCTGAAATTTGTATGCTGAAAACACACATAGATATCATTTCTGATTTCACTCCCGATCTTACGCATACACTGCGTAAACTGGCGCATCAACATCATTTTCTTCTATTTGAAGATCGAAAATTTGCAGACATAGGCAATACAGTCAAACATCAATATGAAGGCGGGATTTATCACATTGTTGATTGGGCTGACATCATTAACGCACACAGTCTGCCAGGGCCTGGGATTGTGCAAGGCCTTGCTCAAGTGGGCCGTAAAAAAAATCGCGGATTGGTGCTCATTGCAGAAATGAGCTCTGCAGGCCATTTTATGAATGTGGATTACATCCGAAGTACATTAAAAATGGCAGAGCACACGTCAGATTTTGTCATTGGTTTTATTACGCAGCATGCACTGTCCGCCGATCCGCACTGGATCCATATGACGCCTGGCATCAAGCTTGAAACAGGAAAAGATGCCTTAGGTCAGCAATATATCACGCCTAAAAAAGCCATTCTTGAGCACGGCACAGACATCATTATTGTTGGAAGAGGCATCATCGCTGCAACAGATCCGGTTGCTGAAGCGCGCAAATATCGCGAAAGCGGGTGGAATGCTTATTTGAAGCGATGTGAAAAATAGTTCGGCTTCTGGATTTCCTCCACGAAAACATTGATCTTCAGGATTTTCATCTGCAAAAAAAAGCCCGGCATGAAGCCGGGCTTTTTGCTTATGGAGGTTAAGCCTGTGCAACTAATTTGCATTTTCTGGTATCGATACCTACTCCATTGAATGCATTGCGCACACCTTCGAGATCATATCCATAATCCATCGCCGCACTAATCACACCGCAGGCACCTTGAGCAAACGTACTGCTCGACGTCCAATAGTGCTGGTTTGCTTTTACCATCACATCAAACGCTTTTCTGACATCCCAGTCTTTTTCTTTTGAAAGCAGATAGAATGCACGGTTATAAATGCCGCTGCTTAAATGCACATTGGGAATACGGTAACGTGAGCTTACGTCATCCTTATGCCGCTTTACATAGGCATCGTAATCATTGGCATTTTGTAAGGAACAGTTTTTACCTTCTTCAGGATCCCTGACAAATTTGCAATCATCGCTTGGATTTTCCATATAGCGCAACACAGGAAGCACGCTGGTTTTAGTGATTTCAGGCCCAATTTGCCAGCTATTTTTGCCCAATGAATAATACTCTGCCGCTTGTGCTGCCATGTCAGAGAACGCTTCATTCATGCCGCCTGACTGCTGATCATAAATAAGTCCGGCATGCTGCTCAGTAAAACCGTGGCTGATTTCATGCGCCGTGACGCCCAATGAAGTCAAAGGATAAAAATAGGTTTCACCATCGCCAAAATACATTTTTTCCTTTTCTGGATCCCAATAAGCATTGTCTGGGTCGGCGTTGCCATACTCGTCATAATTAGGTGAGTGCGTGACCATCGTTAACATTAATGGTTTGTTATAAGGATCGACCAGCGGTGGCACCTTGTACCAAGCCTGATACATATCGCTAATAATTTTACCGGCATAAAGCGCATCATGATTAGGTGAATAACCGCCATTAATTTCATCGCTTGCGCCATCCCAATAAACATTATTATGCTGAGGGTCCGGTTTATCACAGGAAAAAGAAGCGATTTTATTCTCGCCTTTACGGTAGTCCGCGACAGTGACTTCATGATTTCTCAGATAGCAGAGTTTTTTGGCTGAATCGCGCTGTATATCCCACTGAGAAAGATGGCCTGTTAATCCATCGTATACCAGCTGTCCCATTTTTCGGTTCCCACCAAAGCCTCCGCCCGTCGCATTGTCCAATAACTTGGGATCACTTCCAACATCTAGTGTTTTGATTTCATCCCACTCGCGATAAATTTTCAGGTTTTCTGCATCCATGATAAAACTGGGTATGGCTGGCCGCGATACGGACGGTTTAGCATAAAAGCGGACATGAAATGCCCAGCGCGCCTTGTTTTCTCCATCAACATAGACGATTAACTTGCTGCGCTTATTTTCAATTGTCGCCTTAGCGCCCAGATTTTTTTCGTAATAGGCGACAGCTTCCTGAATGGCTTTATCTGCTTGTGCCTGATTAAAAATAAAAGCGGGTGCATTTTGCAAATCAGTTTGTAGATCTTGATACACCACTCCATTCATCGTGGTCTTTGCGCTGGGTGCTGCTGCTAATGTCTTGCGAAAACTTTCTGTGCGCTGCCCATGCGGAATGTGTAACACAGCATCGCCGCCCCATACCGGGTAGCCGTTATAAGTTTGTTTAACGCGAACATGCAGCGTTTGATTGAAATCGGTAGATTGGCTGACCTGTTCCAGGTCCGACACACCAGCGGTTGCGCCCGCTTTCAATGCAACGGGAGAAGAAAATGATCGTAGAAATGACATATCCTGCTGACTGAGGTCCACTGGCCGCGCTGAAAATGCGGGCAGTGCACTGAGGCACAACAAAGAAAAAATACCAGCTTTTACAAAATTAGACATGGTTCCATCCTCGCTAGATTTAGGAGTTGAACTGAAATTCCTTTACGTAAAAATTAAAAATGAATTTTTTAATTATGCGTTACGTAGAAAAAACTTATTGCATAGGTGAAAAAAAAAGTAAAGCCTTAGTCGGCGCTAGTTGCCGGGAAGCATTGAAATAACATCTCATAAACCGGGCTTTGGCCATTTTACAAAATGCTCAATAACGCTGTCATCCTGAGGATGACAGCATTGTGAAGTCTGTCCATTTTGTTTGTTGGCCCGATATAAATGACAATTGCGAACTTTCCCCCTCGTCATTGCCAACTTGGCATCTCAATGCCACTCTCCCCAATCAACCACCGCTGCTTTATTTTTTTACAGCATCGACTAGGATATAGACAGGATATTATGTACAATAAGCCGGCCTTTGATGGCTTAAATAAGAACCACAAAAGCCATTACCTTATATAACTACTTAGGAGTCCCGAATGGTCGAGTCCAACGAGGTTGTTACCATGAATACAAAAGCCCATATCAATCTGTCTGCTGAAGAATTAGTTGAGATCGCCCTTGCCCGAGGCGAAGGTGAGCTTGCTTCCAACCAGGCTTTAGTGGTGAAAACCGGTGCTCGAACAGGACGCTCCCCCAAAGACCGTTTCATTGTCCGTGACGAAATCACGGAAAACCAGGTGGACTGGAACACGATTAATCAGCCCATCAGCCCTGAAAAATTCAATGCCTTATGGCAAAAAGCGCAGGATTATCTCGATACCAGGGATGCCCACTTTATTTCCTTTTTGAAAGTAGGCGCCCACGAAGAACTGGGCGTTCCCGTTAAAGTTATCACAGAACTGGCCTGGCACAATCTTTTCGCTCGTGTCTTATTCATACGTCCCGAAAAGCCGGCCACCACCGTCGTTCCCAATCAATGGACCATTTTAAGCGTGCCTGGCTTTAAAACCGATCCTGCCCGCGATGGCGTCAATGGCGATGCCGCGGTCATTCTTAACTTCAGCCAGCGCCGCATCCTGATTTGCGGAACGCATTACGCTGGTGAAATGAAAAAAGCCATGTTTTCCGTACTGAACTTTATCCTGCCGGAACATAACATCCTGCCAATGCATTGTGCCGCTAACGCGGGTGAGAACGGCGATACGGCTCTTTTCTTCGGCTTGTCAGGTACGGGAAAAACCACGCTTTCTGCTGATCCCGAGCGTTTTTTGATTGGCGATGATGAGCATGGCTGGGGAAATGACGGCGTTTTCAATTTTGAAGGCGGCTGCTATGCCAAATGTATTGACCTCTCTGAAGAGCGGGAACCCTTGATCTGGAATGCGATACGTTATGGCTCTGTCATCGAAAATGTGGTGCTGGATCCCGTAACCAAAAATCCTGACTATGGTGACGCCAGTCTCACTCAAAATACACGAGCAGCCTATCCCCGAGAATTTATTCCACAGCGCGTGGAAAATAATCGCGGCAGACAGCCAAATGCGGTGCTTTTTTTAACCTGCGATCTTTATGGTGTGCTCCCGCCCGTCGCCCGGCTGACGCCTGAGCAAGCAGCTTACTATTTCTTGAGCGGTTACACTGCCCTCGTTGGCAGCACAGAAGTAGGACAAGGTAGCGGCATCAAACCTACCTTCAGCACCTGTTTTGGCGCACCCTTTTTCCCACGACCGCCTCGCGTCTACGCCGAGCTTTTAATGAAGCGCTTGCAAAATTTCGACACGCAAGTCTATCTGGTCAATACCGGCTGGTCAGGCGGCGCTCACGGTGAAGGCGGCAAACGTTTTTCGATTCCTACCACACGTGCCGTGGTAACCGCTATTGTGAATGGCAAATTAAAAGATGCGGAATATGAAAAATTGCCAGGCTTTAATTTTGATATTCCCAAAGCAGTAGATGGGGTTGAATCTAAATTATTAAATCCCCGCAAAACCTGGAATGACACTGCAGCCCATGACAAGTATGCGCGCATTCTGATCGAACAATTTATTGAAAACTTTAAACGGTTTAATGTCAGTGAAGCGATCAGGAATGCAGGACCTAGCCTGGATTAACTCAAGCGCCTCGCCCGCCTCACAACGGGCGAGGCAATATCTTCTTAAGACTTAACCCATACATTTTCTATCTTGTTGCAAGTGTAAGAAGTCGCCTGCATATCGCTCGATTGATTGGGCAACATCGTTTTACTGGGCACCCAACCGCCTGAATAAGAAGTACTGGATCGCGTGCAATCATTCGTACAGCCGGCGAAACAGCCTGATGGGCAATGAAGCCTTCCGCAACCACAACCCAGCTCAATACCATTACAAGTGGAATCACACGAATAACTGATTGAGGAATTCGCTTTAGGATTCCAGTAATAATTTTGGCCGACATTTGCCGCGGTTAATGCATAACCTGTGGGGCAAGACAATTTACCGCCGCTGTATGGAGAAGTGGAAGTCACCTTTAGCGTATCTTGAGCGCCCGAAGTAACCGTTCTGGGCTCCTGTTTTTGAGCGATCAAATGAGCCTTTTGAATGCTGGTAGAGTCAACAGCAAAAGAAAAACCTGCCAAGCTTAGGCCAAGCAAGCTGACTATAATGAAAAAATAATGCCTGATTATTCTGAACATGCAACGTTCCTCATTCCAGTATTTAAGCTTATAGTGGTATAAACATAGCATTATTTTTTGAATATGTCCTTACCCAACAACATGACGATGACCATTCGCACCCAACTCGCTGCCGTTAAAAAACGGATTGCAGACTATGCTGAAAAATATGGGCGCAAAGCCGATTCCGTTCACCTGCTCGCCGTCAGCAAGGGTCAACCCATTGAAAAAATTGAAGCTGCTTTTCAAGCGGGACAACCGGATTTCGGCGAAAATTATTTACAGGAAGCGCTCTCAAAAATAGACAGACTGGCCCACAAAGCCATCACCTGGCATTTCATCGGGCCGGTACAAAGCAACAAAACACGCAAAATCGCCGAGCATTTCGCCTGGGTTCACAGCGTGGATAATAAAAAAATAGCTACGCGACTGAATGATCAGCGGCCCTCCCATTTACCGCCGTTAAATATTTGCATAGAAGTGAATGTGAGCAATGAGTCCAGTAAATCCGGTGTCAGAGCCGAAGAAGTATTACCGCTTGCGCGCTATTGTATGGGCTTACCTAACATCAAATTGCGCGGTTTAATGACCATCCCTGCGCCGCAAAAAGATTTTGCGGCGCAGCGTCAAAGCTTTCATGCCTTATTTTTGTTATGGCAAAGACTTCGGGAGCAGGGATGCGAACTGGATACATTATCCATGGGAATGTCAGATGATTTTGAAGCTGCGATTGCAGAAGGTTCAACGCTTGTTCGCATTGGCACCGCCATTTTTGGTAGCCGAGCATAGGGTAATTCCTAACCTCTGCTAAATCTTCCATATTGTACCATAATCACAACACATCGATTTAGGGTATAAATAAACTATAGGGAACTTTCCAATAGAGGCTGCCAGTATGATCAAACAATTTACAAGGATGGCGCTCTTATTTTTGTCACTCTTCATTTTCGCATCTGTGGCAAGCGCCGCCAAAGTCAAAGGCATTTATCTGACTCAATACTCGCTCGAAAACACCGCTTTTCTCAATCAGTTAATCAAAAATGCCAAAGCAGCCGGGATTGATACTTTTGTGGTGGATCTGGAAATTCCCTCCAAGCGCTACAGGGAAAATGTCGCGCTGTTGAAGGAAAATAACATCCGCTATGTTGCTCGTATCGTAATGTTTCCTGATGGTGGTACCCATGCAGCGATTTCAAACCCTGATGTCTGGCAAAAAAAATATAAACTGGTAAAACATGCCATTGATTGGGGTGCAAAAGAAATTCAATTAGACTACATTCGTTATAAATCTTCTCAAAAACCCTCTGCTGAAAATGCGAAGAATATTCACAACATCATACAATGGTACAAAAATAAACTATCGGGGCAGAACATCCCACTACAAGTAGATGTATTTGGTGTCGCAAGTTATGGTGAGTCAAAACACATAGGCCAAAATATAAAAATGTTCTCACAAAGTGTCGACGCCATCTGCCCCATGGTTTATCCGTCACACTACTGGCCCTTTCAGAAACATTACAAAATACCTTATGAAACCGTTTATGATTCATTAACACGCATTCAAAAACAGTTCGACGGCAAAATGCCAATGAAGATGTACGCTTATATTGAGCTATCCAACTATCACTACCGCATGTCCCGCGCACAAAAACTGGCATACATAAAGGCGCAAATCAAAGCTGTCAATGATGCCAATGCTGATGGGTGGTATGCATGGAGTCCGCACAATCGATATGAAAATTTGTTTTACGTCTTACAAAATCAAAAGAAATCCGCAGAATAATTAAATCGCTACATGATGATGAGAGATATCCCCCCGCAAGGGGGGATTTTTTTTGTTTGTTTCTGTCAGTTCGCTAAACACTAGCAAGCTTGTTTGCCGCTAAAAATCTTTTGAAATTCATTGGTTGTTTGAGCGACACCACTACAATTAGGCGCAGCACCACCATTTGGACAGTTGCCATTATCGCGGTTAGCTGACCACATGGACAATAGGCCAATATTTTTCTGATCAGCAAACTGCTTTAAGTAACAGGCATCATTCAGTGTGAAAGTCTCACCCTGCGTGTCATTTTTACCAATCATGGGCGTGACGCCTATCATGGCCCAGATTTCTGCTTCAGATTTTTCAGGATAAATCTTCTTGATCTGATTTACTGTTGAAACCGCTGCCTTAGCTGCAAGTTCACCCATGTTTGATGCGGGATAACCATAGTCCATTGCCATGATATTCACATACGCAATTTGTGCACCAACCTTGGCAGCACTATTCAACGCATTAATACCATCCGTTAAACCTTCCGGCAAAACAGCAAGGGTATAACTTATTTTTATATCCTTATAAGCTGGATCCTTCTGCAACAGGACAATGGCTTGCGCTAAACGATCCATACGGTCTTGGTGAGCAGGCGCATCACCTTCGATATCAAAATCAATTTGTTTAACATGAAAGGCATCAATGACACGCACAATCTGTGCCTTCAGGCTTTCAGGTGTCGTACACGCCGCTTCCAGTGGAAGATTTGCCTGACCGCCAAATGAAGGAACCACATTTCTACCTTGCGCTTGCATACGAGTGACTTCATTTGCAAGATCAGCAAAGCCGTCTATCTCATAATATGTTCCCCAGGTAGCATTGCATTGATTGTTTCTGTCCGCTACAACAAAGCCCAGTCGTGCAATTTTATTATCTGCCTCAGCTGCTGCATCTGCAAAATGATAAAATGGCCAAGCGGTTGTATCCACAAATGGGCCGACCACGCGGCTAGTATCGATCTTCCCATAGCTAACATTGACCTTGATGCCTTCCTGTGCAACAAATGAAGCGGGTTTAATGGATACGCTATATCCCGTCACATCACTACTTGCCACACTATAGACAACAGCGTCATCCAACATGACAGTCGCCGTTCCCGCGCCGTTATTCAGATTAACCTCTTTTTCCACCGGCTTTGAATTATTATTAGGCGTAAAGCGTAACTGTATAGAAGAAACTGATGACACCTTGTTTAACCCGCTCACATCAATATTCACTACATCCTGTTTGACCGGCGCGCATTGGTACTGGACCTTGGCAGTGGCAGGATGCGAAATATCCTCTGCTGCGGTGATACTTGCCGGATTAAAACTCGCTGTACACTGAAATCCACCCTGACTGATGACGGGTGTGCTAAACGTGTACTGCTGTAAAGGAACCAGATTGTGGATGACATTGCTCTGATTCCACTTCACAGCTTTAGGTCCAGTTGATCCGCCCAGCGCATCCGTCAATGTAACCTGCACATCCTGCGAATAATCTTTTAACTCCGAAGGCAACGCCGGCATTTGAATGTCAATGACACCGTCTTTCGCGGTTGCCTGATAATGAATGCTTGAAGACACTGTCTTGTTGGCTTCCACTGTCACCTTTTCCGGCTGCACGCTACCTGTATAGGTGGTATTGCCGATCTGAAAACTTTCTGCCTTGATGGTGTAAGTACCAGGCGCAACAGGAACAGATTTGTGGCTGTTCCACCCCAGTGATATCTGCTGAGTAATCGTCTGGCCGTTGTAGATATCAATTACGGGCGTTGTGCTCACGCCGGCTGGCTGACTGGATTGGTTTATCAGCTCGATTGTGCCTGTCTCAACGGGCGGCTGATTAAGATAAACTCTTACCGAATCGGCATCATAACCTGGTTTTGCTTCCCCGTAATTCAGCACAATGGTTTTGCCTGCCGCAAGTTTTGTGTTCGGTTTCCAATACGCGTCTCCTTCCGGAAATTGCAAACGAATGGTAGTGCGATAATGATCGCCCTCTGATGCTGAAACTGCAGCCGGAGAAGGATTGGGATAGCTGACTGCGCTAAAGTCTCCCCACACACTGGTATTGAGTGACTTATCGCTATTAAATTGAATCACTGCATTTTGCATGTCCACCGCCTGGGCGCAGTGATTCGTAATTGTTAAATTAACTGTACTCCAATATTCGTTACCGCCAGGCGCTATCGAAAACTGACCTGTTACACAAGCCGTCGACTGGGGCGCAACTATTTGCCCTGCCATCTTATTTCCCGCATACACATTCGCACTGTTGAGTACAAACGCGCAAAATAACCACCCTAAACGTTTATTCATCGCTTCTTCTCCAAGACGGTATGCCACGTTGATTGAGTTAATAGGAAAAGGGCAAAGACAGCAGGCTGTTTCACCCTTTTCCTTTACTACTCCAGGGTGAGAGTCTTTCTCGATGTGGGGTTTTCCTTAAGTCCTAAACCTCAAGAAAAGATTTATTCATCTCTTAAGGTTTCCTTAAGGTTATAAGGTCAAGAGCGTTCTTTGTCAATTCTGAAGATGACAGACCAGATCTTGGCCATTTTTGACGGTGTTTAGGTACTTGCCATCCTGAGCGCAATTTTAGTGCAGTTTTGTCATTCTGAGCGCAGCAAAGAATCTCTTGTTGTGCATTTTGAAATCACTCGAGCAAAAAACGCTCTCAGAATATCAGCCATTTCTGTAGAACCAGCATCATTTGTTAATGGCCAAAATCCAGGTTACCCTGAGTCTTTAAATTCATGATAGGATTGATAAATAAAAGAATTTTCAGGAGCACCGCAATGCACACGCCTGTTATCTCCATCATCGGCGCCGGCAACATGGGTTCAAGCCTCATTGGCGGTCTGATTAAAGACGGTCATCCCAGTGATAAATTATGGGCTGCCGACCCAAGCGGCGAGAAACTGACGCAGCTCAAAACAAAGTTTGATATCAATACAACCAGTGACAATGCCCAAGCCATACAGGCCGCAGATACAATCATCTTCGCTGTTAAACCGCAGGCTTTTGCCCATGTTGCCCTACCCTTAAAAAAAGTGATCGCAGAACGCAAACCGCTGGTCATTTCAATTGCCGCCGGCATCCGGGAAGCGAGTATTCAACAGTGGTTGAACGGCAAGACACCGATTGTGCGGGCGATGCCGAACACGCCTGCGCTTATTGGCTGTGGTGCCACTGCGCTTTATGCCAATCCCTATGTCACAGAATCACAGCGAAATCTTGCCGAATCAATTTTACGCGCTGTGGGTGTAGTAGTGTGGCTCAATGATGAAAAATTAATGGATACCGTCACAGCCTTATCGGGCAGCGGCCCTGCTTATTTCTTTCTCATGATGGAAGCACTCCAGGAAGCAGCTGAAGATCTGGGCCTGCCAACAGAAACCGCCCGTCTACTGACGCTGCAAACTGCGCTGGGCGCTGCTCGCATGGCAATTGAAAGCGGCACATCACTTGCCGAATTAAGACGTAAAGTCACGTCCCCTGGCGGTACTACCGAAAAAGCCATTTCTGTGCTAGAAGAAAACAATATCCGTCGCCTGTTTAAACAGGCATTGCAAGCAGCAAAACTGCGCTCGGAAGAATTAGCTACTTTATTAGGAAAGGAATGAACAATGTTTAATACGCTTCATACCGCGATACTTTTTTTAATCAGCACGCTTTTCGATCTTTATCTTTTTCTTTTAACCGTGCGAATCATTCTTGTCTATGTAGGCGCTAATTATTTCGATACCATCACCCAGTTTGTTGTCAAATTGACTGACGTAATTGTTCGACCACTTCGGCGCCTGATACCCAATATACAGCGAATTGAAACAGCATCCATTGTGGCTGTTCTCGTGCTCGAGACCCTTAAATTCTTCCTTATCTCGATTTTGAGTTATGGCATGCCCAATCCTGTTGGTCTGCTCATACTGGCGATAGGCGACTTCATCAAACTGATTCTTGTCACCTTTTTCTATGCCATTATCCTGCAGGTCGTTTTAAGCTGGCTGCAACCCCAGTCACCTGTCAATCGCACTTTGTATCAATTCACCTCACCTGTTATGCGTCCCTTTCAACGCCTTATTCCTCCCATAAGCGGCATTGATATCTCCCCTATTCCAGCCTTGATCGTGCTGCAGCTTCTCATCATTCTGCTCGCGAATCCCATTATGGCAGCGGGCATGGGTGTTGCGCTTGGCTAAGCCTGAAGCGCCCTGGTATTACTGGCGTGACAGCGCGCTTTACCTGCACATTTATCTACAGCCGCGAGCGAGCAAAAACGAAATCACGGGTGTGCACGAAGACTGTCTGAAGGTGCGGCTCACTGCCCCGCCCATTGAAGGCAGGGCCAATCTGGCGCTGCTTAAATATCTTGCCCACTGTTTTAAAGTGGCTGAAAGGCAAGTGACGCTGGTTAAAGGTGAACAGAGCCGTAAAAAATGGATACGCATTGACTCCCCAAGAGATTTAAGTCTGATAAACACCTAATTGACCAGGCCGGCCAAATCTGGTAAGTTATTGAACAGTTTTGTTGCGACCGCCTCTAAAACACAATGAAAAATGAAATAATGACTTTCAACGTCTGCCATACTATGCAAAATCTGCTTAATTACGCCGATCTTGTTAACGACACTTGCAAGCCGCTATTTAAAATCACCGGGGCCAGCCATTTCAGTTATGTGGAAATGGATCAAAACGGAAACTATTTCTGGCTGGGCAGTAATGATGCTTATTTTGAGAAATGCATCCATCAACAACTAGTGAATGATGCGCCACTTAGCATCTTAAAAACCTATCCCAAACCGGGTTTTTATCTTATCGATGTTTATCCCGTCGAACTTAAGCAATACAGCATGCCCGTGTTATCGCTCCTTAACCACTTCGATTATGGTCATTCATTTCGTATCCTTGAAATCACCCAGCAAACACAGCGCGTATTAAAACTTTATTCGTATGATGCACCACTTGAAAGACAAGACGTCAATCATACGTATATTAATAATCTGGATATATTTAAAAAATTTAATGGTTATTTTGATAATAAGATTGCCGCTATTCGAAAAAACTTATGCAAAAATAAAATTGAAAAGACAAAACGCTGTGAATTCAATCAACTGATTAAATTGTCTATCGAACAACAGGAAAATGCAGAGCAATTTAACCTGACTGATCTTTGTTTAATGCAATCCCGCGAAACCAAAAAATCTGTTCTTATGACGCCGCGCGAAAAAGAAATATTGTTTTGGTACATCAAAGGCAAAACCGCTGAAGAAACCGCAAGCATCCTAAAAATATCACGAAGAACCATTGAGCGTCATTTTGAAAATATGCGCGAAAAATTCGGCTGTTTCTCCAAGAGCCAAATTGCGTTGAAGGCGATGAATGAGATGGAAATGTGATTGAAAATAAATCGCCTTATATTTGGCCGTTAATTACTTTAAACTCCCACCACTACAGGTATAATGATAGTCATTTTTCACCTGACAAAGAGTAGCCATGAAAATCGTACTGGCCAGCAATAATCCGGGGAAAATTCAGGAGTTTTCTGAATTATTAAAAAACTTCCACCTTGAAATTATTCCACAATCGGCTTTTAACATTGCTGAAGCAGAAGAAACAGGTTTAAGTTTTATTGAAAATGCCCTGATCAAAGCCCGCCATGCGTCCCGGTTGACGGGACTGCCCGCCATAGCCGACGACTCCGGACTGGTTGTTTCCGCATTACATGGCGCGCCCGGTATTTACTCCGCGCGTTATGCAGGCACACAGGCAAACGCGCAGGATAATATCAAAAAACTACTCCACGAGCTTAAAGACGTACCCGAAGGAAACCGGCAAGCCCAATTTCACTGCGTGCTGGTTTTTGTTTCGCACGAAAAAGATCCCACGCCGCTTGTCTGTGATGGCAGCTGGTCCGGTACTATTTTGCATGAACCCAAGGGCGAAAAAGGGTTTGGTTATGATCCGGTTTTTTATGTTCCCTCCGAAGGAAAAGCTGCTGCAGAATTACCGAGCACGATTAAAAATGAAATCAGCCATCGCGGCCAGGCCTTACAAATTTTACTAAAAAGGTTACCGGAAAAAATCCATGAATGCGCTTTCAGTTAAACAGCTGACAAAAAAATACCCTAATGGCGTTTCTGCGCTCAAAGGTATTGATCTTGAAGTGGCAGAAGGCGATTTTTTTGCCCTGCTTGGACAAAACGGTGCGGGTAAATCAACCACTATCGGAATCATCTGCTCTCTGGTGACGAAAACATCGGGGAAAGTGCTTATCTTCGGGCACGATACCGACAAAGAACCCGCTCAGGCAAAATCGCTGATTGGCGTCGTCCCGCAGGAAATGAATTTCAATTTGTTTGAAACCACCTCACAAATTCTTATTAATCAAGCAGGCTATTATGGCATCCCAAAAAAAATCGCTATGGAACGCATGGAGCGGTATTTGAAAGAAATGGGATTATGGGAAATGCATAATCAACCTGCCATTCGCCTGTCGGGCGGCATGAAGCGGCGCCTCATGATTGCGCGCGCACTCATGAATGAGCCCAAGCTGCTGATTCTCGATGAGCCCACTGCTGGCGTAGATATTGAACTGCGCCATACGTTGTGGCGTTTCCTCACTAATTTGAATCAGCAAGGCACGACGATTATTTTAACAACGCACTACCTGGAAGAGGCAGAACAGCTTTGCAAAAACGTCGCGATCATCGATCACGGCGAAATCATTGAAAATGCTAACATGAAATCCCTGATCAACCGCCTCAACCGCCAAACTTTGATTTTGGATATAGAAAAACCGCTATGGGATATGCCTGCCTTAAAGGATTTCCATGGTCGGTTAGTCGATGAAACCACAATGGAGATTGAAATTTTTCGCGGCCAATCAATCAATGAATTAATCAATCTGCTCACTCAACAAAACATTACTATTTCCAGCCTGAGGAATAAAACCAATCGGCTGGAAGAATTATTTATTTACCTGATTTCAGCGAACAAGAGATCATGATAATGACATCTCGAACTGGTTTATATCCTACCCTCGTCGCGCTTGAAACTATTTTACGTAAAGAAATATTTCGCTTTATGCGCATCTGGACACAAACGCTGCTGCCACCTGCTATTACAATGAGCTTGTACTTTATTATCTTTGGCAAATTTATTGGCTCACAAATCCGGGATGTGCAGGGGTTTTCCTATATTCAATACATCGTGCCGGGGCTTGTCATGATGTCAGTAATGACCAACTCCTACGCCAATACCGCATCTTCTTTTTTTCTTACCAAATTCAATAAGAGCATTGAGGAAATGGTCGTTTCCCCCATGCCCAGCTTCGTCATTTTGCTTGGTTTTATGCTGGGCGGCACGCTGCGCGGTCTTCTGGTCGGGATCATCGTGATGCTTATTTCATTACTATTTACGCATGTGCCGCTTTTTCATCCCTTCATTATTCTTCTCATGGCTATCCTTTCGGCCATGGTGTTTTCACTGGGCGGCCTCATCAATGGCGTCTATGCCAAACGCTTTGATGATATTTCCTTTATTCCTACGTTTGTGCTCACACCACTCACTTACCTGGGCGGTGTCTTTTATTCCATTCAACAATTACCGCCTACCTGGCGTACGCTTTCCCTGCTAAATCCCATCCTTGATATGGTGGATACTTTTCGTTTCGGCATGTTGGGTGTCTCTGATCTCAATGTTTATCTGGGTTTTTCGCTCGTCAGCATTCTGTTTATCGCCCTGTTTTTCTGGGCTTGGGCATTACTGCACAAAGGCGTGGGGATAAAGGTTTGACATAGTCATGACGCCTGATTAACCTTCATAATCATACGGCAATCCAACTTAACAAGGACTTTGTTATGATCAAACAGATTATCGCCCTCATTGGCTTGAGCATCCTCGTTGTTCTTTCCATGTCTTACGCACAGCAAGGGATGGAAGCCCTGGTGAGCGCGCATGAGTGGATATCACAAATTTTAACGGAAGTTTTCTCGGGCGGACAGGCGGGCAATCTTGCCCGCGGACTGATTGCTTTATTAAGTATCCCCATTCTGGTCGGTCTCATCCCGACGGTCATTTACTGGATAGTCAAACGTAGCTGGTTTCCCTACTTCATGGAAATCGTCTGGATTGTCTGGCTAATTCAGGCAGGCGCGCTAATGGTGATGGCGCGATAATCACGCGTGTTTGCGGTTAACCCCCGTTTGTGCGCCTCAAAACACGAACGGGTTAACCGCATATTTACAAGGTATTAGCTTAACTTATTCATTATTCAGCCGTTTTATCCCGCCCCCCAGCACTGATTTAGCTGTTATAATAAAAAAACACTCGAGGAGAAAAAAAATGGAACCAAGAAGAAAAAAATTGAGCGGTTTTTTTAAAAACAAGTCTGAAAAACCTTCTAAGGAAGCGATAGCAGAAGCAGAAAAAAAAGTGGCGAGTTTATTCAGCAAGTTAGAGAAAGGAAAAGAACAAACATTTCTTGCCGCTTTATTTCAAGATGAAAGAATGTGGCAGGCGCTGACGGATGTCGCGCAAAGCTACCATGCGGAAGAAAATATGGAATTTCTGCAGGATTTCTATTCGTACTGGAAATCGCACGGAAAAGAAATCACCGAGGAAGCGCTTTATAATAAGTATTTAAAAGAAGGCGCGCCCAAATCTGAAGAAGTTAATATCTACGCCGAAGATAAGAAAAAAATCATTGAATATGCAGACAAGCATGAATTAACAACTCAACAAGGCAAAGCGGCTATTACTGACCTTTGTACAAAAACAGCCATCACGTTTTTATCGGATATGATGTTAAAAACAGATTTCAAAAATAGACTGCGCGAGGCATTACTTGAAGCCGCGCTGGAAGTAAAAAGAGAAGGACCCAAAAAAGGTAACTAGAAAAAGCAAGCTGCGCGACATTATCCTCGTTGCGCTACACCCAATAAGCCGTCTTGACCATTACCTTGGACGTGAGTGCCATCATTCGCTTGATAAAATCAGGCAGCTCCTCGGCGCCTGCCGCTACAGCTTCATCGCGGTGCTTGGCTTCATCCCGCTCCATCTGTTCCAGAATGGTATAGCTACGCTGATCCTGCACAGGCAAAAGATGTAGATGACCTTCCAGATGTCGGATAACCTGGCGCTCGGTTTCCGCCACAAAACCCAGGCTCCATTTATCACCAATCATGCCAGCGATCATGCCGATGCAAAAGGAACCGGCATACCAAAGCGGATTCAGATAACTGGTATGACTACCCAGTTCCTCCAACCGTTGCCCGCACCAGTCGAGGTGGTCCCCTTCCTCAATAGCCGCCTGCTGCATTTTCGTCTGCACTGCATCGCTATGCGAGATAATTCCCTGACCATGATAAAGCGCCTGTGCGCAAATTTCTCCCGCATGGTTAATGCGCATCAGTGCCGCTGACTGCCTGCGCTGCACATCGCTCAATGGATACTCATCCACGTCACTTGCAGGGTAAGGCTTGCCAGAAGTCCTGGGATGATTCGTCAATGCGCGAATGGCTTGATCCACACCCAGACACAGTTTGTCGAGAAAAGAATAATGCCTTTGTGAAGTCATCTTATGCTCTATTTAACAAAGTTCTGTTTGGTTGTGATTGTATCATCGTTTTTTACCTGTTGGCTGCTAAATCACACTTGTCGTCCCCTCCCCAACTACCGCCACTTGCGCTTATACTACCATCCTGCATTTACGCCACCATCCTGCACTTCCCCTCTGTCATCCCGCAACAAGTGCGGGGTGACAGTGGCATGGGTGCGGGGATGGTGACAGTAGTTAGCGCGGGAAAATGGTGGTGAGTGCAGATGGTAGTATAAGCGCAGATGGCATAGAAGCAAGAAAGAGGATGGCATTGGGTAGATTGGACATTTAAATATCACTTGCAATGGTGGAATAAAAATCCATAATACTGCCTTTATTATTAACTTTAACCAGGAGAACCTTGATGGGGCAAACCAAGACTGAATTGCTTTCCACTGAAGTCCGTCATTTGGACATTACCCAGTTTGATTTCGTCACGTTGATTGAGTCTATGCAGGGCACAGCGTTTCAGGCTAGAAACCTTGCGCGAGCTGCACAAATTTATCATCAGATGTTGGCGGACAAACAATGTGGCGTGATTCTCTGTCTTGCCGGCTCGCTCATCAGTGCTGGTTTAAAGAAAATAATTTTAGACATGATTGAAAACAATATGGTGGATGTCATTGTTTCTACCGGCGCAAATATTGTTGACCAGGACTTCTTCGAAGGGCTGGGTTTCAAGCACTATCAGGGCTCACCACGCCTCGAAGATACAGAACTGCAGGCCCTCGCCATCGACCGTATTTATGACACGCTGATTAATGAAGATGAACTGCGCATCTGCGATGACACCATCAAGGTCATTGCCGACAGCCTCGAGCCCAGGCCTTATTCTTCACGTGAATTTATAGCGGAAATGGGCCGTTATCTGGAAAAACACGCAAAGAATAAAGATTCCATCGTACTGCGCGCCTATCAAAAAAATATCCCCATCTTTGTGCCCGCTTTTAGTGACTGCAGCGCGGGGTTTGGCCTTGTCATGCATCAGGTCGCGCATCCGCAAAAACATGTCAGCATCGATTCCGTCAAGGATTTTCGTGAACTCACCGAACTCAAAATTAAGGCGAAAGAAACCGGCCTGTTAATGATCGGCGGCGGTGTACCTAAAAATTTCGCCCAGGATATTGTTGTCGCAGCAGAGCTGTTAGGTGCGGAAGTACCTTTGCATAAATATGCCGTACAAATCACCGTCGCAGACGAACGTGACGGCGCCTTGTCGGGTTCTACTCTCCGTGAAGCCTGTTCCTGGGGTAAGGTTTCTGTCGTCCATGAACAAATGGTTTTCTGCGAAGCCACCATCGCCATGCCGCTAGTCGTTGGCTATGCTTATGGAAAAGGCGCATGGCGCACGCGCGAAAATCGTGCTTATAGCAAATTATTTGCCGAGACAGCTGAAACCGTTTCCTAGATTTCTTTCAAAACCCAGTGCCCCGCCTTGCCTGCGGCGGGGTCTGTTTTGCCTCATGTTAAAGCCGATGCTTTTCCCTTCTTCTTGAACATGGCTGATGCAAAACGAAAACGAAGGGGTTTGGAAAGTAGTCTATTATAGGTGTACGATGCGATGACAAACTGGTCTATTCAGCAGGCCCGCGACACATATCATATTGCGCAATGGAGCGATGGTTTTTTTGATGTCTGTGAACGCGGAAATTTGCAGGCTTATCCTGATGGTAGACAGAGTCATGCCCGCATCGATCTCATCGATCTCGCTCAAAGCATCAAAGACGCCGGCATCTCATTTCCGGTGCTCGTGCGTTTTACCGATATCCTGCGCAAACGAATCCAAACCTTAAACGATGCCTTCGCGCGCGCAATTCAAGCCAATCATTATCAGGGCGCGTATATCAGCGCCTATCCGGTCAAGGTCAACCAGCAGCGTCATGTGGTGGAATCCATTCTGGATAACAAAAAAGTACCTGTGGGATTGGAAACTGGCAGCAAGCCTGAATTGCTGGCAGCGCTTGCGTTGAGCAGTCACACCAGTGCTGCCATTATTTGCAATGGTTACAAAGACCGTGAATATATACGCCTTGCCTTGATTGGGCAACGCATTGGCCATCGTATTTTTATCATTCTGGAAAAACTGTCTGAAGTGCCGCTGGTGCTAGAAGAAGCGGAAAAATTAAATATCGAACCGATTGTAGGCGTGCGGGTGCGGCTCTCTTCCGTTGCGCATGGCAAATGGCAAAACTCGGGCGGCGAAAAATCCAAATTTGGTTTTTCCGCGCCTCAATTACTGCAAGTAGTCAACATCCTGCGGCAAAAAAACAAACTGCACTGGTTACAGGTCCTGCATTTTCATTTTGGCTCGCAAGTAGCCAATATCGCGCATATTCAGCGAGCCATGCATGAAGCTGCGCGCTACTATGTGGGCTTGCGTTCATTGGGCGCGCCTATTAATACCATTGATGTGGGTGGCGGGCTGGGTGTGGATTATGAAGGCACCAAATCACGCAGCTATTGCTCCATGAATTACAGTATTCAGGAATATGCGAACAACATCGTGGATACGCTTGCTGAAATTTGCGAGCAGCATGACTTGCCTCATCCAGGCATCATCACCGAGTCAGGGCGGGCCATCACCGCACATCACGCGATGCTTATCACCAATGTCATCTCCACCGAAACAGCGTGTGACATCACCAATCTGCAGGCGCCTGGTGAAGAAGATATGCCTATTCTGCACAATCTCTGGAACAGCTTTGCTTATTTATCGGAAAGCACTGTGCTGGAAATTTATCATGACATTTGTCACTGGATATCCGAAGTGCAGACCATGTATATCCATGGTCTGATCGATCTTGAAAAGCGTGCTTACGCTGAACAGATTTATTATGCCATCTGTTTCAAGCTGCGCGACTTTCTCAAGCCCAAAATTCGCGCGCATCGTGAAGTCATTGATGAACTGAACGAAAAGCTGGCCAATAAATTTGTCTGCAATTTTTCGCTGTTTCAATCACTTCCCGACGCCTGGGCCATCGACCAAGTGTTTCCCATTATGCCGCTTTCAGGTCTAGAAGAACCGCCGTTACTGCACGGCATTTTGCATGACATCACTTGTGATTCTGATGGTTGCATCAAAAAATATGTCAATAATTATGGGCTCGAAACCACGTTACCCATGCATCCTTATGACCCTGAAAAACCTTATTTATTGGGCATTTTCCTCGTAGGCGCTTATCAGGAAATCCTCGGTGACTTGCACAATTTATTTGGTGACACCCATTCCGTTCATGTGGAATTGACTCCTGACGGGAAGTATCGATTAACACATGCCATCCACGGCGATACCGTTGCTTCCACGCTGCGCTATGTTGATTTTAATGCGAATGATCTCGTCAATTCCTATCAAAAACAATTGGAAAACGCTCAATTGACACCTACAGAATGTGAAACCTTTCTACTGGATTTGAAAACCGGATTGACTGGTTACACTTATTTCGAGGATTGATGCATGACGATCAAACACTTTGACCCCAACGCAGCCGCGAGCCAGGATTCCGGTATTTTTGGCTTGCCTTTTTCGCCAGAAGAAGCAAACCTTGTGCTACTTCCTGTACCATGGGAAGCAACGACTTCCTATGGCGGCGGTACTTCCAAAGGACCGCAAGCCATTCTGCAAGCCAGCAAGCAGGTGGATCTTTTCGATATTGACCTGGGTCGTTTCTATGAAACAGGTATCGCTATGCTGGAAGAATCAACGGAAGTAAGGCAATGGAACACCATCGCGCGAAAACACGCTGAGACTGTTATTCACGCGCAAGGCACCGGTGAAGAAACCTTGTTGCAACCCATGATCGACCAGGTCAACGCCTACAGTTTAAAATTAAATGAATATGTTTATACACAAACAAAACGGCTACTTTCGCAAGGCAAATGCGTTGGCATCGTGGGCGGTGATCATTCCACACCCTTTGGCGCCATTCAGGCTTTGTTGGAAAAACATCCGCAGATGGGCATTTTACACATTGATGCGCACGCCGATCTCAGAGAGGCTTTCGAAGGCTTTGCCTATTCGCATGCTTCCATCATGCATAATGTGATGACCCATACGACGCTTCCCCGACTGGTGCAAGTAGGCATTCGTGATTTTTGCGAAGAAGAATTCAATTTCATCCGAAACCATCCCGATCGAATTATTACTTTTTTTGATTCTGCTCTTTCAGAGCAAAAACTGAATGGCCATCATTGGGCCATGATTTGCGATACTATCATTGAGCACCTGCCGCAGGAAGTATATATATCTTTCGATATAGACGGGCTAGACCCGCGTTTTTGTCCGCATACCGGCACGCCCGTGCCAGGCGGGTTGGATTTTCTGGAAGCCCTCTTCCTAATCCGCAAAGTGGTTCGCTCAGGCCGCACGCTAGTCGGTTTTGACTTGAATGAAGTCTCGCCTGGCATGGGCACGGCAACAGATAACGTTGACCCGGCGGCTGAATGGGATGCCAATGTGGGTGCGCGCCTGCTTTACAAGTTATGCGGGTGGACGCTTACCAGTCGTATCGGCTAAACTCCCGGCCATGAAAAATTCATATCACTCCGAACTAGTTAAAAAACATGCGTCACTCCCTGCCAGGGTGATGCGCTTTGAAACACCGCATGGAGAGGTCTTCACACCGTCTTTCATGCCTGTCGGCACCCGTGCCATGTTGAATTATTTAACTCCTGCCGATGTGGAGCAAAATGGTAGCCAAATCATCCTGGGCGGAAACACTTATCACATGTTGTGCTCACCTGGTATGGAAGTGATTGAAAAAGCGGGTGGCATGCATCCTTTTATGGGCTGGCACAAGGCCATGCTAACGGATAGCGGCGGTTTTCAAGTGCTGAGTCTTTCCAAAAAAGGGACCGTCTGTCTCATTGAGGAAGAGGGCGCCGTATTCAAACACCCGATCACGGGGAAGATCATTCACCTTAATTCCCATACTTCCATTCAGGCCCAAAAAATCATCGGCGCAGACATTATTATGGCCTTTGACCAGTGCACCCCTGAAACCGGCGGACGCGAAGCCGCACTTGCTGCATTGGACCGTACGCATCGGTGGCTGGTGGCTTCCCGCGAAGAACACGAGAAAAATCCTTATTCCGCTTACGGCAAAAAACAAGCCCTCTTCGGCATTATCCAGGGCGGCAGTTTCAGGGACTTGCGCGAACAGAGCACGGCATTTGTTTTACAGCAGGCATTGGACGGCATCGCGATTGGCGGTGAAGTAATTGGTTTTGACATGCCTAAAACCGGCGAAATCATTGACTGGGTACGGCCCATGCTGCCAGAGGATAAAATCCGCTACACCATGGGAGTGGGCTTAAACCCTCAGGACCTGATTGATGTGGTTGCCAAAGGTATTGATATTTTTGACTGTGTTGCACCCACCCGAAATGCCCGTCATGGCACCCTCTATTTTGGCCAGATCGTAGAGCAAAACGGTTGGCTCCGTTTTGAAAGCGAGGGTGATAACTGCAGGATTCTGATTAAAAAAAGCCAATATGCCCGGGATGAAAATCCCATTCTGCCCGGCTGCGCCTGCTATACCTGCCAGCATTTTAGCCGCTCGTATTTACATTATCTTTTCAAGGAAGGCCTGATTGCCTATTTCCATCTGGCAAGCATCCACAATGTACATGTCATGCAAACGGTCTGTACCCGAATGCGTGAGCTTATTTTGAGCAGTGGTTAAGCTGGCGTTAAGTTTCAGGGTGTATTCTCTATAAAATTAGCTGTATAAACGAGGGTGGTATCCATGAAACTTTTTGCGATTGGTCTTTTTCATCAGAATGGCACTGTTGAACATATTGTCACTCATGAAGAATATGAAGCGCTGGCAAATGCACACGAATCACTTGCTAGCCAGATAAAAACTGGTATCTATAAAAATGATGTCATTTACAAAATTCCTGCATATGGCTTGTACCATTATTTTAAAAGCAGCCAGGGATCCATCCGTATTTTATCCAGCCCGGAAAATCTGGACCCAACCGATCCGGTACTGAGCGATCAATTCTCTGATATCAACGAGATTTATCTTTCGACTGATCATGTGGTGCGTTATAACGAGCTTGATAAAAAAATTGCTGACCCAAATTATTTTATTTCCCCCGTGAAGCGCACGAGACAAGGAGTGGAAGAAACAAGGCAAATTATGGTTAATAATATTGAAAAGCTTCTGCAGCGCGGAGCGAAGCTTGAAGAGCTTGTGGAAAAAACTGAAGAGCTTAAACAGAATACGCAAAGCTTCCGATCCAAGGCTTTCAAACTAAACAAAAACCATACGACCGTTTCCGAACAAGCAAAAGCAGCGGCAAAAAAGATATTTTGCTGCTTCTTCTTGCCATGCTGCAATGGGAAACCGCAAGGCACTGCAGAAGAACGGGAATCTTTTCTTCGTCCCAATCGGTCGACAATAAACTAGACCCTGTTAAAAAATCTGTGTAGCATAAATTTTAATATAGATTGTGCCCACGCAAGGAATTTCGCGCGGGCACTTTCTTATCAAGCACCACCTAGCAAAACTGATAATGCCCACAAGGATCGTGCGATGTTGATGACAGCTACTTTACAAGCAGATTTTGAAATCTTCTTTCGCGTTATTCTCGCCTGCTTTCTGGGCGGCCTCATTGGTTGGGAAAGAGAACGTCATCGTAATATTGTCTCCGCAGGTATACGCACTTATGGTGCCATAGCGCTTGGTTCCTGCATGTTTGGCATCTTGAGCTTTCTGGTGACAACGGATGATCCCACTCGAATTGCAGCGCAAGTCGTAACCGGCATCGGATTTCTCGGCGCTGGTATTATTTTTCGACAGGGCGATTACGTCACCGGCCTTACCACAGCCGCCACACTCTGGGCGACCTCCTCCGTGGGCCTTGCAATCGCGTATGGTCTTTATTTTGTTGGCATTCTGATCGCGGTGCTGATTTTTCTGCTGCTCTATCTCCCGCGTCTCGCCTGGTGGAAAAAGATTTCCGCGAAATAATCAAATCTTATTTTTCCTTGAGATTTTCCTCAGTTTGGTTTATGAATGCCTAGTGTCCTTTAACTACAAACGTGGGAGAATTTTATGCAACGAGGTAACATTGGAAGCTTGCAAAACCTGGCCGATAGAACAAAAAAAATGATGGAAGACGCAAAGCGGGCCCAGGAACAAAGCAGGCAGCAGTTAGAAGCAGAACAGGAAAAACAGCGCGGTCAGAAAGAGAAGTCACGCCATAAAAAAGAAGCTAAAGAAAGAGAACAAAACGAAAAGACTGATAAAAAACAGGTAAAAGAAACTAAACCACATTCTCAATCAACCCAGGATCACACATCCGCCTCCAAGAAAACGGGCGAAATTACCAACCAGACAGCGCGAATATTAGGTCAGCTTGACGAGCTTAAAAAAGAAACGCCCAACGACAGTCAGCGAACTAGAGTGCAGCAGCTAACAAATGAGGTAGATGCAATTGGCTATCAGGCAGTAGAGGCTGAATATAAAAAAACCATCGGTAACACAGAGAATGTAGATCTGCTTAAGGAAAAGGCTAATGATCTCGGCAGCCAGCAGGCCGTATTCAAAAAGACGACGCCAAAATCCGAATCTCGGTCAAGGTGCTGTTTTCCTTTTTCCTTATGCTTCGGCGGCGAGAAAAAAGAGCCTTCCAACAAAGTTGATCCAGAAAAACGTCCACTGCTCGGTACGAACAATCATCGAAGATATTAAAATTAAATACATCAACTCATCATTTTTTGCGCCATTCCCGCGGCAAAATCCGCGGGACTGTCGCATGACAAGAATAGGATGGAGTTTTATCCATAAAAACCATCCCCTCCATACAGAACGCTTCTTCAACGATCTCACAGAAATAGGCTTTATCCTTGCACATCCTTAACAAGCTGTTGCAACTCACCCGCCTCATACATCTCAGCCATGATATCGCTGCCGCCAATAAACTCGCCTTTCACATACAGTTGTGGAATGGTTGGCCAGTTGGAAAATACTTTGATTCCCTGGCGAATTGCTTCATCTTTCAAAACATCCACCGTCATAAATTTTGCGCCGCAAGATTTCAATAAATTGACTGCGCGGGCAGAAAAACCGCACATTGGTAATTCGGAATTGCCTTTCATGTAGAGCACAATGGTGTTTTCAGTCACCTGCTGTTTAATTTTTTCTTGTATGGACATCATGATTTCCTCTTAAGATGTAAAAATTAATAGTTGGTTTCAATTCGATAAGCGTTTTTATAATAACCCCAGCTGCAATTTTGCTTCTTCACTCATACAATCCCTGTTCCACGGCGGATCAAAAACCAGTTCTACTTTGACATGTGCCACACCATGAATTTCGCGGATTTTTTCTTCCACTTCAGCCACCAATACCGGCCCCATTCCACACCCCGGCGCAGTCAACGTCATTGTTACCGCCACATCAAAATCATTCATGCCTAGCGGAATCACCTTGCATTCATACACTAATCCCAAATCAACAATGTTGACGGGTATTTCCGGATCAAAACAGGTTTTTAATTGCTGCCAGACTTTATCTTCCACAGAACCGTCCGCTTGATTAATATCAGGCAAATCTAGCTTCACAAGACCCAGCGCATCGCCATCTTTACCGGACACGCGTACCAAATTTCCATTCACATGCACCGTGTAAGAAGTGCCGAGCGCCTGAGTAATAAATGCCTGCGTGCCCTGCTGCAGTTTGACTTTGACACCTGAAGGGATGAGTGTCGCTTCCACATCCCGCTTGACCTCGATGACTGTTTGTCTATGCACGATCCGCCTCACTCAATATGAAAACTTTCGCCGCAACCGCAACGGCTAGACTCATTTGGATTGTTAAACTGAAGCCGCTTTTGTTTTAATCCGGATTTTTCTTCTTCCAAATAATCCACCTGCAATCCATTAAAAAGATGCAGCCATAATGGATCAACCAGGATTTTCAATCCGTCCAGCTCTATCAAAAAATCCGCCGGATTAATCTGCTCGACCACGGCAGGGAAATAGGAATAACCCGAGCATCCTGTTTTTTTAACCGATAGACGAAAAGCAACACCTTTATTTTTTTCTAGCACTTTTTTAATGTAATCTTTCGCCGCGTTAGTAAACATAATGTTTGGATTCATGGACTTCTCCTTTATTCTGTGCTTACCGGATCAGGATCCTGCTCGAGTGCTGCCTTGAGCGTATGCCAGGCCAATGTAGCGCACTTCACGCGCACGGGAAACTCCGCAACGCCGCTGAATACCGCAAGCTTGCCTAAATCTTCTTCCGATGTTTTGCCTGCGGTCACCAAATCATGAAATTGTTCAAATAGTTTGATTACGTCACTTCGTTTTTTGCCTTTCACACACTCTGTCATGAGTGAAGCGGACGCGACTGAAATCGCGCAACCTGCACCTTCAAAACAAATATCCTGAACGACGCCGTCGCGCTCAAGCAGGTATAATGTCAACTTGTCGCCGCAAAGCGGGTTGTGGCCCGCTTTGCAATGGCTGGCATGAGACAATTTACCAAAATTGCGCGGCGCCTTGCCGTGATCAACAATGATTTCCTGATACAATTCACGTAACGACATCAGACAAATAACCTCTTTGCTAGAAGCAATGCTTCGATCAATGCATCAATATCTTTTTCAGTATTATAGAGACCCAACGAAGCTCGCACCGTCGCTGGCACATTAAAACGCTCCATCAGCGGCATGGCACAATGATGGCCCGCGCGCACGGCGACGCCCTCATGGTCCAGTACAGTTCCTATATCGTGTGGATGAATTCCCTCTATCACAAAGGAAATAACACCGACCTTGGGCTTCGCGGTGCCAATGATGCGCAATCCGGGAATGGTCAACAAGCGTGCTTCTGCATAGCAAAGCAAATCCTGCTCATGGGCAAAAATAGTTTCCACACCAATGCCCTGCACATATTGAATGGCTGCATGCAAACCGATCGCGCCGGCAATATCTGGCGTGCCCGCTTCAAATTTATGTGCCGCCTTTGCGAACGTTACGCTGGAAAAGGCTACCGTTTCGATCATTCCGCCGCCTCCATGATAAGGGGGCATGGCATCCAGCCAAGGTTGTTTGGCATACAAAATGCCTGCGCCGGAAGGTCCATATAGTTTATGACCTGAAAAAATATAAAAATCGCAGCCAATCGCTTGCACATCCACAGGCATGTGCGGCACGGCTTGCGCGCCGTCAATTAAAACAGGCACACCGTGTTCATGCGCAATGCGCGTCATTTCACTGACAGGATTAATTGTGCCAATGACGTTGGATGCATGATTGATGGCGACCAATTTTGTGCGCGGAGAAAATAATTTTAGATAGGTCTCCAGCGCCAATTCACCCGCATCTGTTACCGGAATAATTTTCAATTCGATCCCCAGTCGCTCCTTGAGCAGAAACCAGGGAACAATATTGGAATGATGCTCCATAGCACTCAGAATGACTTCATCTCCTGCCTGCCAGGGTATGTATGCACCGTTTGCGGTGCGAGGCAGACAGTGCGCTACAAGATTAATGCCTTCCGTCGTGCCTCGCACAAAAACAATTTCATCCGCTCTTGCAGCGTGAATAAACTGGGCCGCTTGTTCGCGCGCGTCTTCATACAATTTAGACGAGCGCTCGCTTAATTCATAAATACCACGGTGAATATTGGCATAGTCCTGATAATAGAAATTGGAAATGGCCTCAATTACTTGGCGCGGCTTCTGGGCAGAAGCAGCGCTATCCAGGTAAACCAGCGGCTGATTGCGGTTTTTTCCCTGTAAAATGGGAAAATCGTGTCGCAATAAGGAAAAATCAATTTTGTCATTCAAACGTGTTCTCATACGCTATAACATCTCCTGCACGCGCATTTTGATACCAGGGTGCGTAATTCGCTGCGTAATTTCCTCGGCAAATCCGCGCAACAAAATGGCGATGGCTTCCGCTTTATCAATTCCACGGGCGCGCATGTAAAATAGTGCGTCGTGATCCAATTGACCCGTCGTTGCACCATGCTTGCATTTCACATCATCCGCATAAATTTCTAATTCTGGTTTGGAATAAACTTCCGCAGAGTGGGATAAAAGCAAATTATGATTGGCTTGATAGGCCAGAATTTTTTTTGCTTCCTGTTTGACGTACAGGCGGCCGTTAAATACCGCGCGTGACTTTTTATCAAGAATACCTTTATAAAGCATCTGGCTTTGACTATGCGCTGCGTTGTGATCAATTTCCACATGATGATCAATATACTGATTGTCATGCTGCAAATGATAGAATCCGCTCGTATCGCATATCGCGCCCGGTCCTTCCAGCTTAACCGCCAGCTCGTCGCGCGCAAACTGGCTGCCAAATGAAAAATAAGTAAAAGCTGCTTCGCTGTCCTGCTGCTGCGTAACAAAGGTGTGTGCAAGATGAATCGCCTTTCGGCCTTCCTGCTGAATTTTAATGTGTTTGAGTTGTGCGTGTTTGCCAATCGTCATCGTGGTGACCATGTTCATCAAATAACGATGGCTTGATAAAGAAAAATGTTCTTCTGCTACAGTTAAGCGGCTGTGCTCGCCCAATATAAAAAGATGACGCGGGCAGGCAATCCATTCCTGTTCGTTAATCACTAGCGACAAAAGATGCAACGGCGCAGCCAACGCACATTGGTCTGGCAGATAGAAGAACAAGCCGTCCATGCACATCGCTGCATTCAGGCTTGCAAAAGGATATTGTTTAGTTTCTGCCGCTTGCGGCCAATGGGCCTTGATTAATTCAGGATGGCTAGATAACGCCTCCTGCATGGAGCAGGCAATGACTTGCGGCGGTAATTTGGCGAGATCAGACAGGGATGGCATGAAAAAACCATTTACCAAGACTAGTAGAATACTATCGCCTTGCCGTAAGCGGTGTTGATGAATAACATCCTGCAACTGTTCCGCTTCCACGCATTGTTCAGAAGAAACGAATTGATGCTGGGTCAGAAAAGAAAGATCTGCATATTTCCATCGCTCATCCTGGCGCGTCGGGATACCTGTCTGTATAAAGGCTTCCCTCTGTTGTTGACGAAAATCAGCAAACCAGCCGGGTATGCCCGCATTTTCATTCCCTACGCTTCGTTCAAGCCATGTTGGTAATAATACTGCTCTCGTCATGACGGCTGCCCGCTTTCAATCCAGCTATAACCCTTGGCTTCGAGCTCCAGCGCCAGTGATTTATCGCCGGATTTCAAAATCTGGCCTTTGGCCATGACATGCACCACATCCGGTTGAATATAATCCAGCAAGCGTTGATAGTGCGTCACCACTAAAATGCTGCGATTGCTATTACGCAAACTGCTTACGCACCGTCCGACCATTTGCAGCGCGTCAATATCAAGCCCTGAATCGGTTTCATCAAGCACAATGAAATCCGGCTCTAGAATGAGCATTTGCAGCACTTCATTGCGCTTCTTCTCACCGCCTGAAAATCCTTCATTCACCGCACGATGTAAAAATGCCTCGGAAAGCCCTACTTCTTTGATGCGAGCTTTCACCAGCGCCAAGAAATCAGCTGCATCAAGTGGCGGCAAACCTTTTTGTTTGCGCAGACTGTTTAAGGCCGTACGCAGGAAATACATATTATTCACACCGGGGATCTCGGTGGGATATTGGAAAGCAAGAAAAAGTCCGCGCGCCGCGCGGACTTCCGGTTCAAGCGATAATAAATCTTCGCCTCGCATCATGACGGAACCCGCGGTAATTTGATAATCGTCACGGCCTGCGAGCACATTCGCGAGTGTACTTTTTCCCGAACCATTGGGGCCCATGATGGCATGTACTTCGCCCGGCTTAATCGTCAGGTTTACACCGCGCAAAATCGGTTTTGTCTGTTGTTTTTCGTCTTGAATAGTTACGTGAAGATTATTTATCGTTAACATTTTTTACCTGCTCTTATAAACATCTTTAATACAACCTCTCCCCTCACCCGGCGTTTATCCCACGCTGCCTTCGAGGCTGACTTCCAGCAATTTCTGTGCTTCCACAGCGAATTCCATCGGCAACTCCTTGAAAACCTGCTTGCAAAAACCATTGACGATCATGGAAATGGCATCTTCGGTACTCAAACCGCGTTGTCGGCAATAAAACAGCTGGTCTTCGCCGATCTTGGATGTAGAAGCTTCATGCTCTACGCGCGCGCTGGGATTTTTTACTTCGATGTAAGGAAACGTGTGCGCGCCGCAAGTGGGCGAAAGCAGCAACGAATCGCATTGCGTATAATTTCTGGCATTGGTAGCGCCCGGTAGCATGCGTACCAGGCCGCGATAAGTATTTTGACCTTTACCTGCGGCGATGCCTTTGGAAATAATTGTGCTGCGGGTATTTTTACCCATGTGAATCATTTTGGTGCCCGTGTCAGCCTGCTGGTAATGGTTCGTCAGCGCAACAGAATAAAATTCACCGACGGAATGATCGCCTTGCAAAATTACGCTGGGATATTTCCACGTGATAGCCGATCCTGTTTCAATCTGTGTCCATGAAATTTTCGAGTTCACTCCACGACAAGCGCCGCGCTTGGTAACAAAATTGAAAATACCGCCGCGGCCTTCTTCATCTCCCGGATACCAGTTCTGGACTGTGGAATATTTAATTTGCGCATTATCGAGTGCGACCAGTTCCACGACAGCGGCATGCAGCTGGTTTTCATCGCGCATGGGCGCTGTGCAGCCCTCAAGATAACTGACATAACTGCCTTCATCGGCAATAATCAGTGTACGTTCGAATTGTCCGCTCTTGGCGGTATTAATGCGGAAATAAGTGGAAAGTTCCATTGGGCAGCGCACGCCTTTTGGGATATAGACAAAAGAACCATCACTGAAGACAGCCGAGTTAAGCGCCGCAAAAAAATTATCGCGATAGGGCACCACGGTACCGAGGTATTGCTCGATCAATTCAGGGTATTTTTGTACTGCTTCAGAAAAGGAGCAAAAGATTACGCCGGCTTCGGCAAGCTTTGCTTTGAAAGTGGTGGCAACCGAAATACTGTCAAACACAGCATCCACCGCAACGCCGGCAAGGCGCCCCTGTTCATGCAGCGGGATGCCCAGCTTGTTGTACGTTTCAAGCAACTTGGGATCCACTTCATCCAGGCTTTTGGGGCCATCTTGGGTGGTTTTGGGCACAGCGTAGTAAATAATATTTTGATAATCAATTTCCGGATAATGCAGGTGCGGCCAGGCTGGCGTCTTCATGGTTTGCCAATGTTTATAGGCTTTGAGGCGCCATTCCAGCATGAAAGCCGGCTCATTTTTTTTGGCAGAAATGAGGCGAATCACTTCTTCCGTCAAGCCGGGCGGGATGGTTTCAGATTCAATGGGCGTTACAAACCCGTATGGGTACTGTTTATGAACGACTTCTTTAATGAGCTGATTAGCCATCGTGAACCCCTTGTATAGTCAATGGCGCCGTCATATCGGTTATCGTGAATCGGGCTAGCAGTGAATGGATCATATTATTGATTTTATTCCAATTTTCTCGCATTGCGCAGGCGGTGGTGATGGCGCAGAGATTCGTATTTTCGCAGCATTCGGTCATGGCAAGGCCGCCCTCCATCGCCACGATGACATCGGCCACGGTAATTTCCGTGCCAGCACGCGCGAGACGATACCCTCCTTCCGCACCTCGTATGGAATTAACAAGGCCTGCTTCCGAGAGCATTTTAAGCACCTTGCTTACTGTCGGCGCAGTCAGATGCAGTGCTTCTGCAAGAAACGTTGCGCTCATAATTAAATGAGGCTCTCTTGCCATCTGGCTCAGAATGAGCATGGCGTAATCGGTTAATTTGCCTAT